>NZ_JBAVYV010000329.1:0-12582 GCF_049588435.1 Ilumatobacter sp.
GGCGCGAGAGGCGCTGCTCGCAGCGCCGCCCACCGACCGGGACGCCTTCATCGAGGCGTCCACCCGGGCGGATGTCTGGGCGTCGAAGCGGTACGTCGACCACGACGCGATGAAGGCCCGCGCCGCCCGTGATTTCGACCGCTCGTTCTACCCACAGGGCGCAACTCGGCAACTGGCTGCGATCTACGCGAGCGGCGACCGCAGCGACGGCCTCCGGGCCCTCGACGTGCCGACGCTGGTCATCCACGGACGAGACGACACGCTCATCACCCCGTCCGGAGGCGAGACCACGGCCGAACTGATCGCCGGGTCGAGATACCTGTTCGTGTCCGACATGGGCCACGACCTCCCGGCCCCGCTCTGGCCGATGTTCGCCGAGACGATCGGTGGGCACGTCCGCCTGGTCGAAGCCGCCTGGTCGAAGCCGCCTGATCACCAGCTCGATCCAACCAGCTCGATCCAACCAGCTCGATCCAACCAACTCGATCCAACTGATCTCGACAAGGAGACCACCCATGCCAGGACCACTCGCAGGACATCGCATCATCGAGATCGCCGGGATCGGCCCCGGGCCGTTCGCGGCGATGCTGCTCGCCGACCTCGGCGCCGAGGTCATTCGCGTCGAACGTGCCGGAGCGGTCCGCGGACCGGCTCCCCAGCAGCCCCACGGTGACATCCTCCTGCGCGGTCGCCGCAACATCGCGATCGACCTGAAGAACCCGGATGGGGTCGCCACCCTGCTCGATCTCGTCGCCGGCGCCGACGCGCTGATCGAAGGCTTCCGGCCCGGGGTGATGGAACGGCTCGGAATCGGTCCCGACGTCTGCCTCGAACGGAACCCGAAGTTGGTGTTCGGCCGCATGACCGGATGGGGACAGACGGGCCCATACAGCCAGGCCGCAGGCCATGACATCAACTACATCTCGCTCGCCGGTGCGCTCGCCCACTTCGGTCGCAAGGGCGAGGGTCCGACGCCGCCGTTGAACATGGTCGGCGACTTCGGGGGCGGTGGCATGTTCCTCGCCCTCGGTGTGGTCGCGGCTCTCCTCGAGGCGAAGACCAGCGGAGTCGGCCAGGTCGTCGACACGGCGATGGTCGACGGATCGGCGGTGCTGATGACGATGTTCTGGGCGATGAAGGAGATGGGGGTGTTCGACGAGAACGCACGCGGCACCAATCTGCTGGACACCGGCGCCCACTTCTACGACGTCTACCGGTGCAGCGACGACGAGTACATCTCGCTGGGTTCGATCGAGCCGCAGTTCTACGCCGAGCTGCTCCGCCTGACCGGGCTGTCCGACGACGAGCAGTTCGCGAAGCAGATGGATCCCACCGAGTGGGGACCGCTGAAGGAGCGTCTCACCGAGTTGTTCGCGACGAAGAGTCGGGACGAATGGTGCGCGATCATGGAACACACCGACGTGTGTTTCGCTCCGGTGTTGACGATGTCCGAAGCCGCCGAACACCCGCACAACGTCGAGCGGGAAACGTTCATCGAGGTCGGCGGCGTGACGCAGCCGGCGCCCGCGCCGCGCTTCAGCCGAACGGAGAACGAAGTCGTGTCGGCCCCAGCGTGGCCCGGGGAGCATTCCCGCGCCGTTCTGGAGGCATGGGGCCTCGATGCGGCACGAATCGACGGGTTGATCGAATCCGGAGCCGTGCGACAGGCCGACTGACCTGCTTCACTGACGGCGATGGGAACCCTGGTCTGTCTGCACGCCCACCCCGATGACGAGTGCATGTCGACGGGCGGGACCATGGCGCGTGCCGCCCAGGAGGGCCATCGGGTCGTTCTGATCGTCGCGACCAATGGTGAGCACGGCGAGGTTCCCGACGATCTCGCAGACGGGGAGACCCTCGCCGATCGACGTCGCTCCGAGACCGAGGCGTCGGCCGAGGTGCTCGGCGTGCACCGTGTCGTCTGGCTCGGCTACACCGATTCGGGAATGACCGGATGGGAGGCGAACGGCGATGCGACGTCGTTCCACCGCGCCGACCTCGACGAGGCCGCGGAGTCCGTGGCCTCGGTGCTCCGCGAGGAACACGCCGACGTCTTCACGATCTACGACTGGCACGGCAGCTACGGACATCCGGACCATGTCCAGGTGAACCGCGTCGGGCTGCGTGCCGCCGAACTGGTCGACCATCCGATGCGGACGCTGGAAGCGACCGCCAACCGCGACGCGATGGCGGCGATGATCTCCGACGCCCGCGCCTCGGGCGTGACGGTCGGACCGGACGATGCCGCCGACGGCGCGGATGGCGCCATCGAGTTCGACCCGATGGGACCGGCCGACGACGGGAACCCCTTCGGCGAACCCGAGTCTGTGATGACGTTGCGTGTCGATGCGGCCGACCAGGCAGCGACGAAGCGAGCGTCGATGCGCTGCCACCGCAGCCAGATCACGGACTCGTCGTTCTTCCTCGAGATGCCCGAGAACGTGTTCGCCATGGCGTTCGGGTCCGAATGGTTCATCGAACACGACCGCACACCGCCGTATCGCACCGGCTGGATCTTCGACTGATCCGGTGACGAGCGGGAGGGTGCAATGACCGGGCTCGAGGACGCGCACCTCGTCAGCGGCTGGTTTCTGATCGGGTCGAACGCGTTCGTCGGCCTGTGGGCGTTGGCCGCCCACTACGTGCCGGCACTCCGCGTCCGGGTGTTGTGGGTCGCCACGGCGATCGCCGAGATCTCGACCATCGTGGTCGCGGTCATCGGTGCGTTGATCGTCAACCAGAACGGGATCGAGCTCGACCCGTTCCACGCGCTCTACGGATTCAGCACGATCTTCGCGGTCGGCATCCTGTACAGCTACCGCAACAGCCCGTTCATCACCGACAAGCTGTATTTGCTGTACGGGTTCGGCGGATTGTTCATCATGGGTCTCGGTCTGCGCGCGATGCTGCTCGGCACCGAGGCCATGCCCTGACGCCGGGCCGGAGCGCCCGGTTCAGGTGACGGCGGTCGGGAGCTGGCGCGGGTCCCAGTTCAGTTCGACCAGGCCGCGTTCGCACGCGAAGCGGTCGGTCATGCCCGCGACGTAGGCCACGGCTGCCCGGACTGCCTCGGTCGAGCCGGCTTCGACCAGCGCCGGTGTGGCCCCGGCCGGGAGGACGCCGCGCGCGGTCGCCTCGGGGATCGCATGCGGACGGTCGGCGTAGTGCTCGACCAGCGCCCGGAGGAGCACGATGACCGCATCGGCCTGCTGTCGTGACGCCGGGCGGAGATAGATGTTCTCGTAGTTGAACTTCCGGAACGCTGCGAGTGCCGCCGCGATGTCGGGGGCCATTCCGATCCGCCCGGTTCGGAGGGTCGCGGTGATCATCGCCCGGACGAAGGTGCCGAGTTGGCTGGAACGGTCGGTCCCGCAGGCTTCGGCCACCGATGCCGGGAGCATGTCGGCGGTGACGATCCCCGAGGCGACCGCATCCTCGAAGTCGTGGCAGACGTAGGCGATCCGATCGGCCCACGAGACGACTTCACCCTCCGGCGTGCGCGGCGCGGGGAGGCTCCACGAGTGGTTACGGATCCCGTCGAGCGTCTCGCTGCACAGGTTCAGCGGGCGCAGCGTCACGTCGGCGCCCCACGGCGCATGGTCGAAACCCTCCTCGAGGAACGGAGAGAGTGCGTCCTCGCTGGCGTGTCCGCCGGGACCGTGCCCGCAGTCGTGCCCGATCGCCATCGCCTCGACGAGCGGAACGTTGAGGCTGACCGCCTGCGCGATCGAGCGTGCGACCTGGGCGACCTCGAGTGCGTGCGTCATCCGGTTGCGTTGGTGGTCGCCGGGGAACACGAAGACCTGGGTCTTGCCCGCCAACCGACGGAATGCAGAGTCGTGCAGGATTCGGTCCCGGTCCCGTTCGAAACAGGTTCGGTAGGGATCGGGTTCTTCATCCACGGCCCGGTTTCCGGCGCCCGCAGCTCGGGTCGCATTCGACGCCAGCAGTTCGGCGTCGCGTTCCTCGCGGGCTTCGCGGGTCAGGATCCGGGCGTCGCCGACCGTGGCGAACGAGTCGGCATGCGCGAGAACGATGTCGTCGTCCGCATGCCCCGCCATCGACGATGCCCACCGGTCCGCACGCTCGTCGGAGTTGTCCACGAAGGGCAGATCGTCCACCGCGTCAGGCTACGCGCCCCCAACCGCCGTTCTCGTGAACTGTTCCGGCGCTGCGTGCGCGAACAGTTCACGAGAACGACGCGAGAGCGAGCGTGCCGGGGCGGGCGTAGCCTCTCGCGGATGTCGCAGTTCGTCGACGAGTGTCAACTCAACGTCAAGGGTGGGGACGGTGGCGCGGGCTGCATCAGCTTCCGACGAGAGGGGCCGGTCGTGTTGGGCGGGCCGAACGGCGGTGACGGCGGTGACGGCGGAGCCATCTGGCTGGTCGCAGACCACAACGTCGCGTCACTGCTGGCGTTCAAGGACCACCCGCACCGTCGGGCCGGTCGGGGCGTGCACGGCAAGGGCAAGGATCAGCACGGTCGACGCGGTGAGTCGCTCGAGATCAAGGTGCCGATCGGTACGAAGGCGAGTGACCTGTACACCGGCGAGGTCTACGCCGAACTCAACAATCAGGGCGACCGGTGGATGGCCGCCGCCGGTGGCCGCGGTGGGCGCGGCAACGCCAAGTTCCTGTCGAACAAACGGCGCGCGCCGAGCTTCGCCGAGCAGGGTGAACACGGCGAGGAGCGGTGGCTCAAGCTCGATCTCAGGCTGATGGCCGACGTCGCGCTCGTCGGGTTCCCGAATGTCGGCAAGTCGACGTTGATCAGCGTGATCTCCGCCGCCAAGCCCAAGATCGCGAACTACCCGTTCACCACACTCGAACCGAACCTCGGCGTGGTGAGCCTCGATGACGACACCGAGTTCGTGGTCGCGGACATCCCGGGCCTCATCGAGGGAGCCAGCGAGGGCAAGGGGTTGGGTCACCAGTTCCTTCGTCACGTCGAGCGTGCTCGTGTGCTGTGCCTGATGATCGATCTCGCTCCGATGGACGGCATCTGGCCGAACGAACAGGAGCGGATCCTGCTCGACGAACTCGGCAGCTACCAGCCCGACCTGCTCGAACGCCCGCGCATCGTCGTCGGTACGAAGGCGGACATGGTGCAGGAGGGCGACCTCGAGGTCATGGAGTGGGAGGGCGACGTCGTGTCGTCGATCACCGGTGACGGTCTCGGCTCGCTCGTCGGCAAGATGGCGTCGCTGGTCCACGACGCGCGCCAGGAGATCCGCTACGACGACGGCCTCATCGTCATCCGGCCGGAGCCGAGTGGTGCGGTCGTCGAGCGGGTCGACGACGGCGAGTTCCGCCTCGTGGGTCGCGACGTCGAACGGGTGGTCGCGTTGAACGACGTGACCACGCCCGAAGCACTGTCGTACATCGACTACCGACTCGAGAAGCTCGGCGTTCCGAAGATGCTCGCCAAGGCCGGAGCGGTCGAAGGTGACGTCATCTGGATCGGCGAATTCAGCTTCGACTACCAGCCCGACCGATGAGGACTCCGTGAGGATCGTCGCCAAGATCGGAACGGCATCCATCACCGACGACCGGGGGATGATCGACCGCAGTGCGATTGCACGTCTCGTCGACGAGACCGCCGCGTTGCGCGCGATCGGGCATGAGGTCCTGATCGTGTCGTCGGGTGCCGTCGCCGCCGGAGTCGCGGCACTGGGCATGGATCAGCGACCCAGCGACATGCAGACGACCCAGGCCGTGTCGGCGGTCGGTCAGAGTCGGCTCGTCGAGGCCTACAACATCGAGTTCGCCCGCCACGGTCTACTGGGCGCTCAGCTGCTCGTCGACCCGTACGACTTCGTGGAGCGGCAGCAGTACGTGCACCTCCGCTCGACGATGCACCGTCTGCTCGAACTCGGCGTCGTCCCCGTCATGAACGAGAACGACGCGATCGCGAACGACGAGTTGCGCTACGGCGACAACGACCGGATCGCCGCGTTGATCGCCAACAGCGTCGGCGCCGACGTGCTGGTGCTCCTCACCGACATGGACGGCGTGTTCACCGCCGATCCGCGACGCGACTCATCGGCCACCCTGATCCCGTTCGTGAAGGCCGACGACCCACTGCTGTCGATCAACGCCGACGGCGGAGGAAGTGGACGGGGGAGCGGAGGCATGGCGAGCAAGCTCGTCGCTGCTCGGATGGCGTCGTGGTCCGGAATGCGCAGCGTGATCGCGCGTGCCTCACGACGTGGGGTGCTCGCCGGATCTGCGAGCGATGAACTCGTCGGAACGACCTTCGCTCCGCACGATCGGGCGCTGTCGGCGCGCAAATTGTGGATCGCGTTCGCCGCGGAGGTCGCCGGGTCGATCGAAGTCGATGCCGGCGCCCGCCGCGCATTGACCGAGCACCCGAACAGCCTGCTGCCCGCCGGTGTGGTCGCGACGCACGGCATGTTCGAGCACGGTCAGGTGGTCGACATGGTCGGACCCGAGCGTGAGGTGTTCGCCCGCGGGATCGCATCGACGGCGTCCGCGGACCTGGCGCCGGTACTCGGCCATCACACGAGCGCCCTCCCGGCAGGCATGGCCCACACGGTCGTACACCGCGACGACCTCGTCATCCTCGCCTGACGAGCGTTACGTAACGGGTCAGACCCGTTACGTAACGCTCAGCCTTCGGTGGGCTGGGACTGTGTCTCGCCGGCTTCGACCGCTGCAGGCTGGGCACCCGAATCGAGACCGAGTTCGGCGCGCAGTTCGGACAGCCGGCTCTGCGCCTCGACGTTCGCCGTCGCCTGCTCGATCTCGAGGACCCGACTCTCGACGGTGACCTCCTGGAGTTCGGCCGATGCCTTCGCCTTCGCGTAGCGGGCCTCGATCTTCTCCTGCACCTCGTTGAACGTCGGGACGTCGTCGCCCACGGTCTCGGTCAGCGATGCCATCGCGGAGTTCATCTCCTCCTGCATCTGCGCCTGATCGAGCTGGCTCATCAGCTTCGACTTCTCGGCGATCTTCTCCTGGAGGAGTCGCGAGTTCTGCTTGACCGAGGCCTTGGCCTGGTCGGCGGCTTGCGTCGACTCGAGCACCATCGACTTCAAGCTCTCGACATCGGATTCGAGCGAGATCAGCTTGTCGGCGATCGTCTCGGCTGCGCTGGTGTACTCGAGCGCCTTCTGTTCGTTCCCGGACTTGGCAGCGTCGTCCGCCATGATCAACGCCTGGCGGGCATTGGCGTTGAGCTTGCCGAGCTCCTCCATCTTCTTGTTCAGGCGGATCTCGGCCTGCTTCTGGTTGGCGATGACGTTCGCCGCCTGCTCCTTGAGCCGCTTGTGCTGGCTGTGGGCCTCGCCGATCGCCTGCTCGAGCTGGACCTTCGGATCGGCGTTGGCTTCGGCGCGGCCGCTGACCTTCGCGACGAAGTACTTCCACTGCCTCTTCAGGTACTTGAACATGGGGTCATGTTAGTCGCCGTCCTGGAGACGACGCCCAGGTAACCGATGTCGGAGGGCGTCCAACTCGGGCGCGCCCATCGCCACGAGCAGCCCCGCGTAGACGATGACGCCGACGATCGTTCCCGCGATCAGGCGCACTGCGGCGCCGCCGCCGGAGTTCGCGCCGAGCAGTCGCGCCACGAACCAGACCGCTTCGCCCATCAGGGCCGCCGCCACGAGCATCCGACCGAGGGCGGCGAGCACCGAGCGCATCTCGAAACCCGGGACCTTGTAGCTCAGGATCTGCAGGACCCACAGTGCGCTCAACACGTAGGCGATCGCGAACGACGCTCCGAGCCCGAGTACCCCGTACGTCCCGACGAGCGCGAACGCCAGCACGATGTTGAGTGCGTTCTCGACCACGTTGACCTTGAACGCGGTCTTGGTGTCCTGGTGTGCGTAGAACGCCCGAAGCACGAACAGGTAGATCGAGAAGGCCCCGAGGCCGAGGGCGAGTCCGGCGAGCGCTCGCGAAGCCTCCAGTGCGTCGTCGGCGTTGAAGTTCTTGTACTCCAGCGCGATGCCGATCAGTGGCCGACGGAGCACGAACAGTCCGACACCGGCCGGGATCGTGAGGAGAGCGGTCATGCGGATCCCCAACGACGCCGATGCGATGAAATCCGGCTTCGACCGTTTCGCCACGGCCCGTGCCATCTCCGGTTGGAAGGTCGTCGCGATCGACACGCCGACGAGCCCGTGGGGGAGCATGAAGAACGTGAACGCGAGGAGATAGGCGGTCGCTCCCGCCGACCCTGGCTCGGTGAGGTTGCGCACCACGGTGAGGGCGACGACGTTCGCTGCGACGAATCCGAGCGTCCAGAACGACAGCGACATCAATTTCTTGACGGCCGGATGGCGCGGTTTCCAGACGAACTTCACCCGCAGTCCGGCCCGCCATGCCGCCGGGACGAGGACGAGCGCCATCGCTCCGATCCCGAGGGTGGCGCCGAGCCCGAGGGTCAGTCGGATCCTGGTGTCGTCGAGGACATCGGTGAGCGTGTATCCGCCAGGGCCGAGATCGGGGAGTGACAGCAGAGTCGCGATGATGATCACGTTCGGCAGGATCGGGCTCCACGCCGCGGCGAAGAACCGGCGGCGGCTGTTCAGGAATGCGTTGGCGAGCCCGGTGAGTCCGTAGAACAGGATCTGGATCAGGAAGATCCGGGCGAGGGTCGTGCCGACCGACCGGAACAGTTCGGGGTCGACGTCGGTGTCCACCCGCTGCGAGAACACTCGGAAGATCAACGGCGCGGCGACGACGGCGACCAGGGTCGTGATGGCGATCAGTGCGATGGCCATCGAGACGACAGCGCTTCGGGCGTCGTCGTCGTCGTGCTCGTCGAACGACGTGAACAACGGGATCAACGTGGCCGACAGGACACCGCCGACCAGCAGTTCGTAGACGATGTTCGGGGTCTCGTTCGCGAGGAAGTACGCGTCGCTGACCGCGGTTCCGCCGAGCACGGCTGCCAGGACCGCGAAGCGCACCAGCCCGGTCAGGCGCGACAACGCCGTTCCCGTCGCGACGACGAGGTTGCTCTTGAGGAGTCCGCTCACCGAGGAGGGGTCTCCACGTCGTCGCCGTCCGGATCGTCGTCGTCGGTCTCGGTGCGGTCCATGACGGCTTCGCCCGTCTCCGGATCAGCGTCATCACGGACGACCACCTCGCCGTCGCCCGCGCTCTGGTCATCGGCGTCGTCGTCGAGTTCGGGTCGCACGGCGAGTTTCCGGCTGGTTGCTTGGCTGACGAAGTAGCCGCCGATTCCGGCGAGCGCGGCGACCGGCCACGGCAAACCGAGCAACAGCAGGGCGATCGTGGCGGCGACGGCACCGATCAGCATCGTGCGCGACAGCACGTCAGGATCTCGCTCGCTCTCCATGTCGGCCCGACGCTACTTGTCGCTCAGTTCACCGACGTGATGTCATCGCCGGTGAGCGTCGTCAGTTGCTCGTCGGTGATCTCGTCGCCGCGCTCGTCCAGGTCGGCGAGGCGTGACGCGTGCTGGCCGACCGCGGCCTCGAACAGGTTGCGAACGAAGCGACCGTTGCCGAATCCGCGTCCACGCGGTTCGGCGTCGATCAACTCGTGCAGGCGCTCGATGCCGGATTCATCGGCGTGGTACTCGTGGCTCGACGAGATCAACTCGAAGATCCGGATCAGGTCGTCGGTGTCGTAGTCCGGGAAGTGGATCGTGCGCGTGAATCGGCTCTCGAGCCCCGGATTCGAGCCGATCAGCTCGTTCATCTCGGCGGGATAGCCCGCGGCGATCACCGACAGGTCGTCGCGGTGGTCCTCCATGAACTTCACGATGGTGTCGATCGCTTCGAGACCGAAGTCGTTCTCGCCGCCGCGCGCGAGCGCGTACGCCTCGTCGATCAGGAGCGTGCCGCCGACCGCCGACTCCAACACCTCCTTGGTACGGGTCGCGGTCTGTCCGACGAACCCGGCGACGAGTCCCGAACGGTCGGTCTCGACGAGATGACCGGTCGTCACGACGCCGAGCGAGCGGAAGATCTGGGACAGCAGCCGGGCCACGGTGGTCTTGCCGGTTCCGGGATTCCCGCTGAACACCAGATGCTTCGACGTCTCGATCGTGGGCATGTTCCGATCGGCACGGATCTCCTGGATCCGCAGCAGCGAGGTCAGCCGCCGGACCTCCTCCTTGACCTGATCGAGTCCGACCAGCGCGTCGAGTTCGGCGAGCAACTCCTCGATCGGTCGCTCCGGTGGCAGTTCGATCGCGATCTCCTCGACCTCGGTCTCGACCGCAGTCTCGGCCGTGCTCCCGGTCGCGGGCGTCGGGACGTCCCGGGCCGGCTGTCCAGGGCGTGGCACCAGGTGGTCGTCCATCGTGTGCAGCAAGAGCGTGCGAAATCCGTCGATCGCCGTCAGTTCTCCCTGCGATGGCACGAGGTCGATCGCCGCGGTGGCGTGGGCGAGGGCCATCGCGAGCACGTAGTACCGGTTCGACCGTCGCTCCGAATCCTGTGCGTCGGCCTTCACCAACAGGTCGAACAACGTGCTGGGTCGCTCGAGCCAGCGTGACCGACCGTCGAAGGTGTCGTCATCGCGCAAGGTACGTGCGGTGACGACCATCGGTGGGGTCAGTCGGGTGCCGATCGAATCGAGCCAGGCTTCGAGTTCGGCGTCGCTGTGGCGGCCGTCGGCGTCGATGAAGGCGGCGACGAGATTCGATGCCTCGATCACGCACTCGGCGAGATGGTCGTGGCCACCCGAGAGTTCGTCGAGAATCGTCGACATCGCGTCGACGAACTCCCTGGCGGTGTCCTCGAACGCTTGACCCATCGACGTGACACTACGTGGCCGGTCTGTCGTTCCCGGTGTGTCGTTCCCGGTCTGTCGGTCGGTCTGGGAGGATGGGACCATGCAGGAGGAGGAGTGGCAGGCACCGGGGCCAGGTACGTGGGAGCGCGATCGCGCCCATTTCGCCCGCACCGTGTCGCGTCCGATGATCGACCTCATCGAGGACGCTGCCCCGGCCGGCATGCGCGAGGGATTCGATCTGATCGGCGCGCCGCTCGACACCATGGACGTCCGCTTCGTGCGCGGGCAGATGTACCGACGCCTCGTGCCGATCATCGGAGCGAGTGGACGCGGCCCCGCCACGCCACCACCTCCATGGTTGATGCGGACCGTGTTCGCGCTCCATCCCCGACTCCGGCGACGGTCCAAGGTCGCCGAGGTCGCGATCGAGGGCAAGTCGTGGAACGACGAGGCCGATCGGTGGGAGGCGACGTGGAAGCCCGAGATCGCGGCAGCGAACCGCCGGCTCGGCTCCGTCGACGTCGGAGCGTTGTCCGACGGGGCGCTGGCCGACCATCTCGACGAACTGTTGGTGCACACTCGCGACGCGATGGCGCTCCATTTCCGGTTGCACATCAGTGACCTGGGGCCGATCGCGCTGCTGCTGGACGAGACGGAGCAGTGGGGGATCGACGGTGCCGATGTGATGGCCGTTCTGGCCGGCGCGTCGCCCGCGACGAGCGCTCCCCATGACGCGCTTCGTCCGCTCGCGGTGGAGATCGAGCGGGAGCTCGAACCCGGTGGTTCCCGGCCCGCGACGCTCGACGAGGTTCGTGGCGTCAGCGATCGCGCAGCGCGCATTCTCGACGACTACCTCCTCGAGTTCGGCGGTCGCCTGACGACGGGCTACGACATCACCGAATTCACCCTCGGTGAGATGCCTGACGCGATCATCGCGATGCTCGGGGACCCTCGACTTCTCGAGGAACGGACCGCAGCTGACCTCGCCATCTCCCGCGGCGTGGCCGCGCACGACGAACTCCGTTCACGTGTTCCGCACGAACATCGCGCGGAGTTCGACGAACTGGTCGACGACGCGCGGCGGCTGTACGGGCTGCGCGACGAGAACGGTCCGATCACGGCCGAGTGGCCGTGTGGGGTGCTCCGCTCGACGCTGCTCGAGGTGGGACAGCGGCTCACAGCAGCGGGTCGGCTCGAACAGGTCGATCACGTCTTCGATCTGAGCGGGGTGGAGTCGATCGGCTCCCTACGCGGCGAGCCGGGCCCGCACGCGGGAGCCGTCGCTAGTCGGCATCGGACTCGTCTGGGATTCGCCGACAGCGAGGCACCGGCTCACCTCGGTCCGGACCCGGTGGAACCCGATCTCGACGGCCTCCCCGATGCGATGGGCCGGATGATGCGGATGTCGGTGAACGCCGTCGCTCTCCTCGAAGCCGCGGACGGAATGGACGTGGTCGGGGAGATGCGTGGCACCGGAATCGGAACGACTGCGTACGTCGGCCGTGCGGTGGTGGTCGCCGATGCCGAGGATGCGATCGAACGATGCGAGGCCGGTGACGTGCTCATCGCCCGTTTCACCGCCCCGACCTTCAACTCGATCCTCGGTCTCGCCGGCGCGGTCGTCACCGAGCACGGGGGACTGCTGTGTCACACCGCGGTGATCGCGCGCGAGTTGGGGATCGCCGGCGTCGTCGGAGTGGCCGGGGCGCTGTCGATTCCGGACGGATCGCAGGTCGAGGTCGACCCCGTCGCCGGACGGGTCACCGTGATCGGTTGACGGTTCAGCCGCGCACGCCCGTCCGGCCGGCGAACGCAACGAACGCAGCGAGCGAGCCGGGTCCACTC
>NZ_JBAVYV010000330.1:0-6358 GCF_049588435.1 Ilumatobacter sp.
ACGCGATCGCCCGCGCGGAGATCAGCACCCCGTCCATCAGCGACGGTTCGAAGACCCCGAATGCCGAGATTGCGACGCTGGTGTCCACGTCGCCGCCGAGTGCCGCCGCTCTTCCCCACATGTAGCCGCCGAAGAACTCGAGTCCGACGTTCGCGAACCCGTCGCCGGCCGACCGCGCCCACCACCCGATCGTCGCGATCGGTTCGACGGCATCCCGGAGACGGCGAGCGGTCGACGTCGGCACCTCCGGTGGGGCGATCGGCTCATCGAGCGGGGTGAGGAACGCAGCCGCAACGTCGTCGTAGTCCATGGATCGACGGTAGCTGTCCGTCGAATCCGGCTCGTCGCCGCAGCGGTCAGTGGTTGCGGAGCGCGTCGATCAGCTCGGACTTGTTCATCGTCGAGCGACCCTCGATACCGATCTCGCGAGCACGCTCGAGCAGCTCGTCCTTCGTGCGATCCTCGTAGTCCTCCGCACGACCTCCGCGCGCACCCACGGTGGAGCGGCCCGCTGCGGCCGACGCGTTGGCGATCCGGGCGGCCTTCTCCTTGCTCATCCCGTCGTTGCGCAGCGCTTCGTACTGCTCGTCGTCCTTGATCGATGGTCCTGGGTTCTGCTTCTTCGGCATCGGGATCTCCTGCTCGGTCGATGGTGTGTCGTTCAGGCGCCTGCGAACGTCTCGATCATGCGGTCGTTGAACGCCGGGAGGTCGTCAGGATTACGGCTCGTGACGAGGAGGCTCGGAGCGCAATCGCACACCACGACGTCCTGGTCGACCCATGTTCCACCTGCGTTCTCGATGTCGGTCTGAAGGCTGGGCCAGCTCGTGAGTGTTCGACCCTCGACGACACCGGCTTCGACGAGTGTCCACGGGGCGTGGCAGATCGCCGCCACCGGCTTGCCGGCGTCGAAGAAGCCCTTCACGAATGCGACGGCGTCCGCGTCGACTCGGAGCTGGTCGGGATTGGCGACCCCTCCGGGCAGCATCAGGGCGTCGAAATCGGCGACCTGCGCGTCCGCCACCGTTCCGTCGACATCGAACTCATCGGCGGTGGTGAGGTGGTCGAAGGCCTGGACCTTTCCGGCCTCGGGAGCGATCAGGCGCGGGGTCCCACCGGTGTCCACGACACGCTGCCATGGATCGGTGAGTTCGACCTGTTCGATGCCCTCGTTGGCGACGAGAAAGGCCACGGTCTTTCCTTCGAGTTCGTTCGACATGGGATCTCCGTTCGTTGTGTTGCCCGACCCCGATGGACTACCCACGGTCCGGCGAAGTCATTCCCGCGGCCGTGCTCGAATCGGAATCGGCCGGCGGCGAGACCCATGGTGACGGAGCCCATCCCGTTCTCGACCCGGATCCGTCTCATGTGCTGAGACGAATCGGGGCCGAGAAGCCCCACACCGCGGGCGATGTGCGGGCGATGTGCGGTCGGTCGTGGTCGAGGGGCGGTCGGTGACCGTCAGGCAGATTCGGACAGTGCGTGGATCACGTCGTGCATCGAGCGCCCGGTGTTCCCGGCGAGGAACGCGTCGCAGTACGGCAGCGCCGCGGCCATTCCCCCGGCCTGGGGTTCGAAACCCGCGGCGGCGGCTCGCGGGTTGACCCAGACGATGCGATGGGCGAGCAGCGACATCCGGCGCATCGCCCGATCGAGTTCGACCGGGTCGTCGGTGTCCCACCCGTCCGAGCAGATGAGCACGACGGCACCGCGCAACGACGTGCCCCACGTTCGATGGTGCAACAGGGTCTGCACGCTGGTCGCCACCCGAGTCCCGGAGAAGCGATCACCGACGGCCTCGTTCATGTGCTCGATCACATCCGTGCAGGCGCGGGAGCGGACTGCTGGGGTGATCCGCGTCAGGCGGGTCGCGAACGCGAAGACCTCCGCGCGGTGGACGAGCGCGAGCGGGCGAACGAGGTGGAGGTAGGCGCGGGCGTGACGCTCCATCGATCCGCTCACGTCGAGCAGCACCACCACGGGTCGCGGCCGGCGTTGGCGACGTTCGTGCGCGAGCGACATGACCTCGCCCCCCGTGCGCATCGCCGTGCGCATCGTGCGTCGGAGCGCGATCTGCCCCCCGGAGTGCGTCGGCCGCCGTCGCCTCGACCGACGTTGTGGCCACTCGGTCACGGACGCTTCCAGCAGCGCCCCGAGTCGATCGAGTTCGGCCTCGTCGAGCCGGTCGAAGGGACGATCCATGTCCACCTGGACCGATGACGGGCTCAACTCGGGGACCGCCAGCGCGTCGTCGGAGCCGTCGTCTTCATCGTCGGCCTGGTCGGCAGCGGGTGGAAGCGTTGCCCACGGGAGCGCCGCGGTCGTGGCATCGGCGTCGTCGATCAGGCGGGGGAGACGGACGAGGACATCGTCGTCGTCTCCGGTGGGAACAGGACGATCGCGACCACTTCGCTCCCGGATCCAACCCATCTCGATGTCGGTCACCACGTCGAACACCGCAGCGAACACCTCGTCGAAGAGCGGGAGCTGCTCGTGGCGCGTGACGAGGCTGAGTCGGAGCGCCCAGTACGCGTCGGCCAGCGTCAGCGGACCGATCGCATCGAGCGACGCCGCGCAGCGTTCGACCGAACTGAATGCGACGTCCACCCCGGAGCGACGCAATCGATTGGCGAACGTCGCGGCGAACAGCGCACGGTCGACGCCGGTGAAGAGGTGCGCCCCGGTCACGGTCCGTCCGACGACGGCCCATCGATCGCGTGACCGCCCGCGTGGTCGGCGCACTCCGATCGTCGATGGGTGACCGAGTACCAGCGGGCTCCGATCAGTGCGGCCCACCCGGTCAGGCCGATCGGACCCACCGTCTGCACCACGAGCAGCGCCTCGTGATGAGCGAGCATCAGGAGGCGTACTCCTGGGCCGCGCGCCGCAGTTCATCCGCGTCGTCGGGCGTCTTCGCGATCGCTCCGATCGTCGTGATCGCGGTCTCCCGTTCGAACTCCGTCACGCCGAGCGCGTGCAGCGCGCTCACCCAGTCGATCGCCTCGGCCAACCCGGGCGGCTTGTCGAGGTCGAGAACGCGCGACGTCGACACGAACGCAGTTGCCGCCTCGACGAGAGCGGTCGAGGCACCGGGCACCCGGCGGCGGACGATCTCGGCGGCGCGTTCGACCGACGGGTACTCGATCCAGTGGTAGTAGCACCGCCGTTTCAACGCGTCGTGCAGCTCACGGTTCCGGTTGGAGGTCAGGATCACGATCGGTCGGCGTGTCGCGGTGAACGTGCCGAGTTCGGGCACCGTCACCGACGCCTCGCCGAGGAACTCGAGCAGCAGCGCCTCGAACTCGTCGTCGGAACGGTCGATCTCGTCGATCAGCAGCACGGGTGGCACCGTCGAGGTCGAGCGGACCGAGCGCAGCAGCGGCCGGTCGAGCAGGAACTCCGACGTGAACAGATCGTCGCTCGTCAACGCGGTGTCGGCACCGTCCCGGTCGGCCTCGGCCACGCGGATCGCGAGCATCTGACGCGGGTAGTTCCACTCGTAGAGCGCCTCTGCGGCGGTGATCCCCTCGTAGCACTGCAGGCGGATGAGGTCGGCTCCGATCGCCTCGGCGACCGCTTTTGCCGCGGTCGTCTTGCCGACACCCGGCTCCCCTTCGAGCAGGAGCGGCTGGCCGAGCTTCATCGTCAGGTAGAGCGCCATCGACAGCCCGTCGTCGACGAGGTAGTCGACGGCGTCGAGCGCGCTGCGTAGACCGTCGAGCGACGGCGCAGCGCCGGCGTCGGGTTCCATCGTCACGCGACGCCGAGTTCCTCGGCGTGTCGGGTCCGGCATCCAGGGTTGCAGAACCAGTAGTCGACTCCGTCGTGCGCGAGGTGCGGGGTGTCGTCGACGACGGTGACCGTCATTCCGCAGACCGGGTCGATGGCGGTGATCGGTCGAGGTTCGGTCTCGGTGGCCGGTGCGACGAGCCCGTCGACGCGGACCGCCCGGACGAGGTCGGCGAGGATCGACAACGCGATCTCCTCCGCCGTGCGCGCACCGATCGAGATGCCGACCGGACTCCGGACCCGACCACGCTCGTCGTCGGTCAGGCCGAGCGACTCGATCACCGCAGCGCCCCGCGTCGCGCTCGCGACGAGCCCGATGAAGTCGATCCCCGCGTCGAGCGCCGCGCGGATCGTGTCCTCCTCGGCTCGACCGTGACTCGCGACGAGCACCGCCGTTGCACCCTCGGTCGTCTCACCTGCCGCGTCGTGATCGATCGAGAATCCCAGTTGCGTTCCGAACTGGGCGAGCGCATCGGCGATCGGCGTGTTGCCGACCACCACGACGCGCGCGGCGGGAAGGCTGGGCTCGATGAAGACCTCGATCGCTCCGCCGGACAGACACGGGTTCACCACGGTGATCGCTCCGGGCGTCTCCGGAAACTCGTCGCTGTCGCCGGGCAGGATGCGCAGCAACGTCGACTCGCCCGAGTCGAGCGAATCGAGCGCAGCGGTGCGTACCGACTCCTCCGCGCACTGCCCACCGATGAACCCCTCGATGCGTCCGTCGGGAAGCACGATCGCCGCGTCACCGGGCCGTGCCGACGTCGGACACTGGGCTCGAACGACGGTGGCGCGCACGAACGAGCGGCGTTGTGCCACCAGTTCGGCGACGCGGGTGGCGTGTTGTTGCGAGGCGACCATCGGATCCGTGCTCGATTCCCGGCTCAGATCGGCGGCGTGTGGTTGCCCTGCATCGCTTCCCAGACCCGGCTCGGAGTGAGTGGCATGTCAGCATGGCGGATCCCGTACGGCTTGAGCGCATCGACGACCGCGTTGACGATCGCCGGTGGTGAGCCGACGGTGGCCGATTCGCCGATTCCCTTCGCCCCGATCGGGTGGTGCGGAGACGGCGTGACCGTGTGGCCGGTTTCCCAGTCGGGGACCTCCATCGCCGTGGGGATGAGGTAGTCCATCAGCGATCCGGCGAGGCAGTTGCCTTCCTCGTCGAACGAGATCATCTCCATCAGCGCCATCCCGACGCCGTCGGCAAGGCCCCCGTGGACCTGGCCCTCGATGATCATCGGGTTGATCTGGGTGCCGCAGTCGTCGATGGCGATGAACCGCCGGACCTTGACCTCGGCGGTGCCGGGGTCGATGTCGACCACGCAGATGTAGGCACCGAACGGGTAGGTCAGGTTCTCGGGGTTGTAGCAGATCTGCGCTTCGAGCCCGCCCTCGATGCCCTCGGGCAGATCGCCCGCACCGTGCGCGCGCATTGCGATGTCCTGGATCGTCACCGACTTCTCGGGATCGCCCTTGACCCGGAACGTGCCCGCCTCGTACTCGATGTCGGCGACCGAGGCCTCCAACATCCCCGACGCGATGATCTGCGCCTTGTCGCGCACCTTGCGGGCGACGAGCGCCGCGGCCGCACCCGACACCGGCGTCGAACGACTGCCGTACGTGCCGAGGCCGAACGGCGTGTTGTCGGTGTCGCCGTGGACGACGTCGATGTCATCCGGTGGGATGCCGATCTCCTGGGCGATGATCTGCGCGAACGTCGTCTCGTGGCCCTGACCCTGGGTCTTGACCGACAGCCGGACGACCGCCTTGCCCGTCGGGTGGACGCGCAGCTCGCAGCCGTCGGCCATCCCGAGGCCGAGGATGTCCATGTCCTTGCGTGGACCGGCACCGACCGCCTCGGTGAAGAACGAGATGCCGATTCCCATCAACTCGCCGCGGGCGCGCTTCTCCTCCTGCTCCCGACGCAGCTCGTCGTAGCCGGCCATCGCCATCGCCTTGCGCATCGTGGGCTCGTAGTCACCCGAGTCGTAGACCCACCCCGTCTTCGACTCGTATGGAAACTGCTCGGGCTGGATGAAGTTCTGGAGCCGGAGTTCGGCGGGGTCCATCTCGAGGTCGTAGGCCAAGACGTCGACCATCCGCTCGACGAGGTACACCGCCTCGGTGATCCGGAACGAGCACGCGTACGCGACGCCGCCCGGGGCCTTGTTCGTGTACACCGCACTCATGTGGGCGTAGGCCGCTTCGATGTCGTAGCTGCCGGTGAACACGCCGAAGAATCCGGCGGGGTACTTCACCGGAGCGGCGGTTCCGTTGAACGCGCCGTGGTCGGCGAGCACCTCGGTGCGGATCGCGCGGATCTTGCCCTCCTTCGTCGCCGCGATCTCACCACGCATCACGTAGTCGCGGGCGAAACCGGTCGACACCAGGTTCTCGGTGCGGTCCTCCATCCACTTGACCGGCTTGCCGATCAGGAGTGACGCGACGATCGCACAGACGTAGCCGGGATAGATCGGCACCTTGTTGCCGAAGCCACCGCCGATGTCGGGGGCGATGATCCGGATCTTGTGTTCGGGCAGTCCGGCGACGAGTGCGTACACCGTGC
>NZ_JBAVYV010000331.1:0-6908 GCF_049588435.1 Ilumatobacter sp.
GTGCTCGAATGCTCCGTGGGTGACCAGCGACGGGGCGAGACGCACCAGATTCCGCAGTTGGTCCCGGCGTCGGGGGACCAGCGCCGAGGACTTGGCGAGGTCGCGCCACGCCTGTTCGAGCCGTTCGATCCCGGACGGAGTCGGGTCGGCGGCGAACATCGCGCCGTTGATCGCTCCGATCGAGGTCCCGACGATCAGGTCGGGCCGGATGCCCGCGTCGGCGAGCGCGGACAGCATGCCGACCTCGACCGCTCCCCAACGACCCCCGCCTCCCAGAACGTACGCCACCGACATCGATCCGACGTTAGTAGTGGAACGGTCCCGAACGGCCTGGGTTCGGTGCCGCGGCGTCGCTGTCGTCGGCAGGTCGACGCGTCAGAAAACCTGCTCGACGAACGTCTGGTCGTCGATCGGCGGTCGGATGTACGACTCGTCCTCCCGCTCGGGGATGACGACCGGCTCCGGCAGCGTGTCCTCGAACGGGATCGACTTCAGGATGTGGTCGATGCAGTTCAACCGGGCGCGGCGTTTGCAGTCGGACGGCACGACGTACCAGGGCGCCTGCTTGATGTCGGTGTACTGGAACGTGGTGTCCTTGGCCATCGAGTAGCGCACGTAGCGACGGTGCTCCTCGAGATCGATCTCCGACAGCTTCCACCGCTTGACCGGTTCTTCGTTGCGCGCCGAGAAGCGTCGGCCCTGTTCGTCGTAGCTGACCGAGAACCAGTACTTGAGCAGGATGATCCCCGACCGCACCAGCATCCGTTCGAACTCGGGGCAGGTCCGCAGGAACTCGGCGTGCTGCTGGTCGGTGCAGTAGCCCATCACCCGTTCGACGTTGGAACGGTTGTACCAACTGCGGTCGAAGAGCACGATCTCGCCACCCGAGGGAAGGAGCGGGACGTAACGCTGGAAGTACCACTGGGTCTGCTCGCGCTCGGTCGGCTTGGGGAGTGCTTCGACGCGCACGATCCGTGGACTCGTGCGTTCGGTGATCCGCTTGATCACGCCACCCTTGCCCGCGGAGCCGCGCCCCTCGAAGATGATCAGCACGCGCAGACCCTCACGCTGCACCCAATACTGCAACTGGACGAGCTGCTCCTGCATCCGCGCCAGTTCGGCCTCGAAGAACCTCTTCTTCAGTCGGCCGTCGGGGTGATAGTTCTTCTCACCCGCGGGGCGATCCCATTCGGCGAGGACCGGTGTGGTCAGCTCGTCCTCGGGTCGCCCGACGCTGGACATCAGTCGTTGTCCATGCGGTCGACGACGTGGTGGGCGACGTCGGCGATCTTCCCGATCGTGCCGCCCTCTTCGGCGACCTGTTCGAGGCGGGCGTCGATGAGACCGAGTGTGGCGCGGGCGTCCTCGACGGGGGAGACCTTTCCGTCGCCGTCGAGATCGAACGCCCCGAGCTGAACTTCGTCCTCGTCGAGTTCGGCGAGTTCGGCGTCAGGCGTGTCGGGTTCGGATTCGTTGGCCATGCACGGGAATGTACCCCTGCTGCTCAGCGTGATGCAGCGTGCGACGCGAGGAAGCCGTCGACGATCTGGGTCGCGAGGCGGTCGAGGTCGTCGTGATCGCCGACCAGGGCGGAGTAGATCAACGGACCGAAGAGCAACTTGGCCGCGACGCCGGCGTCGACATCCGGCTGGAGGATTCCTTCGCTCATCCCGACGTCGAGCAGCGTCGTCAGCGCAATCGACTTCGCCGATCGGTCGACTTCGATGCACGCCGCGACGTCGGGCATGCTCACCCGCAGCGACATCATCGCCGGAATGATCCGCGACCATTCGGGGTCGGCGAGGCTGGTGGCAGCGTCGTGGATGAACTGGCGGAGCGCGGGTTCGAACCCCGCGGAGACGTCGGGATCCTCCATCTCGGGCATGTTGGAGCGCACGACGTCGACGAGCATCTCGTCGCGTGACGACCAGTGTCGATACAGCGTCGACTTGGCGACCCCCGAGGCGTCGGCCACGGCGTCGACCGTCACGCCCCGGGGTCCCTGCTCGACGAGGAGATCGGTCGCCGCGCGCAGCAGGCGTTCGCGGCTGCGTGCGGCTCGGGGTGATGGTGTGTCGCTCATGTGCTTCGTTACCTCGGTCACAGCGTCGACTTTTTCCGGTCGCGTCGTGACACGAGCAGGTTAGCATCGCTACGAAACAGTTTCGTTGCGATCTGCGACGGAATCCCCGAATCCCCCGAATCCCCCCGGAGAACCACCGTGTCCACGAACGTGCACCAACTCGACGAGAGCGGCGTCGAGCCGTCCTCGTCGGTCACCACCGACCCGAAGGCCCAGCGCAACATCCTGATCGCGATGTGCACCGCACTGATCGCGGTGATCGCCTCGGTGTCGGGTCTCAACGTGGCGCAGCAGGATCTCGCCATCGATCTCGGCGCCTCGCAGAACGCGGTGCTCTGGATCATCAACGCCTACACGATCGCGCTGGCCGCACTCCTGCTCCCGATCGGCGCTGTCGGCGACCGGTGGGGCCGCAAGCCGGTTCTGTTGGCGGGTCTCGCCGTGTTCGGTCTCGCCAGCCTCGGCGCGGCGTTGGCCCCGACCGTCGGTCTAATGATCGCCGCTCGCGTTGCGGCCGGAGTCGGCGCCGCGATGATCATGCCGGTCACGCTCTCGGTGATCACGTCGAGCTTTCCTCCGGCCGACCGCGCCCGGGCGATCGGGATCTGGGCCGGCTTCGCCGGCAGCGGCGGGATCCTCGGACTCTTCTTCTCGTCGTTCATGGTCGACATCGTCGACTGGCGCTGGTTGTTCATCCTCCCCATCTCGTTGGTGATCGTGTCCGCGGTCGCGACGGTCGCATTCGTCCCGAACTCCCACGAACAGTCGACACATCGGTTCGACATCGGTGGCTCGGTGCTGTCGGCACTCGCAATCGGCGGCATCGTGCTCGGGATCCACGAAGGACCCGAGCGCGGCTGGACCGACCCGATCGCTCTCGCCGGCGTGATCGTCGGCGTCGTCGCGCTGGTCGCCTTCGTCCTCTGGGAGAACCGTCAAGCCGATCCGCTGCTCGACATGTCGGCGTTTCGTGACCGCGGCTTGTCGTCCGGTTCGAGCACCTTGGTGATCGTGTTCGCCGTGATGTTCGGGATCTTCCTCGTCCTCTTCCCGTACCTGCAGGCCGTGGTCGGCTGGTCGGCTCTGCGCTCGGCTGCCGGTCTGTTGCCGATGGCGCTGGTGATGATGCCCACCTCGACGTTCGCACCGAGGATCGCCGCCCGGGTCGGAGCCCGTCGGACGATGATCGCGGGCGTCACGATCTTCGGTGGCGGCATGATGACGCTCGCCCTGCGGGCATCGGTCGAAGGCGGCTACCTCTCGGTGCTTCCCGGCCTGATGCTCATCGGCCTCGGGATGGGCCTCACGATGACGCCCGCCACCGAGGCGATCACGGCGACGCTGCCCGCCGAGAAGCAGGGTGTCGCGTCGGCGCTGAACGACACGTCGCGAGAGGTCGGAGGTGCCCTCGGCGTCGCCCTCCTCGGGTCGATCCTCAGCTCCGGCTACCGCTCCGCGATCGAACCGTCGCTCGAAGGTCTGCCGCCCGAGATCGCCGAGACCGCCAGCGAAGGGATCGGCAGCGCCTATGCCGTCGCCGAGAGTGCCGGCGCCGACGCCCCCCGGATCATCGACGCCGCGCAGCACGCGTTCGTCGATGGCTGGGTCACGTCGATGTGGGTCGGCGTCGCACTCTCCGCCGTGGCACTCGCCGTTCTGATCGTGCGTGGTCCGGGCACCGGGAGCAGCGAGCCCACGAGCGAAGCCCCCGACGCGGCTGTGCCGCACGGCGTATCAACTGGTGTCTGACCCCGGTTGATACGTCAGCCGGGGGTCTGGGAGCGGATGAAGCGCGCGGCGTATGCGAGCGCCTCGTTCGCTTCGGGCATGTAGCCGGCGAACGCCTGGTACACGTGCCACATCCCGTCGGCCAGGTCGAACTGGGTCTGCACCCCGGCGGCGCTCGCCCGCTCGGCGAGGCGGGTCGAGTCCGACAGCAGCACCTCGTCGGTGCCGGTCTGGATCAGCATCGGCGGAAGTCCGGTGAGGTCCGCGAACAGCGGTGACACGCCGGGGTCGTCGAGCGGGGTCTCGCCGGCGTACATCTCACCGGAGGAGACCAGTGCCGAGGCCCGGATCATCGGGTCGATGTCGGCCTTGGTTCGCACCGATTCACCCGATCCGGTGAGGTCGGTCCAGGGCGACAACACATAGGCACAGGCGGGGAGTGGGTCGCCGGCGTCACGGAGCGCGCACAGCGTCGAGAGCGTGGCACCCCCACCCGCGGAGTCACCCGCGATCGCGATCATCGACGGGTCGACGCGGGCGGAGAGGTGGCGATACGCGGCCACGCAGTCGTCGATCGCCGCGGGATAGAGGTGCTCCGGCGCCAGGCGATAGTCGATGACCGTGATCGTCGCGCGTGCGCGCTTGCCCAGTCGAGCGCACATCGCGATGTGGCTGCGCGGCGAACCGAGGAGGTACCCGCCACCGTGGAGGTAGAGGATGTGGCGGTCGGAGTCGACATCGGTGGGTGTCGCGACGATCGCCGGCACCCCGCCGACGGTCGTGTCGGCGTAGTCGACCTTGCGCGGTCGAGGCAGTTTGTCGATGCGGTCCATCGCGGCGCGGCGTTCGTCGAGTGGCATCTTGTCGTCCTGAACGAACCGCGCGACCAGACGGCGCATCGATCGGGCCCGGTAGCTGAGCTTCATGCGGGCACGATAGATCGCTGCGGGTTCTGGATACGCCACAGCGTGCCGGTTCTCTATGGTGTCCCGGGTGACGACCAAGCCGGCGAAGCGCGCGATCGAGATCGACGGGCTCGAACGGGACACCTTGGCGGGAGGGGCGACCGCGGGGTTCGCCACCGGGGTGTTCTCGATTCCGGAAGGAATGGCCTACGCATCGCTCGCCGGCGTCAACCCGCTGTACGGGTTGTATTCGGGCCTGATGGCGACGCTGGTCGCGTCGTTGACCACCGGAACCGTGTTGATGATCTCGACATTGACGAGCGCGATCGCATTGTCGACGGGCAGCGTTCTCGACGTGGCCGACGTCCCCGACGACGACATGACGCGGGCGCTGTTCACCGTGACCCTGCTCACCGGGGCGGTGATGTTGGGCCTGGGACTGGCGCGGTTGGGGAGCATGGTGAGCTTCGTCTCGAACGCGGTGATGACCGGGTTCGTCGCCGCTGCGTCGGTGCTGATCATCGTTGGTCAGCTCGGCGAGTTCTCGGGATACGACCCGGACGGTTCGAACAAGCTGTCGGAGATCTGGGACTGGTTCGTCCACATCGGTGATTGGGACGGGGCGACGACCCTCGTCGGGCTGGTCACCGTCGTCCTGGTGATCATCGGCAAGCGGATCCCGGCGACCGAGAAGTTGGCACCGGTGATCGTGCTGCTCCTGATGTCGGTCGTGGTCACGATCCTCGACCCGTCGTCGGTGGCGACCGTTGCCGACATCGCATCGATTCCGCGCGGCCTCCCGGGTCCCGACCTGCCGCTGTTCTCGATGGTGCCCGACCTCGCGCTCGGGTCGGTGTCGGTGGCGATCGTCGCTCTGGTGCAGGGAGCCGGGATCAGTACCGCCTACCCCAACCCGGACGGGACGACGGCGTCGGCGAGTCGTGACTTCGTGGGCCAGGGACTGGGCAACGTCGCCGGCTCGTTCTTCCAGTCGATGCCGACGGGTGGATCGCTGTCGCGTACCGGGGTCTCCGTCGGTGGCGGGGCGAAATCGCGCTGGGGTGGCGTCTTCGCCGTTCTGTGGCTCGGGATCCTGCTCGTGTGCTTCGGCAGCCTCGCCGAGGCCGTCCCGCTCGCGGTGATCGCCGCGCTGCTGTTCGTGATCGCCGGGGAACTGGTCGTCGGTCGGCTCGCCAACGCCGGTCTCGCCGTGCACAGCTCGTGGGGATCCACGACGGCGATGGTCGCCACCTTCGTCGCCGCGATGTTCATCCCGTTGCAGTGGACGATCTTCGTGGGCGCCGGGTTGTCGCTGATCGTGTTCATCGCCACGTCGTTCAAGGCGGGCCGGATCAACGAACTCGTCCGCAGCCCGGACGGGTACTGGAGCGAGCAGCCGATTCCCGAGACGCTCACGTCCGACACCGTGCTCGTGATCGGCCTGCGCGACTGGTCGTTCTTCGCCGACATCCCCCGACTCGCCGAGCGTCTCCCTCAACCCGGTGATGCCACCGGCGCGGTCGTCGTCGTGAGGATGCGTGACGTACCCGACATGACCTCGACGGGTCTCCGGCTCCTCGAGAACTACCGCAAGAAACTCGAGGACTCGGGGAATACGCTGGTGCTCGCGGGCCTCCAGCCCGGCGCCGCGCACACGCTCGACCGGACGGGGATCGCCAAGAAGATCGGCGCCGAGCACATGTTCGCAGCCGGGCCCGACGTCACCCGCTCGCTCGATGACGCGCTGGATCACGCGACCCGGACCGTCGATCGAGACGACTGACCCACACACCAACAGGAGACATCCAGATGACCAGCCCCACCGCCGACCGTGTTCTTCCCTCGTGGAAGGACGGCGCCGCCCGACAGTCGATCATCGACTTCGTCGCGGCCGCCGATCAGCTCCCGGTCGATGAGCGCGTTGCCGTGTTCGACAATGACGGAACCCTGTGGTGCGAGAAGCCGAGCTACATCCAGCTGCTCTTCATGCTGTCCGAACTCCACAGCGCCGTCGCCGAGGACGCGTCGCTCGCGGACCGCCCGGAGTTCAAGGCGTTGATCGAGAACGACAAGGCGAAGCAGGCCGAACTCGGTCTGCCGGCGATCGCCTTCGCGCTCGTCGAGCTGTGCGCGGGCATCAGCCCGGCGGAGTTCGATCGCCGAGTCCGGGCGTTCGTCGCGGACGGTCGCCA
>NZ_JBAVYV010000332.1:0-4156 GCF_049588435.1 Ilumatobacter sp.
CGCCACCAGATGGTGCTCGATCGTCGCGGCATCGTCGCCCGATTCGAGCATCGCCAGTGCCAGACGGTGGGCGCGGGCGAACTCGTCGATGTCGAGCTCACCGGTGACCCACGCGGCGTGTGCCGCCTGAGCGGCGTCGGGCATCCGACGGAGGTGCCGGTAGGCGACCGCGGGGATCCGGCGGCGGACTGCCAAGCCGTCGCTGGTCTGGTGTGCCAGGCCGAACATCGTGCACCGTTGCAGCGCCTTGGAGAACGGCGATGATCGAGCCGACGTGTACGACATTCCCATCATGCGGGCGGTGAGGCCGAGGTCGATCTCGTACCCGTCCGGGTGTTGATCGAGACCGCTGACGAGTCGCCGGAGCAGCCATGTGGCGGTCGGGCCGAGGACCCCGAGCCAGAACAGTTCGACATACCTCGACCGGGGATCGTGTCCGGTGTCGTCCATCAACGGGTCCACCCAGGCGCGGATCGTGACCAGCGCGGTGGGATCGGTTGCTTCGACCGGCGGTTGCGTCGGGACCCGATCGGACTCGGTCGTCGGCCGACGCGGGGGTGGTGGCGGAATCGGTCGCCGGCGCGTCGCGGAGCCGGCCGTACGACCGGTGCCGGGTGCGTTCTGGGAGTTGGTCACGATGAACCTCCGTCGGTGACGAGACACGGCGGGAGGAGTCGGCAGCCGTCACGGGGTGCCGAGGTCCCGAGGAAGGGAAAATGGGCGCTCGAGGTCCGCGTCGTCGACGCTGCGCGTGATTAGCGTCTGGACGTGAACGAGACTGCTGAGGAGCCTGATCGCCTCGACCCGGGTGTGTACCGGAGGCGACGGATCGGTGTGCTCGCGGGTGCGGTCGTGGCAGTCGGGCTGACGGTCGGCGTGGTCGCCATCGCGGCGGACGGAGACGGGGCCGACCGCCTCGGAACCATCGACGCCACCACCTCCACCACGACCACGACATCGACCACGACGACGGTGCCGACCACGACGACGGAGGTGTCGACCACGACCGGTGCGCCGTCGACCACCGCCGCACCGACGACCTCGACGATTCCGCCTCCGACCACGATCCTCGTCGACGGAGTCCCCGTCTGGCCCCCGTACGAGGTGCTCCCGCCGCTCGACGGCATCGCCGCGCTCACCGGGCTGCCCGCCGACGAGACCGTCACGAACCGGCCGATCCTCGCCGTCAAGCTCGACAACCATGCCGACGGCCGCCCGCAGTGGGGACTCGACTCGGCCGACGCGATCATCGAGGAGAACGTCGAAGGGGTCACCCGGTTCATCGGGCTGTTCCATTCCAACCTGCCCGACCGTGCAGGCCCGGTGCGCTCGGCGCGCACCGGCGACCTCGACATCCTCGCGGCGATGAACCGTCCGGTCCTCGCCTGGTCCGGGGGCAACGCAGGCGTCACCCGATGGATCGGCTCGGCTGCCGCTTCAGGCGTGCTGGTCGACTTCAGCGCCCTGCACAACCCGTGCTACGAGCGCAGTTCCAGCCGCGGCGCTCCCCACAACCTCCTGGTCGACCCGCTGTGCGCGGTGAACACTGCGCCCGAGCCGGGCCACGCCCGCCCGCTGTGGACGATCGACGGCGACTGGACCCCCGGACCCGGGGTGTCGACGACCGACGACTCCGAGTTCGAGGTGGACATGGATGGCGTTCGCGCCGGCTGGGCCTGGGTTCCGGATTTCGGTGTGTACATCCGCAGTCAGAACGGTCGGTCGCACGTCGCCGCGTCGGGCAACCAGATCGTGATGAACAACGTGGTCGAGCTCTTCACCGAGCACCCGCCGTCGCCCGTCGATGCTCGCTCGCCGAACCCGGTGACGGTCGGCCGAGGGCGGGCCGTGATCCACCGGGACGGCATCGCGATCGAAGCCGAGTGGAGTCGATCGCTTCCGTACGACGCGTTCACGTTCACCGACGCGGAGACCGGCGCAGCCGTTCCGCTCGATCAGGGGCGGACGTTCATCGAACTGGCCCGCGCCGGCTGAGCAGGTTCGGGTGCCCGCTCAGGGCTGCGTGCTCTGCCGGGCGTCGGGGAAGGTGACGACCACCCGGGCGCCGCCGAGCCGTTCGCTCGTCGACACGACCACGGTGCCATCGTGGCGCCGGACCAGATCGAGCACGATCGACAGCCCGAGTCCGAACCCGCCGTCCCGGCGGGACCGAGCCGAGTCGAGCCGGACGAAGCGTTCGAAGATCCGCTCCCGGTCGGCGGGCGCGATCCCCGGGCCGTCGTCGTCGATGGCGACCACGACCGCACCCGCTCGACTCACGACCTCGACGGCCACACGGTCGCCGGCGTGACGCAGCGCGTTGTCGAGCAGGTTGCGGATCACGCGGCGGACCTGGTCGGCGTCCCCGCGCACCTGGCCCGCGGAGACCTCGGAGAGATCGATCGTCGTATTCGCCGGAACGCGGGCGGCTTCGTCGAGCACGACGTCATCGACATCGACGAGTGTCCAGGAGTCGGTCGACTCGAGGTCGGCGTCCGCCCGGGCGATCACCAGCAGATCGTCGACGAGCCGTTGCATCCGCAGGTCCTCCTCCAGCACGCTCTCGGCCACTTGCTCCCAATCCGCCGCCGGTGAGGCGAGAGCGACATCGAGGCTGTGGCGAATGACGGCGATCGGAGTGCGCAGCTCGTGCGACGCCGCCGAGACGAACTCGCGCTGCCCGCGGGTTCCGGCTTCGATGCGGTCGAGCATGCGGTTCATCGTGTCCGCGAGCAGACGGATCTCGTCGTCGGTCGTCGGTTGCGACACCCGGCGGTCGAGATCGGTGACGGTGATGTCGGCGACCTCGGCGCGCATCGAGTCGACCGGCCGCAACGCCCGGCGGACGACGGTCCACGCCGCGGTCCCGGCCAGAGTCGTCATCACGAGGCCGCTGATCAGCAGCGTCCAGGTGGCGACGCGCAGCGTGCTCTCGAGGTCGGCGAGGCTGGTCCCGACCGCGATCGTCACCGGTCCTGCGGGCGTGGACTGCTCCGTCACGACGAGTCGGAACTCCTCCGACTCGCCCGACGTCTGACGGACGGTGAGTTGGGACGCGTCGGTGACCGCATCGACCGGTGGCTGGCCGCGCACGTTCGTACTCGATGCGATCACCTCTCCGTTCAGGATGATCTGAGCGAACGACGTTCCATCGTCGGGGATGGTGATGTTCCTCGGGGCGATCCCGCTCTCGGCGAGGGCGCCGAGATCGGCGGCGCGCAACTCGAGCGAGGTGTCGATGTTGTCGAGCATCGTGCTGCGCAGCGTCGTCAGCAGCGCCACGCCGGACACGACCAGCGTCACCGCGAAGAGCAACGTCACGAAGAGCGTCGTTCGGCCGCGCACCGACGATGCGATCTTCATGCGTCGCCTTCGCGCAATCGGTACCCGACCCCGCGCACGGTCTCGATCGACGCCTGACCGAATGGTTCGTCGACCTTCTTGCGGAGGTGGCCGACGTAGACCTCGACGATGTTGGCGTCGCCGGCGAAATCGACGTCCCAGACGTGGTCGAGGATGTCCTGCTTGGACAGCACGGACCCCGCATGGCTCATGAGGTGTTCGAGCACGGCGAACTCGCGGGCGGTGAGTTCGATGGTCGACTCGCCGCGTCGAACCACTCGTCGGGACGGGTCGAGGACGAGATCACCGACGGTCAATACGGTCGGTCGAGCCTCACCCCGGCGACGGAGCAGCGATCGGATGCGCGCGACGAGGACCACGTGGGAGAACGGCTTGCGGAGATAGTCGTCCGCTCCCGTGTCGAGGGCTTCGGCCTCGTCGAGAACACCGTCCTTCGCCGTGAGCATCAGGATCGGCGTCCAGTTGTCCTGCTCGCGGAGCGTTCGGCAGACGACGAAGCCGTTGGTCCCCGGCAGCATGATGTCGAGCAGGATGGCGTCGTAGCTGTGGGTGGTGGCCATCCACAGCCCCTCGGTGCCGTCGTGCACGACGTCGACCGCGAACCCGTCGGCGGTGAGTCCGTCGTGGAGTGAACGGGCGAGCTTCACCTCGTCCTCGACGACCAGCAGCCTCATCGCCGACAGTCTGCCAGTCGTCGATCGATCCGGGCAGTCCCGGTCGGCGCTTCCTGAAGACGTCTTCAGGATCGTTCAGGGTCCCTTCAGCGTGCGCCGACCACGATGCTGCGAAAGCG
>NZ_JBAVYV010000333.1:0-12324 GCF_049588435.1 Ilumatobacter sp.
CTGGCAGACGCGTCTGCCAGGCCAGACCTACGACGGAGACGAACCCGACGGGTTCATGACCCGCTCGCAGATCGTGGACTTCGTGTCGAGCTACGCCGAGACCGTCGCCGCTCCCGTCGTCACGGGCACGACGGTCACCGCGGTCCGACCCGCATCCGACGGCTACTCGGTCGTCACCGACGACGGCACGTGGAACTGTCGATGCGTCGTGCTCGCAGGCGGCGCATGCAATCTTGCGAGCATCCCTGCGTTCGCCGACGCGGTTCCCGACGGCATCGACCAGGTGAACCCGCTCGACTATCGGAGTCCTGAGCAACTCGCCGACGGAGGCGTGCTCGTCGTCGGCGCGGCAGCCACGGGGATGCAGTTGGCGGAGGAGATCCACCGTTCGGGTCGGCCGGTGACGTTGTCGGTCGGCGAACACGTCCGCATGCCGCGGACCTACCGCGGACGCGACATCCAACGCTGGCTGGATGCGATCGGCCGACTCGACGAGCGCTACGACGAAGTCGAGGATGTCACGAAGGCCCGGAAGGGCGCATCGCCACAGCTGATCGGATCGCCGGAGCGACGTTCCCTGGACCTCAACAGCCTCGACGACGTCGGTGTCCGGTTGCGCGGCCGGCTCGGCGGGATCCGTGACGGGGTGGCGATGTTCTCGGGTGGCCTACGGAACCACTGCACGCTGGCCGACCAGAAGCTCGGCCGTCTGCTCGACGACATCGACGAGTGGATCACCGACCACGGCCACGACGACGAGGCCGGCGAGATCGGACCGGCGGAACGTTTCGAGCCGACCCGCATCGCATCCGGAGCGCCACTCACCCTCGACCTGCAACGAAGCGACATCCGGACGATCGTGTGGGCGACGGGATTCCGAGCGGACTTGTCGTGGGTCGAGCTCCCCGTGTTCGACGCCCGCGGGCAACTGCGTCACGACGGGGGCGTGGTGGATGCACCGGGCGTCTACATCCTCGGCACGTCGTTCCTCCGACGGCGCAAGTCGAGCTTCATCCACGGCGCCGAGGACGACACCCGCGATCTGGCCGACCACCTGACCGCGCACCTCGGCCGACGGCAGCGCTGATCAGCGCTTGGTGCCGACGTACCCGAACAGCTGGATCTGTCCGCGCAAGGCACGGCCCTCACGCACCTGGCCGGTCGCGAGTTCGGTCGCACGGGCGATGAACTCGTCCTCGCCGATGGATTGGATCGCCTCGTAGGCCGGACCGGTCGCCGCAAGACCGCGTGCGTATGTCTCGGGGTCGGGGAACTCGAACACGAACGGAACCTCGAACCGCTCGGCGACGTCGAAACCGCGCTCGTCGAGAAACGCCTCACCCACACCGGGTCGTCCGAGCGACACCATCTCGGCCTGATGACCGACCTTCTCGTCGGTCGCCCACAGGTACGGGGACATCATCCACGCGCCCGGTGACTTGCCGACGTTGCCCCACACGGTCATCGCCAACCGTCCGCTCGGAACGAGCACGCGGCGGGCTTCGTCGACAGCGCCCGGCGTCGTGCCCCAGATCCCACGGAAGCTAGTGACGACGTCGAAGCTCGCGTCGCCCCACGGCAACGCCTCCATGTCACCGACCCGGATGTCACAGTCCGGATTGCGGTCGCGAGCGACCTCGACGAGTCGGGGCGACGCATCGATCCCAGCGCAGACCGCTCCCCGGATCCCGGCCAACTCGATCGCCAACCCGGCGCCGCAGGCGACGTCGAGGAGTCGGTCGCCCTCACCGATCCCCAGCCGCTGATGCATCGCCAGGTACTCGCGACAGTTCGCCGGTTCGGCCAACGTCGCGAACTCGACCGCCTTGCGACCCCAGCCCTCGTCCACCATCTCCCACGTCATCGGTTGCCCCTCGCCTCGGCGTGCGTCATCCACAGTAGAGGCAACTGCCAAGCGGCCCGGACGAGGGCGCAATCCGAACGGAGTACTGTCGACGTGCGCGACAAGCGAGCGGAAGGAACAGACCATGACCGAAGAAGTCAACGGTGTCCCATGCGACAAGATGTTCGGGGCGATCGCCAAGGTTCGGGAGGACGGCGACCTCGCCCAGTTCAGATTCTCGGCACAGAACGAATGGATCGAGGGGACCGCCAGCCGGTCGTCGATCTACGAGTGGCACGGCATGGGCGGCGACCACACCCACGTCGAGGAGTATTCGTTCAACGCCGACCATCCCACCCTGGGTCACGGCCACGGCCCCACGCCACAGGAGTTCGTGCTCCACGCACTGGCGGCCTGCGTCACGGCTGGAATCGCGACCGGTGCGGCAGCACGCAACATCACTGTCCACAAGATCTCGTCCCGGGCGACGGCCGACATCGACGTCCGCGGCGTGCTCGGGGTCGATCCCGATGTGCGCAAGGGGTTCAGCAACGTCGACGTCGAGTTCGACATCGACGCCGACTGCGACGACGCCCAGAAGGACGCGCTCCTCGCGGGTGGGGCCAAGTACTCCGCCCTGTTCGACATGCTGGCGAACCCGACCGAGGTCAACATCACCCGCGCACCGAGCTCCTGATTAATAGTCGAAACGACTATATCGAGCGAGGCTGCGCGTCGTGACGGAGCGGCCGAAGAAGCCCGCCACCCGAACGGGGCATCGCGCGCCGACGGGCTACGACACGACGGACTATCCGACGTTCTCGGTGACGGTGGACGTGGTGAACATGAGCGTGGTCGATGGTCAGCTGATGGTGCTGCTGGTGCGACGCCAGAGCGACCCGTACGAGGGGGCGTGGGCGCTGCCGGGTGGCTTCAAGCATCCCATCGAGTCGCTCGACGACGCCGCCGCGCGCGAGCTGCGCGAGGAGACCGGTGTCGACGCTCCTCGACACCTCGCACAGTTCGGCAGCTACGGCGACCCGGGTCGCGATCCGCGCGGCAACGTCGTGACCGTCGGCTACCTGGCGGTCACGCCCGAGGTCGGCCGGATCGAAGCCGGCACCGACGCGGACGACGCCCAGTTGTGGCCGGTCGCCGACGTGCTCGACGGTGAGGTCGAGCTCGCGTTCGACCACGAGCAGATCCTGCGCGATGCGATCGGTCGGGCCGGTGGCGACCTCGAGGGGTCCGATCTCGCCACCGCGTTCGTGGGACCGACGTTCACGCTGTCGGAACTGCAGAGCGTGTACGAGGCGATCTGGGACGACGAACTCGACACCGCCAACTTCCGCCGCAGCCTGTCGATGTCACCTCCCGACTCCAGCTACGTGGTCGCCACCGGCGAACGCGCCGCCGCCGGACCGAAGGGTGGCCGTCCACCCGAACTGTTCGCAGCCGGCGACGCCTGGACCGACGGTTCGCCCGTGCGGCGCTCGAAACGACGCGGCACCAAGCCACGACGTGGCGGGGGCAACCAGTCGTGAGCGGCCACCGGCGGCGACGCCAACGGACGGCCAGTTGCTCGATCGAATCGGCTGATGATTCCGCCGGCTACGCGAGGAGTCGCAGCACGGTTGCTTCGAGGATGCGCGACGTGAGCACCACCTCGGCGATCGACACCTGCTCGTCGACGGCGTGCGCGTGGGCGATGTCGCCGGGGCCGTACACGGCGCAGGCGGCACCGGCTTCGCGGCGCCACAGCGCCATGTCGCATCCGTACGGCACGCCGATCGTTCCCGGCCGCACACCCGACTCGGACTCGGCGGCATCGCGCAGGGCACTCACCAGGACGTGTCCCGGGTCGATCGACGACGACCCGAACGCGGCTCCCGTTCGTTCGATGCGCGGCGGGTGGGCGTCGAGCCACGGATCGCCGGCGATCGCGGCGCGGAGCGTGCGCTCGAACCGTTGCTCCGCCTCCTGGATCGACTCGTCGATGGTGACCCCGACGCGGAGTTCGGCCGAGATCTGCTCCATCACATTCGATGCCCAGACGCCGCCGTTCACCACGCCGACCGTCGTCGGGTAGGGCAGACCCGTCGCCGTCATCGCCGGATTCTGTTCGGCCTCGTTGACCTCGCGTTCCAACTCCCCGACCGCCGCGTAGACGGTGAGGAAATGGTCGAGTGCCGATTCACCGAGCAGCCGGGTCGCCGCATGAGCAGACCGCCCATCCACCTCGATCGTGTACGTCAGCGCACCGCCGTGCGCGACCACGACCTGCGGGCCGTCGGCCCCCGAGGTCGGCTCGGGCACGATCACGCAGTCACCCGTCCAGCCGCGCCGGATCGCCGCGAGCGTGCCGGTCCCGCCGTCCTCCTCGCCCGGCACGGCGACGAAACACAGCTCGCCGGCGAAGTCACGGTCGCCGTTCGCGATCCGGGTGAACGCCTCCACCGCAGCAACGACCCCACCCTTCATGTCGGCGCTGCCCCGCCCGTAGAGAACGTCGCCGTCGAGTTCTCCGGCGGGATCGCGCGTCCACTTCGCACGGTCGCCGACCGGCACCACATCGGCATGTCCGGTCAACACGACCGTCGGTCCGGGCCGCGCTCCGACGATGCGCGCCGCCACGACCGGAACCTCGTCCCGCTCGACCTCCCGACCCGGATACGCCGGGTCGGTCTCCAGGTCCGCCATCGGGGTCACCCACGCGTCGACCTCGTCGGCCACCGGTCCCAACCACGACGCGATCAGATCGATCGCGGGGTGTTCGCTTCCCGTCTCCGACGGTGCCGCGACCAACTCCAATGTCCGCTGCGCGACGTGATCGTGTTCGTTCGACTCGGGCTGTTCCATCGCGTTCGATCTCCGTTTCAGACTCTCGGATCAGGACTCTGTCAGCAGGCTGCGGATCTCCGGCTTCGGGGAGCCGTAGCTGACGATCGCCACGTCGAGGTCGGCACGGGCGTGACGCTCGATGGCCCGCCGGATCGCATCGACGATCCACTCGGTCCGATTCCCGAACACTCCCCCGCCCGCCAGCGTCAGGAACAGCGATCGGTTGCCGGTCGCATCGGCGTTGACGGTCGCGGCGGCGAACGTCGCCTCGTACGTCGCGTCGAGCACGAGCAGCGCGAGCGGTTCCCAACTACGTGCCGACTGATCCGAGTAGCCGACCGGAACCGCCGCGCAGTAGGCCTGGCTCACCAGATGGCCGGGAGTGTCGGCCGTCGTGTCGAACGTGACCTCCGTGTTCGCCTGCACACCGATCCGCAGCTGTCCGAGCAGTTCGTCCCGCTCGTCGCCGGAGCACGAGGCCACCACCCCGGCGACGCGAGCGAGGCCGTCGCCGGTCGCGAACAGGTAGCCATTCTGCATGGTCCACAGATCGTGTCCGTCGTCGCCGGCCAGTGCGCGACCCAGTTCCGCTGCGCAGTCGATCTGGCGGTCAGCGGTCTGGCCGATCTTGTCCCCGACCGGCGCGAACCAGTTGCGCTGGATCGTCCCCGCACCGCACGCGATCGCGCACGCCGGGCCCTGCGTTCGATCGCCCCAGTACCCGGTGACGCCACGTTCGGGCGTGACCGACGGGGCCGGCATCTCCAGCAGATTGAACTGCGACGCCACCTGGAACATCGCTCCGGCGTTGGTCGGATCGAGGTGCAGCGCCCGAGCGTCGGCGACCACCTCGCGGACCGTCACCGGACCGTCGCGATCCGGCACCGAGGTTCGCAACTCGGAGAGTGGCGGCGTCGTCAGCGTTCCGCACCGCATCTCACGACCGTTCTCACTCGATCGCAGCACCTCGCCTTCGACCGACAGCCACGAACGAACCGCTGCTTCGGTCTCACCGAAGCCCGTCAGATCGGCGAACCAGTCCATCCGCCGATCGTAGACATCCTCGGAGAGATCACGGGGCCGAGCCGTCGCTCCACGCGCTCGTTCCATCGGGCGCATCACGCTCCGTCGGCGTCGGCATCAGCGGTTGAAGCCGGTCGTACATCTTCACATGCTGTCGAGGCGGCGAGCGGAGCCGTCCGGTGGGCCGGGACGACCGGTCCGAGCGGCGTCGTCGAAATCTGGAGGGCTCCCGTCAGCCGAGGAGCCAGCGACCGACGCGGGCTCGGCCGGCGGCATCGTCGACGCTGACGACGCGCAGGTCGGTCATGCGTTGCAGGACCGCCACGGCGAAGGCTTCGCCGATCTGATCAGCGTCGAGCGGTTCGCCGGACTCGCTCGACGCGAGCACGGTCTTCGCCACGAGATCCAAATGGCGCCGCGACAGCGGATCGCCGGTGGTTCTCGATCGATCTCGGGCGGATCGGGTGAGCTGGTTGACGACCCGTTTCGACGGGTTGGCGGTGCCAGTACGCCGCCATCCCTCGGCGAGATGGTCGTAGATGCGACGCCAGCGTGCGGTTTCGACCAGGGGAAAGCTGCTGTCGATCCGGCGCAGTCGACGCGCCTCGTCCGGGACCGCGCTCGCGGCGTTGTCCGGATCGCTGTTCGGACTCTGATCACCGTCCGCGGCGCCGGGAGGCATCAGGTACACCTGACGCCCGCTGCTGATCTCGGCGTCGGGGACGGCCGCTCGGAGGAACCGCTTGAACGTGCGGAAACCGAACCAGTCGTCGCTCACCTCGGCGCCGAACTCGTGCTGGAGCGCCCAGGCAAGGGAGGACAGCTCGAGCGGTCGGTCGGTGAGGCGCCAGCGTTGGAGCAAGAGGTCGGCAGCATCGGCACCGGGTCCGGTGGCGAGAGCGTCGGCATCAGGCTCGGCGTCGACCTGTCCGGCCGTTTCGGCAACGATCGCCTCGTCGATGCGATCGAGTTCGTTGCGAAGGTCTTCGGCGATGTCGTCGAGGGTGGCGAGCAGGTCGGCCATCCGTGCGCTCAGCACTTCGACGAGCGGCGGCAGCTCCCCCGACTTGCTGTAGGTGTCCTCGTGGGTGAGTTCACCCCAGCTGTCCTGGAGCAGGGTGCGCACCTGCAGTTCGCAGATCACGGGGACGCCGTCATGCTGCACCTCGAGGTTCACATGCCAACCGCGGTAGCCGGACTCCTTCGGAGCGTCGACGTAATCACGTTCGGACGCGGGGTCGAGTCCGAGAGGACGCCTCGGGCTCGCGTGCAGCGGCAAGCTCTCGAGAACGACCTGCACCATCTCGAGATCACGCAGGTTCGTGCAGGTGAGGCGGATCCCGACGAGATCGTCGACAACGCGAGGGATGTCCTCGACGGTGGGGATCTGCAGGCGGTAGCCGGGTTGAGTGACCTTGCGCCAGGTTCGCCGCTTCGACTTCACCCGGCCGGAGATGTTGCGGATCCTGGTGAGATCGCGTTCGGGAAGTGCATCGTCGAGTTCGCGTTCGAGCGCAGTCATCGCTCGGTCGAGAGCAGGTTCGAGCGCGTCGGTCCGGTACGTGTCGTACCAGGCCCCGAATTCGGCGTAGCCGAACATGTCCTCGTTCCGCTCGCTCATCGAGTCCGACTCTAGATCCAAGTCTCTCCGGGTCTCCCGTCTTCTCGTCGGTCGAGCTCGGGATCAACCGACGGGGCAACGGTCAGCTGTTCTTCATCGGTGCGATCACCTGTTCGGCGAACCGGAGCCCCGGCTCGGGGTCGAGCGGGTGGCCGAAGTCCATGATGAAGTGTTCGACACCGAGGCTGCGCAGGTGCGTCAGGCGTTCGACCCACTCCTCGGATTCGGTCTCGGATTCGGGGAGGTCACCACCGACGGTGAGGCTGCATTCGATGTCGGCCGGGTCACGGCCGGCGTCGCTCGCAGCGGAGTGGACGATGTCGCGCATCCGCAACCACGCGTCGTCTCCCCCTCGGTACGATCCGTTCCAGATGTCGGCCTGACGTCCGACGATCGGAAGTCCGATCTGCTCACCGGAACTGCCGATGCAGACCGGTGGCACGACGTCGGGGCGAGGGGTCGCGGCCGCGTCGTCGATCTGGAAGTACGTGCCGTCGAACGTCGGGTGCTCCTCGGTCCACATCAGGCGGCAGATCTGCACGACCTCCTCGAGTTGTCGGAGCCGGGTGGAGGCCGACGGGAAGTCGTAGCCGTACGATTCGTACTCGTCCTCGCGCCAACCGCCGCCGATCCCGAGGATGAACCGGTTCCCCGAGAGCACCTGGAGCGTCGATGCCATCTTCGCGGTGAGCGCCGGGTTGCGGTATCCGTGGCCGAGGACGTGGTGACAGAGCATCACGTCGGGGAACCTCGCCGCCAGCCACGTGAGGGTGACCCATGCCTCGAGGAACCCCTCGGTCTTCTCGGCGTCGAAGCCGTAGAAGTGGTCGGCGATCCACACGGAGTCGAAGTGCGGCAACACGTGCGGGAGGATGTGTTCCTCCTGATACATCACGATCGGTTGGAAATCACTTCCCGCATGCCCGGCCACCGGTGACAACCATCCGAATTTCGTCATGTCGACAGACTGGCAGCTGTGGGCCGACATGCTGTCGCCACATCGGCCCGAACCGTCCGACTACCTTGCATCGGTGACCGCGGACATCGAGCAGCCGAGCGCGCGTTCGCGGGTGCTCGACGGCGATCGGAATCCGTTGACGCGATGGGCGAACCTGGCGGTCAAGGTCGCGCTCGTGGCCAGCTTCGCGGTGGCGATCGGGCTGTCGCCGGACACGATCGAGGGCAAGGCGATGGGCTTTCGTGCCCCGCTCTTCCTGGCGCCCGTCGTGCTGGTGCCGATCATCGCGCGGCTCCGCCGTTGGGAGCCGTACCCGCACACCGCGGACCTCCTGCTGGCCGCACCGTTCCTCATCGACACGTTGGGCAACCTGTCGGGCGCCTACGACGAGTTCCCCCGGACCGACGACGTGCTCCACGCCGTCAACTGGGTGCTGCTGGTCGGCGCATTCCACGCGTTCCGGTTCCGCAACGTCCACGATCGGCGTGACGCCGTACTGCTCGGCTACGGCTTCGGTGCGATGTCGATCGTCTGGTGGGAGATCATGGAGTGGGCCGTGTCCGAAGACGGATTCGGAGGCGCCGGAGCGCTGTCCCTGACCTACGTGGACACCATCGGCGACCTGTTCCTGTCATCGACCGGCGGGCTGATCGGATCGCTCATCGCGGTGCGGTGGCTCGGGCCGCGACGACCGGTCTGAGCGGATCGAACCAGGCTCCCGTACGATGTCGCCGCAAATCAGGCCTCTCTAGCTCAATGGTAGAGCAGTGGACTTTTAATCCATTGGTTCTGGGTTCGAGCCCCAGGGGAGGCACTCAACGGTGGCGTGAATCGGTCACGTCGTAGAACGTCTCGATCGTCAATTCGGACGTGGTGACGTCGAGCGCGCCGCCGAAGGTGGAGATGACCGACAGGTAGGTGGTCGCCGTGTCGCCGTGGCGGATCGTGACCTCGAGTGCAGGCATGGCCGGTGCCTCGCCGACGTCGTGCGCACCCGGCGCGTACGCCTCGCACTCCGCGAGCAGCTCGTGAAGTGCAGGGTCGCCGGTGACCGCCGCCTGTCGCCGCAGCCGGTGGAGGAGGTGAGCGGCGACCCGGTCGAAGTCGTCGACGAACGGCGCCAGGCCGTCGGGATGCAGCGTCATCCTCAGCACGTTGATCGACGGAGAGAGCAGATGCTCGGCCACACCCTCGGTCAGCGCGAGCGCCGATGCGTTCGCCATCACGAGGTCCCAGCAGCGATCCATCACCAGCGTCGGGTTCGGTTCGCTGCCGTCGAGGATCGACTGCAGCGCCGACACGACCGGCGCCATCTCCGGATCGGCCAGGTCGAACCGGCGGTACGCGGGCGCGTGTCCGGCCGCCAGCAGGAGGTCGTTCTGCTCGCGATGCGGTACCTCCAAGTGGTCGGCCAGGTGGAGTACCAACTCGCGGCTCGGTCGCGACCGGCCGGTCTCGACGTAGGACAGGTGACGAGTCGAGACCTCCGCCACCGACGCGAGGTCGAGCTGGCTCATCCGCCGTCGCGCCCGCCACGTTCGCAGCAGCGGACCGATGCCCTGTTCCGGTGGCATCGACCGGGCCGACGACCGGCTCGCGTCGAGCGGGACCACGGCTTCTCCGGACATGTCGTCACCGTACCGATCGATGCGAGCCGCTTCGATGACGTCAGAGGTCATCGACGTCGGACATCGATCGCCCGCACGATGACCGCATGACACACGCAACCATCACCCACCGACCGACCCCGGACAACCCCCTCGGCACGAACCGCCGCTCGTGCGCGGACAAGCTCCGGCTCGTTCTTCGTCTCAACGCGCTGAACTCGCTCGTGTTCGGCGCGCTGCTCACCGCGGTTCCCGAACGGATCGATGATGTGCTCGACACCGGACATCCGGGTTGGGTCCGCGTCGTCGGCGTCGCACTGCTCCCGTTCGCCGCGCTCTGCGCATGGTTGTCGACCACCTCGGTCGACACGCTGCGCCGGGTCACGCCGGAGATCATCGTTGCCGACGTCACGTGGGTCGTCGCCAGCATCGCGACCGTGCTGCTCGGCTGGTACTCGGCGGGCGGCGCGGTGGCCGTGCTCGCGATGGCCGCTCTCGTGGACACGTTCGCTCTCCTACAGTGGGTCGCATGGCGAAGGATCTCGACCCGCTGACCGAGATCCGTCGGATCTGCCTCGCCCTCCCGGAGACGAGCGAGCGGCTGAGTCACGGGTCACCGAGCTTCTTCATCCGCGAGAAGAAGACGTTCATGTCCTTCCACGACGGTCACCACGACAACGACCGGGTGCACCTCTGGTGCCCGGCGCCTCCCGGCGTGCAGGAGCAGATGGTCGAAGCCGAGCCGGAGCGGTTCTTCCGGCCGCCCTACGTCGGTGGGCGCGGATGGCTGGGTGTCTACCTCGACGTCGATCCCGACTGGGACGAGATCGAGGGCATCGCCGAGGAGGCCTTCCGCCACGTCGCACCGAAGACGGTCCTCGCACAGCTCGACGCCTGAACGACCGGACCAGTGTCAGACTCCGACGGACGTTGCGACCGAGACCGCATCGTCGATCCACGGTCCGACACCGCTCATCCGATCGACGGTCACCCGCACGACGACGCACGTCGGTGAGTCGCGCAGCGCCAGCGGGTGACGGCGCAGGCTCGTGTACTTCTGAGCGAGTTGGTCCATCAGTTGGGGGTCGGGCCCCGGTTCGAGTCGAGCGCGACCGCGGATCACGAGGTGGCGTTGGTACCCCCGCTCGTTCCGTTCGACGTCCTCGATCGACAGGATGATGCGGTCGTCGCGGGCGAGGTTCTTGGCCTTCTCGCTCCGGGCGTCGGTGCCGAACAGGATCTCGTCGTCGTGGGCGATCACCCACACGACCGACACCTGCGGGCTGCCGTCGGCGTTCGTGGTCCACACGTGGGCCACCGCGTCGGATCCCAGCATCGCTTGAGCTTGGGCTTGGATGGCGGACATCGGGCTCACCTCCTGGTCGTTGCGACCAAGTTAGTGCACTTGTGAAGGCCGCGCCAGGGGGTACCGCTGGCACCCGGGTTCCCCATCGATGCGCGCCGTCGCTGGGACGTACGATTCCGCGGTGCTGAAAGCGGTCCGAGACGCGTTCGCCGGCGAGGGCGACCTGACCGAGCGGCAGGGCGGGCTGCTCGTCGTCGGTGCCGGGGTGCTGTTCAGCGTCACCGCGATCGCGTACGCCGCGGTCGAGGACGCGACCGACTTCCAGTTTCTCGCCTACCGCGGGGCGTCGACCGCCCTGGCGATGGTGATCCTGATCGTGCTGCGCCGAGGCGGACGCCCCGTCGACTTCTCGACGGTCACCCGGACCACGTGGATCGCCGGCGTCGTGCTCGCGGCGACGTCGATGCTGTACATCCTCGCCCTGTCGGGGACGTCGGCGGCGACCACGCTGTTCCTCCTCGCGGCCGCTCCGATCTTCGCGGCACTGATCGGTTGGCTGTGGCTGCGCGAGGCGGTGGCACGCACGACCGCGATCGCGATTGCGATCACGATGGTCGGCGTGGTGATCACCGTCGGCGCGGGGCTCGAGGTGGGCTCGACGTCCGCACTTCTGTTCGCCGGCATGATCCCGATCACGGTCGGCCTCTACAGCGTGCTGATGCGATCGGCTCCGGGGGTCGACCCGGTGATCCCGACGCTGATCGCCGGCACGGTGCTCGGCGTCGTCGCCGGGGTGGTCGCGATACTCCAGGGTGGGCTCGCCATCAGCCTGCGCGACATCGCGCTGGCGTCGGTCTCCGGCGGGATCGCGCTCGGACTCGGGCTCCCGATGTTCAACCTCGGACACCGATCGGTCGCCGCCGCGAAGGTGCCGTTGCTGCTGATGACCGAGATCGTGCTCGCGCCGCTGTGGGTGTGGATCTGGCCGGGCGAGGTGCCGAGCGTCGGGACCCTGGTCGGCGGCGCCGTGATCCTCGGGGCCGTGATCTGGCTGGTGCTGGTGTCGCGCGACGCTCCGTCGGCCGCGCCGAGCAGCCGGCTCGGCGCCCTCCCCGCCGACTGAAC
>NZ_JBAVYV010000334.1:0-3296 GCF_049588435.1 Ilumatobacter sp.
GCCGACGATCGTCGCGAGTACCGAGGTCGAGTCGGTCTCGGCCGATCCGCCGACCGCGCTCAAGCAGGCGCTCACCGAGGGCCGTTTCGTCACGACCGTCGAGATGCGCCCGCCGAAGGGCGTCGCAGCGCAGAAGATGATCGCCAGCGCCACGATGCTGCGCGAGGCCGGTGCCGACTTCCTCGACATCGCCGACATCCCGCTGGCGCGGATGAGGATGAGCGCCTGGGCTGCGGCTCATCTCGTCCAGCTGCACGCCGACGTCGAGACGATCCTGCACTTCCCGACGCGCGGTCGAAACCTCCTGCGCGTGCAGGCCGACCTACTCGCCGCGCATGCGCTCGGCGTGCGGAACCTGTTCGTGACGATGGGCGACCCGGCGCGCATCGGTGACTATCCCGATGCATCCGACGACTACGACCTCGCCTCGACCGGTCTGATCCGGTTGCTGAAGGAGCGGATGAACGTCGGACTCGACCAGGCCGGGGCGCTGCTCGACCAGCCCACGCACTTCACGATCGGATGTGCGACATCGCTCACCTCGTCGGACACCGCGCGCGAGGCGGCGTTGCTGGCGAAGAAGATCCGGTCGGGTGCCGACTTCGCACTCACTCAGCCGTGCTTCGACGTCGAGGCGGCGCGATCGTTCATCGACGCGTATCGACGCGAGGCGGAGGGAGCGACGATCCCGTTGCTGCTCGGTGTGCAGCCGCTGTACAACGCCCGCAACGCGGAGTTCCTGCACAACGAGGTCCCGGGGATCCGCATCCCGCAGCACTCACGCGATCGGATGCGCCACGCCGCCGATCCGACCGCTGAAGGTGTCGCGATCGCACTCGAGATCGTGGAGGAACTGCGCGACGACGTGCAGGGCGCCTACATCATTCCCGCGTTCGGTCGCTACGACCTCGCCGCCGACCTCCTCGACGCCATCTCCAGCTGACCCGACAACTGGTGCCAGGCACCAGTTGTCGGGTCCTCCGGTGTCAGGCATCCGATGACCGGATGGTCTCAGGAGACAGGTCGGGCGACGAAGACCGGGATCTCGCGATCCGTCTTCTCCTGGTACTCGTCGTACGGTGGGTAGACGGCGACGCCGCGGTCCCACCACGCCTGGCGCTCGTCGCCGGTCACGATCTCGGTCCGATAGTCGTGCGGCTCCGGGCCGTCCTGGATCTCGACGAGCGGCTCGGCCACGAGGTTGTGGTACCAGCCGGGGTGCTCGGGTGCGCCGCCCTTGGAGGCGATCAGCGAGTACTCGCCCTCGTGCTCGACGCGCATCAGCGCGAACTTGCGGATCTTGCCCGAACTCGCGCCCAGGCTGGTGATGATCACGATCGGGATCCCGGTGTCGAGGAGCGTGTTCGCTTCCCGACCTCCGGTGTGTTCGTATGTTGCTACTTGATCGGCGACCCACTGCTGGGCGCTCGGTACGTACTCTCCGGTGAGTGGCATGGGGCCCACGCTACGCCACCGTGTCGTTTCCAGGCGTCGGCGGGATGGCCCATGACTTCGGTCCCGGGGGTCCGAGCGGCCATTGTGGGTGCCATGAGCACGTTCAAGGCCCTCGTCGTCCGCGAAGCCGAAGCCGGCAACCCGAAGTCGGCCGCCGCGTCGATCGAGGAGTTGACCGACGCCGACCTTCCCGATGACGCCGACGCGGAGATGGTCACGGTCGACATCGACTACTCGTCGCTGAACTACAAGGACGGCATGGCGCTGACCGGGAAGGGCGGCCGGATCATCCGCTCGTTCCCGATGGTGCCGGGGATCGACTTCTCCGGGACCGTCGTGTCGTCCGATTCCGATCGGTTCAGCGCCGGCGACGGTGTGATCCTCACGGGCTGGGGTGTCGGCGAACGCTTCTGGGGCGGCTACTCCGAGCGTCAGCGGGTCAAGGCCGACTGGCTCGTCGCCCGACCCGATTCGATGAGCAGCGAACAGGCGATGGGGATCGGGACCGCCGGGTTGACCTCGATGCTCTGCGTGCTCGGCCTCGAGGCCGGCGGTGTGACTCCCGACGACGGTCCGATCGTCGTGACCGGTGCGGCCGGCGGAGTCGGCAGCGTAGCGATCGCGATCCTGGCATCGCTCGGCTACGACGTCACGGCGGTCACCGGCCGACCCGAGGAACATGGCTACCTGCGCTCGCTCGGAGCGAGCGCCTTCGCGACTCGCGAGGAGATGTCGCAGGATCCCAAGCCGCTCGAAGCCGAGACGTGGGCGGGCGCAGTCGATGCTGTCGGCTCGACGATGCTCGCGAAGATCCTCGCTCAGACGAGGTACCGCGGTGTCGTGACGGCCTGCGGCCTCGCCGGGGGAGTGGACCTGCCGAGCACGGTGATGCCGTTCATCCTGCGCGGAGTGCGACTCCAGGGCATCGATTCGGTGATGGCGCCGCTCGCGGACCGCGAGGCGGCGTGGGCGCGTTTGGCGACGGACCTCCCGACGGCGCTGCTCGACGCGATGACCGAGATCGTGCCGATGAGTACGCTGCCCGAACAAGCGGCAGCCATCATGGCCGGCACGACGCGCGGCCGCATCGTCGTCGACCCCTCCGCCTGACAATGCACATTGGTGCCAGGCACCAATGTGCATTCAGTGGGGGAGGTAGGTGGGACGCTGCGCTTCGAAGGCGTCGATCGCGTCGGCCTTACCCATGGTGATCCCGATGTCGTCGAGTCCGTTCAGGAATCGGTGCTGGACGTCGGAGGGCATCGGGAACGCCTCGTCGATGTTCGCCGCGGGAACCTCGACCTTGAGTTGTTCGACGTCGACGACGATCGCGGTCTGCGGATCGTCATCGATCGCTGCCCAGATCGCCTCGACGGTTGCTTCGGGAACGACAACCGGCACCAATCCGTTCTTGGTGCAGTTGTTCTTGAAGATGTCCGAGAAGCTCGGCGCGATCACGGCGTCGAAGCCGTACTGCTGGATCGCCCACACCGCGTGTTCGCGTGACGATCCGACACCGAATGCCGGGCCCGCTACCAGGATGTTGGCGCCGGCGTAGCGCTCGTCGTTGAGGACGAAGTCCTGCTCGTCGCGCCATGCGGAGAACAATCCCTTCTCGAACCCGGTCCGCTCGACCTGCTTGAGCCAGACGGCGGGGATGATCTGGTCGGTGTCGACATCGCTGCGCTTGAGGGGGACGCCCGTTCCGTTGATGATCTGGACAACCTTCATGACGCGGCTCCGTTCTGCTCGTCGTTCGTACCTCGGTCGGGCAGATCGGCGGGCGTGCAGAACGTCCCGCGAACCGCGGTCGCCGCGGCGACGGCGGGGGAGACCAGGTG
>NZ_JBAVYV010000335.1:0-1531 GCF_049588435.1 Ilumatobacter sp.
GGCCTGGATCGACCCCGAAGTCGTCGAGTTGGCAGGCATCAGCGCCGACGAACTCGAGCGGTACCGCAACCCCGACGCCTTCGAAGCATCGGACACCCCCGTGCCACAGCCGGCATTCGATCCCGACCGACCATGGCCGCGGGGCATCCCACAGGAGATGTACGTCGGGCTCATCAACACCCCAGACGACGTCGTCACCGCGACGATGAGCGAGAACACACCGCCGGTCCTCGTCGAAGACTGACCGGTCGAGGACCGACGCGCTGATCATGATCGACTTCACCGGACGCGTCGTCCTCGTCGCGGGCGGGAGCAGCGGAATCGGGCTGGGCACGGCTCGGCGATTCCAACTCGCAGGTGCTGCCGTGCACGTCACAGGCACCCGCGCGAGCGCAGCGGACTACCCGGATGGTGACCTGGACGGACTCACGTTCCACCAGCTCGACGTCGCCGATCCCGGCGCCGCCGAGAATCTCGCGGCCGACTTCGACGCCCTCGACGTCCTGGTGCCCAGTGTCGGCACCGTCGCCTACGGAGGTGCCGAGTACGACATCGACACGTTCCGCCAGGTCATCGACGTCAACCTCAACGGCGTCATGGCCCTCTGCACCGCCTTCCGGCCTCAGCTGACCGCGTCCGACGCGGCGAGCATCGTGATGATCGGCTCGACCTCGAGCTTCATCGCCACCCCGGGTCAACCGGCCTACTCGGCGAGCAAGGGAGCGCTCGTCACGCTCACCAAATCCCTCGCTGCGGGATGGGCGAAACACGGCATCCGCGTCAACGGCATCGCTCCCGGCTTCGTGAACACCAAACTCACCAGCCGAAGCCACGACGACCCCGACGTGTACGACTCCACCATCCGCCGGATCCCGATGCGCCGCTGGGGCGAACCCGAAGAGATGGGTGACACCGCGCTGTTCCTCGCCTCGCCGATGGCCAGCTACGTCACCGGCCAGATGCTGCTCGTCGACGGCGGCATCACCCTGATGTGATGTGATGACCAACCTCGAGGAGTCGGCGGGAACCGACACGTCACCGGTCAGCGACCAGCAGGACTGGGCCAATCTCGATGCGTGGCTTCGACGCCACCTCGAGGGGCACGTCCCCGAACTCGATGGTGCGCTGAGCGTCGAACAGTTCACCGGCGGCCACGCCAATCTCACCTACTGCGTCAGCGTGGGTGCGACCGAGTTGGTGGTGCGACGCCCTCCGTTCGGCGACATCGCACCCGGGGCACACGACATGCGCCGCGAGTACCGGGTGCTGCACGGGTTGGGACCGGTGTTCGATCGAGCACCGCGTGCGCTCGCGTTCTGCGACGACGTCTCGGTCATCGGTGCCCCGTTCCTCGTCGTCGAACGTCGCCGCGGCCTGGTCGTGCGCGACGAGATCCCCCCGGGGCTCGCCGACGCTCCGGAAGCGGCTCGCCGGATCTCGATGGCGCTCGTCGACGCGCTCGCCGATCTCCATACCGTCGACGCCGACGAGGTCGGGCTGGGGCGCCTGGGGCGGCCGGACGGCTTCGTCG
>NZ_JBAVYV010000336.1:0-3103 GCF_049588435.1 Ilumatobacter sp.
GTTCTGCCCGATGCGCTCGTCCGACTCCTGCATCAACAGGACGTGCTCGCGGAAGTTGCCGTCGGGATGAAGAATGTCGGCGCGAACCCCTGTCGGTGCTGCTGACGGGCCGAACGGGCTCCGCCACGTCGAACCCGCGGGCTCCACGACCACTGCGCCGAACGCCCCAAGGGCGATCGTGTGTGGCGCAGCAAGGTTGAAGAACAAGCTCGTTCCCAGTTCCTCATCGGCGTAGAACTCGTACTGGACCGTTTCCCCCGGCGCCGCAGAACCGTCCGCGTTCCATCCGACAGCGGCACTCGGACCGGCTGCGTTGAGCTTGGCGAGATCGATCGAGGCGCGATCTGTCGTGAAGTGGTTGGTCAGCGAGATGCGGAGACAATCGCCCTCGTTCACCCTCATCACCAGCGGTTCCGGTTGGAGCGTTCCGGCGAGCAGGAGTGCTTCCTGGTCTGTCCGCGCGTACATGAAGTCACCGAAGTCGACCAAGGAGTCCGGGTTCTGGAGGGCGGTGACGTCATAGCTGCGTTCCGGCGCTCCAGCCGGGCAGACCCCGGATGGGTTCGTCGCAGCCGGCGGTGCGCCTCCGGTTTCGGTGAGTGTCGGGAATCCGGCGCCGGGCGCAGGTGCTCCACGATCGGGCAGTGGCTCGAGATCGTCCTGCTCGGTGTCGTGTACCCGCAACACCCCCCAGGCGCCGCCAGTCAGATCGCGAGCAACCGCGTTGTAGAAGAGGAAGTCGCCCGGAAGCCCGGCGGTCCCTCCCGCTCCTCCTTCGAGCACGAGGTCCTCACGCTCGGAAATCCCGATGTTCACCGTGTCGACGAGTGCACTTCCCTCGAGATAGCGCTCCTGGCGCAAGCGGTGGCCGGCGACTCGCAGACTTCCCTCGCGATCCATCACACCCAACCCGCGGATGACGACCGGGTCCCCGACATACGCACGCAGGATCGCCGTGTCAGGGTCGCCGTTGGTCACCGAGGAGAACGGGAACGCCGGATCACGTAGGACGAGCGGCGCCGCGCGCATGTTGATCGACGACGCCAGGGTGCCGGCGGGCACCCCCGGTCCGGTGATGGTGGTGCGGTCGGACATCATGGCGAGCACCTCGCGGAAGCTCCCCTCCTGGCCGATGCCCTGCGATGAGCCCGGTGGAGCATGGATGTCGGCGATCGGACCCGATCGGAGCTCGTCTCCGGTCGTCGGGTCGTGCCACGTCGAGCCAGCCGGTTCGATGACGTGAGCACCGAACAGCCCGTCTCGCCAGTTCGCGAACGAGACGTGGTCGTGCCAGAACACGGTGCCCGCGTCGACGTCGGAGTACCAGAGGTGCTGGGCGAACTCGACCCCCGCGGCCTCGCCAGAGACGTGTTCGTTCTGTAACGGTTCGTCGAGGGTGATGACGTTGCCGTCGATACTCACGATCCGGCGCACCTCGGCGCACGGGCGGTCCTCGTCGTCCGGCTCGTCGACCGGCTCGCCGGTCAGGTCACACATTCCCTCGCCCAGGCCGATGCCGATGTCGATCCCGACGCGGAGTCGATCGACGTTGGTGACCGTGATCGCGTTCGCTCCGGGTCCGGCTGCAGCGGTGAGGGTTCTGTTCTCGTTCGCGTACGGACGCACCCCCTGTTCGTAGGAGTACCCGGTCACCACGCCGTCGGATGCCTGCGGATCGAACTGCACCATATGGGTGTGCATGTTGACCTTCGCGTTGCCGTTGTGGTTGGCGTCCAACTGCTCACTCGTCAGCATGATCCGCGAACAGTCACCGACGTTCGAACGCAACACCAACGGTTCGACCGGCATCGTTCCATCGCGGATGTCATCGACGTTCTCGCTGAGGGCATAGATCTTCCCGTTGGGATTCTCGATGCCGTCGGCGATCTCGATCGGAATATCGAGCGCGGTGACCGGATAGTTCAGCACTCGGCGCCCGGGAACGACGTCGGTCGACGGGCACACCGCGTCAGGTCGACTTGCGTCTCCGTCCTCGCCGAGCCACGGCGCGCCCCCGTGACCGTTCGGCGAAAATGGCGGTCTGGTCCCTAAATGAGGCCTGAACATGGGCCAAGCGAGGCGCGCGTTGTCGAGGTTGAAGTCGACCGCGGGACGTACGCCCGGGGTCTCGGACGCGTAGTTCGCCCAGACCGCGGTGTCGTCCGGTTCGCCGAGCACGAGCGGCTGGGTGAGGTCGCCGTCGACGTAGTCGATCTGCCAGTCCCACACCGTCGCGTCGTCCGTATCGAGCCGCACGCCCTGCGGTGGAAGGATCCCGGCGACATAGTCCTCGAGGGCAAGTTCGGTCGCGTCGTCGACGAGGTCCACCTCGGCAACGATCGTCTGACCGTCGACCTGGGTGCCGAGCAGGTCGAGCGACGTGCCGTGTTCTGCGACGGGTGGCGGCGTGTAGTTCCCGTTCAAGTCCGGCGGCATCTCGGGGAAGTCGTCCTGCACCGTGTCGAACACTCGCCAGAACGCCCACATTCCCGAGATGTAGTGGTCGCCGATGTGGCAGTGGAACAAGAAGTCACCGGCAGCCTGTTGGCATCCGCCAGCGCCGCATTCGTGTTCGAGGGTGAACGCCTCACCGGGTCCGATCGCCTGCGAGTCCATACGGGTGGACTCGGTGTCCTGGGTGGGCACCTTCTGCAACCCGCCGGTGAACGTGTCGGGGTCGACCTTCGGGTTGCGTTGCCATCGGGTGGCACCACCGTGGAGGTGGTACACGTGGAACATCTCGCTGCCCGGGTGGGAAATGCGCGTCTTGGTCGCCTCGCCGAGATACGAATACGGGATCGGCGTCGCCGGATCACCGAACGCGTACGAGCTGTACCCGAGCGATTTGTCGTCCACCAGCTCGAGTCGATCCATGAACGGTTCCGAGCGGAAGTTCAGGGCTCGTGAGACCGGGCGATACACGCCGGTGAGGTCGTCGATGAGGGGCACCGGGGTGTCGTCGGCGCGCAAGATGACGAAGTCTTCGTTGCCGATCTCGTGGAACAAGATGTTGAACTCTCGGAAGTCGGCGCCGTTCGGGTCGGCGATGATCGCCTCCCACCCGGACTCGAGTTCGGTGCTCGGATCGGCGGGATCGAGATAG
>NZ_JBAVYV010000337.1:0-7763 GCF_049588435.1 Ilumatobacter sp.
CGGCAGCGGACCATCCCCGTGAAGAAGTCGAGCACGGACGTCCTGGTGCTCAACGAGAGATGAGCGACCACCTCGTGCACGTTCCAGTCGTCGCACAGCGACTGCGTCGACCAGGCCGCGGCATCGAGTTCTTCGAGCATGTCGCAGAGACGCGACCGCTCGATGCGAAGTGCCAGGTGGACATCGGAATCTGTCGCCGTCATCGTCGGTCGCCCAGGAGGTCGGGGCCGCATCGTCGCCGACACGTCATGGTCGTCATCGTCGTTTCCTTGCAGATGGTGCGGCCATCAGAACAACTCGTCGCCAGGCGCCGCGGCGGCTTGCCGGATCCAGTCTCGGAACTGGTCGTCGTCGATGTCGTCGACGGCCGCGATGTTCGAGTACCGAACCCGCTCGCTCTTCGACGTGCCCGGCGGCAGTGGATCGAGTTGTGAGCCGTTGAGCCACGTGACCTTCACGTACTTCGTGAAGCAGTGGAGGCTGAGGAACCACCCGTTGCCGTCGACGCCGTAGAACGGTGAGTTCCACCGGACAGCCTTGCGAACGTCGGGGACGATCTCGTCCACGAGGGCATCGAGGTGACGTCCGATCTCGCCTTTCCAGTCCGGCATCGCGGCGAGGTACGCCTGCACCGGAGCGTCGCCGTCGCCCTTGGGGATCTGCGGGTTCCCACCCGAAAGCAGCTTGACCTCACCGGTGATGTCGTCGCCTGTTGTCATGTCGGTGCTCCTCTCAGCAACGCTGTTGGATTCGGATCAGGGTCCCAGCCGGGTCCCGAACGGCACAATCGCACCGTCCGTGATTCTCATTCATCGGCTCGTTCACGACGGTACGCGATCCGTGGGGTGCGCACTTCTCGAATTCCGAACAGAACGAGCGGTGCCGACGATCGTGAAATACACTCGTTGTCGAAACGTCCTTGACATCATTTCGTAATAATTGTAACCTTTCCTCAACTTGACGGCGCGGGGTGGGGCGACCGTCGACACGGCGACTCGAATTCGAGTGTCGCCCCGTGTCGCTGCTCGAGCACCGGCACGTGCTGCAGATCTGGAGAGAGAATGCTCACCCACGAAACACTGGCCGATCGACCGAGCGCGCGACCGCTCGACACGAGCGAAGCGGATCCGTCCCGACCAGACCGCGCGACGCCGCCTCCGCAGATCGACGCTGATCATGCGGGACTCGTTCTCCTGCCGCTTCGCGTCTTTCTCGCTGCCGGATGGTTCCGTGCCGCCGCCGAGAAGCTGATCGACCCCGAGTGGTGGCGCGGAACCAAGCTGCGTGAATTTCTCGACGCCCAGCAAGGTTCCCAGCTGCCCTACTTCGAACCGATTGCCGAGAACGTCATCCGACCGTTCCCGACCGAGGTCGCCGTGATCGTCGTGGTCGTCCAACTCCTGATCGCTCTGTCGCTCGTGTTCGGCCGTCCGCTCCGCGTGGCCCTCTGGTTCGGGATCGTGCTGAACGTGGTGTTCATCATGATGGGTCGCGTCAATCCCTCGGCCTTCTACCTCTTCATGGAGGTGGCGCTGCTGTACGGCATCTCCGTCGGCGTGATCGGACGCACGCGGACTCGTCGTTCGATCCGCCCGGTGACGACGGTGACGGCCCTGTTGGTCCTGGCAGCAACACAAGCTCCGTTCATCCGAACGATCGAGCCGGCGCACGTGATCGACGACCCTGCCATGATGCTCACCTTCCTGTGTCTCGCCGCCGTGGCGACGACATTGCTCCGAGCACTCGCCATCGCGACATCCGCGTCGTCTGACAATCTGAAGCTGCCGTTCGCCACCGGCCTCACCGGATCGGAGGTGTTCGCCCTTCTCAGGGGCGAGTTCCCACGTCGGCGAACAGCCAGCCGAACCCACGCTGCAGCTGCACCCACCAGGTGGGCAGCGATGAAACCCGCGGCAGCAGCCGGTCCGATGCCGGCGAAGGTACCGGACAGCGTGCACGTGTCCGACGTGTCCCCGAGCTTGAACACATCTTCGGCTCGTCGAGATGGATTCGCCCGAGGCCCCCGGCGCGGGGTACGGATCGATTGGTCCGGCTGACCCATCGGATGGACCGGTACTGCCGGTCGCGCGTTCGCGGGCCGATGTCGATCCTCGCTGCTGAGATGCGGTGAGCCGAATTCCGACGAGTGTCATCCGCAATGACGTGGGCGGCCCGATGGTCGAGCTCGTCGCCACCATCGCCTGAGAACGGACCGCTCACCCCCGGTCGGGGGCGGCGACCGACATCACGATCTTGCCGATGTGGGTCTTGGACTGGAACATCGACTGTGCCGCGGCGATCTCGCTCAGCGGATAGGTGTGAGCGACGAGCGGTTGAAGCTGTTCGTCCTCGATGTACTTCACGAGGCGACCGAACACCTCCGGTTCGAGGACGGTGCAACCAAAGAAGCTCAGGTCCTTCAGGTACAGCGTCCGAACATCGAGCTCGACCAGCGGGCCTCCGATCGCACCCGCAACGGCGTAACGCCCACCGGAGCTCAACAGTTCGAGCAGCGATGGCCACTTCGGCCCAGCCACGAGATCGATGACGACATCGATGCTGTTCACGCCCACCTCGCGGATGTAGTCGGCGTCACGATCGACCGTGACGTCGGCACCGAGGTCCCTCAATTCCCGTGACTTCGCAGGGCTGGTGACAGCGATGACGTGCGCCCCCCGAATCTTCGCGAGCTGTACCGCTGCGGACCCGACTCCACCGGATGCGCCCGTGATCATGACCGAGTCGGTCGCTTGCACGTTCGCTCGCGTGAGCATGTTCTCCGCGGTCGAGTAGGAGCATGGAAACGACGCCAGTTCGATGTCGCTCAGTGTGCTGTCGATTCGGTAGCCATGGCGCGACGCGACGGTGGTGTATTCGGCGAATCCGCCATCGCACTCAGATCCGAGATACCACGGTGTCTCGAGTGTGCAACCATTCGCCTCCCGAAGGCACGGCTCGATCAGGACTCGCTGGCCAACGCGAGTCGGGTCGACCCCAGCGCCGACCGCCACGACGTGCCCGCAGACATCAGCTCCTTGAATACGCGGGAACGACAGCGCTCCACCTGACCAGCCGGCATCCGCCTCACCGGCGTCGCCCTTGGAGTACCACGCCGTGCGCGTGTTGATGTCGGTGTTGTTCACGCCGACTGCCTGAACGCGAACCAGGATGTCGCCATCGCGCACGTCGGGGAGCGGGAGATCATCGCGCCACTGCAGGCACTCAGGGCCTCCATGCCCGTTGAGCACCACGCCGGACATCGAGTTGGGCAGCATCACCGCTCATGTATAACCGGCGGGGTCGGGGACGAGGTCGCGGAGTTCGCCCCGTTCGCGATCGCGTCGGATCGAATCGCGGACGTACTCGCTGGTCGATCCGGGGCTGTGCTGGGATGGGGCCGTGGAACGAAGCGGTGTTCGATGCGAATGGGTCGAAGTGCCCTTCCACGTCCGAGCCGAAGTCGAACGCATGCTGGGCGCGAGCATCGTGGCCGCTCGCAACATCGATAACGGTTTCTCTCCCGGTCCGGCAGCTCGGTGCGCCATCACCGCCGCCCGAGCGAAGAACGTCCCATGGCAACGGATCGGTGAACTCCTCGGCACCTTCGCCCAAGCTGCCCAACGAGGATACGGCGCCGTCATCGCCGGCAGCTGATCTCGCGCACCTGAGCGATCGCCGACGTGCCGATCCAGAGCGGTCGAGAGTGATCGGTCCGATCGATGTTCTCAGCGCCGTCGACAAGAAGCGTCGTTCAAGTAAATGCTTGACCATCGGCTGTGAGTCTGTGATGGTGTAGCGCATGCTTGAGTTATCCGATCCGGTCCTCGATGGCGTGTTCAGAGCGCTCGCCAACCCGAGTCGCCGAGCGATGCTTGCCCGCCTCACGGCAGGCTCGGCGTCGCTGTCCGATCTGGCCGCTCCGCTCGACATGACCCTGTCGGCAGTCGAGCAGCACTTCAAGGTGCTCGAGCGTTGCGATCTGGTGCGTTCCGACAAGGTGGGCCGAGTCCGCACTTGTCGGCTTCAAGCCGACACCGTCCGCGAAACGGAGAATTGGCTCGGAGTGCTGCGAGCTGACTGGGAACGCCATCTCGATCGACTCGGCGACTTCCTCGACCAGACCGCCGACACGGCCGAGGAGGAGAACCGTTGAGTACTCGAAGCGTGACCCACGACACGTTCACCATCGAGCGCTTCTATTCAGCGGCGCCTCACCGTGTGTTCGCCGCATGGTCCGACCCGCAGGCGAAGGCCCGCTGGTTCTCACCGGACGCCGACGAACAGGTGCTCGATTTCCGAGTCGGCGGACACGAACGCAACCGGGGCGGCGGTCCCGCCGATGGACCCACCCTGGCGTTCGAATCGATCTACCACGACATCGTCGACGACGAACGCATCGTGTTCAGCTCGAACCTCTTGGCCGACGACCAGATCGTGACGGTCTCGCTCACCACCGTCGAAATGTCATCGGTCGACGGCGGAACACGGATGGTGCTCACCCAGCAGAACGCATTCCTCGACGGCCACGAACAACCCGACTGGCGCCGGGCCGGCACGACCGCACAACTCGACGCGCTCGGCACCGAATTCGACATCTGAACCGACCGAAAAGGGAGAACCCTGTGACCATCCAACACGCCCTCGCTGTGATCTCTGTGAGCGATTTCGACCGGAGCCACCACTGGTACCACGGCTTCTTCGACCGGCCCGCCACGAACGTGCCGATGCCCGGCCAGCTGGCCGAATGGCGAATCACCGACAACGGGTGGCTCCAGATGCACCGAGACACCGAACACTCCGGCCACAGCCTGTTCAACCTCGCCGTCGACGACCTCGACACCTTCGTCACCTCGCTCCGCGACCGGAGCTACGAGCCGAGCGATCCCACCGACGTCAACAACGGGGTCCGCATCTCATCGGTGGTCGACCCCGACGGCAACAACATCACCCTGATCGGACACTTCCGCGAGAACTACTGACAACACGCGCCACCAAGCAAGACCCTTGCCGCGAAAGGTTTCGGGATCAGGAAGCGAACAGGCCCAGGCGGCCTGATCGCTGATCGAAATCCAGGCGCGCCCGCCGATCGTCTACGTGCCGACTCACCGTGACCGGTCCCGGCTTGGAATTGCCGATCACGCTGACCGTCGACGTGGGTGGCGATCAGGATCGGTTGAGCACTGGGATGACGTTGAATATTTCCGAGCGGGTCGACGAGTGTCGACGTGCGGTCACGAACGCGAGAAGGCGGGTGCCGGATCGGAGGCGAGACGACTCCACATCACGACGTCGGGCTGGTCGTTCTGAATCGGCTCCCACGCTCGAAGCACGCCTTCTCGCTGGTAACCGCACTGTCGGGCGACACGTTGCGACGCATGGTTATCGAGGTGCGTGATGAGGTGGGCCCTGACGACCTGGTGCTCATCGAAGACCCACCTGGTCACCACGTCGAGCGCCTCGGCGGCAATCCCCTGGCCACGTACTCGATGGTCGAGCCAATAGAAGGTTTCCGCTCGCCGAAACGGCTCTTCGAGGTGAACGCCGATCTGCCCGGCGAATCGGAGGTCCGGGGGCATCGTGATCGCAAAACTGAACAGGCCCCGCGCCCAGAGTTCCAGTCGCCGTTCGATCCACTCCCGGGCCTGAGCTTCGGTCATGGCCTCGGGCATGAAGGTGAAGCGGGGGATGTCAGGGTCTTGACAGGACAGCGCGACATCGGATGCATCGTCGATCCGAAACGGTCGCAGGATCACCCGTGGACCGGTCAAGGACACTGTGGAAGGGAGTTCGACCACGCCACCAGTCTGGTCGATTTCAGCATCGGCGAGAAGGTGCCGATCAGGAGTAGCGATCGAAGGTGCCGGTACGAGCGGTGCGGGTGGGAGCCGTCGTGGTGGTGATATGCGCTGCGGCCGCGTGAAGATGCTACCGCTGGTAGCATGCTGGTATGAAGGTGAGTGTTTCTTTGCCCGATGAGGACATCAAGTTCCTCGACGACTACGCGGCGAGCAACGGAATGGCATCACGATCGGCCGCTGTCCACAAAGCGGTCCGGCTTCTTCGGTCATCCGGTCTTGGTGCTGCCTACGAGCAGGCGTGGGCAGAGTGGGCCACTGACGACGATTCAGCCGATTGGGCAACTGTCGTCAGCGACGGCGTCGCCTGATGAGGCGCGGTGAGATCCGCATGGTCGACCTCGACCCTTCACGCGGAGCGGAAGCAAACAAGTACCGCCCAGCGGTCGTCGTCAGCAACGACGGGGCGAACGCCACCGCCGAGCGCCTCGGTCGAGGTGTCATCACCGTGGTACCAGTCACCTCAAACACCGCCCACATCTATCCGTTCCAAGTCATGCTCGGCGCCGATTCAACCGGGCTGCCGCGCGACTCGAAAGCTCAGGCGGAACAAGTTCGATCGGTCGATGTCGAGCGCATCGGAGCGCTGGTGGGCACCCTCGATGGCCCTTTGCGGGCCGAACTCGACGAAGCACTTCGGCTCCACGTGGCGCTCTGACGCACGCCTACTCGTCGGTCCGAGGGGATTGTCAATCTTTGAGCGGGGCCAACCGATCGGACGTGCCTGATCTCGGATGGGTTGCTGGGGCCGCCAATCGTGAGCGATATTGGCTGGGGTTGCGACCGTTGAGCGCGTTGCGGGACCGACCATGCGACAGCAGAGTCCTGGCACGACCCGTAGTGCTGTGACCCGATGCGACCGAAGGGTCGGACGAAGTTTCGTCGGCGAACGCGAAGGATTTGGCTCGGTGAAACGAATGCTGTTGATGTGGGGTTCGAGAATCAGGCGCCGATGCTGACGCCGTCGGTGGATCGCTTCAGTGGGATGTATGCCTCGGCGTTGCCGGTCGTCTACGGCTTCGTCTCGTTGCGGGTTGGCGGCAACCGTTCACTCGCAGAGGATCTCACCTCTGAAGCATTCGCCGCGGCCGTTGCCGAATACCGGGCTGGACGCCCAGAGGTTGTCACGACATCGTGGTTGTGCACCGTTGCGAAGCGTCGAATCATCGACCACTGGCGACGCAAGAACGTGGCGTCGAAGAATGTCATCCCACTCGCCGGACGTGGTCTCGTCTTCGACGTACCGGAGACCGGTGAACGCGAAGCCGTGATCCAGGCACTTTCCGCGCTGACGTCGGAACAGCGCACCGCACTCGTCCTGCAACACGTCGAGGGCTACTCGATCGTGGAGGTCTCAGAAATCATCGGAAGATCCCACAAGGCAACCGAGTCGCTGCTCAGTCGGGCTCGACGATCTTTCCGTACTGCCTATTCGGAGGTCGACCGTGACTGAGCCCGACCCTCTCGACCGGCTGAGCCGGGTGGCGAATCAAGCAGAGGAGCCAGCCGCGGAGTTCAGCGACCGACTCCTCGACGAACTGCTCAGCGAGCTGACAGCGGACCGGACCGGACCGACCGGCTCATCCTTCGATCACCCCACCACAGAATCGACTGTGGATGCCATTCGGCTCAGCGCCGACGGCGACAAACCACGTCATCCGCACCGCAGCTGGATGTTCGTCGCAGCTTCCGTCGCGGTGCTTGCCCTCGTGGGCGGACTTACCTTCGCCGCGAACCGCGACTCCTCTGTCGATCCGGTGAACGAGCCCGCCGTCACCGTTCCGGACACCACCGACAATGACGGCGAGACCGCACCGGCTCCCGACGCCGAACAACAAGTCCCGGCGCCCGACCCCGCCGAGGCCGGCGACCCGGCGCCCACGACTGAGGCGCCGCAGGCACAGGACG
>NZ_JBAVYV010000338.1:0-21269 GCF_049588435.1 Ilumatobacter sp.
CACCAACTCGGGGGCAACGGCGGTCGAGAGCGCTCGATCTCCGAGCGACTCGGGTCCGATCGCCCATCGTCCGTTCGGCTCGTCGTGCACGATCGCCATGCCGAGCCGTCCTGCGGCGGCGGTCGCGTCGAAGACGCCCGATCCGAGTGGGACGCAGACCTCGCCCTTGCACGCTCCCTCGGGCTTGATCTCCCAGCCCGTCGCCACCGAGAACTCGGCGGGACCGATGTCCAAGGTGTCGATGATCATCAGACGCGCCCGCGATAGGTGGCCGACGCGCCCGATGCGTCCTTGTTCAACCGTTTCGACAGGTGCAGTCCTTCGAGAACGAACTCGACGGCCGATGCGATCGCGGCCGGCGACTCGTCGCCACCGGTCAGCGCCATCACCGGCCCCCGCAGCGCGTCGACCTGTTCGACGAGCGCGGCGAGATCCGTACTCGAGACGTCCTCACCGGTGTGGGCGATGACCCCCTCTTCGAACGCGTCGACGACAGCGCGGGTCTGCGCCGGATCGACGGCGTCCTTGAACACGGTGAGCACCGCTCCCTTGATGAGGGTGTCGAGGATGAGACCCTCGCGGCCTTCCTCGAGCGACTCGATCTCGATCTTGCCCTGCGAGGACGCGGGGAGTGCGCCGAGGTCATCGATGCGAGCCACGACATTGCGTTCGCCGGACTTGAGCCCGCGCCGCAGAGCGTTCGCCGACAGCGCCTCGAAGTTACTGACGCTCAACCGCACACTCACACCGCTGCGCTGGTTGACCTGATTGCTGGCGCGCGCGAGGTGACTGAACGTGGCGATCACGTCGCCGAGATACTCGGGGACCGACACGCTCACGTCGCCGTCGGGGGAGGATGCGGCGAGCGGCACCGCCTCCTGCTTCATGATCTCGACCTCGGTGGGCACGTCGAGCGGGTAGTGCGTTCGGATCTGCGAGCCGAAGCGATCCTTCAACGGCGTGATCATCCGTCCGCGGTTGGTGTAGTCCTCGGGGTTCGCGGACGCCATCAGCACCACGTCGAGCGGCAGCCGGATCTTGTAACCGCGGACCTGGATGTCACGTTCCTCGAGCACGTTGAGCAGACCCACCTGGATCCGTTCGGCGAGGTCGGGCAACTCGTTCATCGCGAAGATGCCGCGGTTGGTGCGTGGCACGAGGCCGTAATGCAGCGTGAGTTCGTCGGAGAGGTATCGGCCTTCGGCGACCTTGATCGGGTCGACCTCGCCGATGAGGTCGGCGATCGAGGTGTCGGGAGTGGCGAGCTTCTCGCCGTACCGACGATCGCGATGCACCCAGTCGATCGGGGTGTCCTCGCCCTGCTCGGCGAGTAGATCGAGCGCGTGGCGCGACACGGGATGGTACGGGTCGTCGTTGATCTCGCTGCCGGCGACGATCGGCATCCACTCGTCGAGCAGTCCGGTGAGGGACCGGATCATGCGGGTCTTCGCCTGTCCGCGCTCGCCGAGGAAGATCACGTCGTGACCGGCCAGGACGGCGTTCTCGAGCTGTGGCATCACGGTGTTCTCGTAACCGGACACCCCCTCGAACAACGGCTCACCCGCCGCGATCTTGGCGATCGCGTGCTCGCGGATCTCCTGCTTGATCGGGCGCGACACCCACCCGGCCGCGCGCAGTTCTCGGAGCGTCGAGGGCCGTTCGTGTGACCGATCCTGGGAGTCGTCATCTGCCATGTGGGCGAACCTACCTCACCCCCTCCCGACGCTCTCATCGGAGCTGGATGACCGAGTTCGGTTCCGTCGAGGACCGACGTCGTTACGATCGGTCCGATGGAGCTGGAGGGTCGTTGGGTCGCGACACGCGCAACCGACGACGTCCGCCGCTTCGGAATCGGACTCGACAGCGACGACCGCGAGTGGAGCGAGGTCAGCGTCCCCGGGCACTGGCAGCACAACGCCGAGTTCGCGGACTGCGATGGGCCGCTCATGTACCGACACCGGTTCGACGCTCCTCCCCCGCCGGAGGGTCGACGCCGCTGGATCATGTTCGACGGCATCTTCTACCAGGGCGACGCGTGGTTCGACGGCGCCTACCTCGGCGATTCCGAGGGTTACTTCTTCCCCCACACGTTCGACGTCACCCAGCTGTCGCGCATCGGCGACGAGCACGTGCTCGCAGTCGAGGTCACGTGCGCCGGGCAGAGCGGCGCCCGGACGAACCTCACCGGTGCGCTCCAAGGATGGGAGGGATTGCCGAACGGGTGGAACCCCGGCGGGATCTGGCGGTCCGTGCAGATGTTCGACACCGGCCCGGTGAGGATCGATCGGCTGCGGGTCCTGTGCCGTGACGCCGACGAACGTCGGGCTCACGTGGTGCTGTCCGCGACGTTCGACAGCGACAGCCACCACGACGTGGTGATCGTCACCCGACGCGACGGCGAGATCGTGAACGAACAGCGGTCGGCGGTCGCCGGCGGGATGAACGAGTTCGAATGGTCGGTCGACGTCCGCGATCCCGACCTGTGGTGGCCCCGCGAGCTCGGCGACCAACCGTTGACCGAGTTCGAGGTCGACGTCGTGATCGATGGCGAGTCCAGCGACCGGCGGGTGCAGCGCACCGGGCTGCGCCAGATCCAGCGCCACGACTGGATCTTCTCGATCAACGGCGAGCGCCTGTTCCTCCGCGGCGTGAACCTGATGCCGATCACGGTCGGCCTCGGCGACACCGACGACGAGGCGATCGACCGCGATCTGCGCCACGTGGTCGATCTCGGACTGAACGCCGTGCGCGTCCACGGCCACATCAGCCGGCGTCGGTTCTACGACCGCGCCGACGAACTCGGCCTGCTCGTCCTCCAGGACTTTCCACTCGAGGGGACCCATGCCCGCAGCGTGCGGAGCCGGGCGGTGAGCCAGGCCGCGGCTGCCGTCGATCAACTCGGTCACCATCCGTCGATCGCGGCCTGGTCGGCACACAACGACGGACCGATGGCTTCGACGACGACCTCCTCCGATTGGCGAACACGCGCGCGCAACGCGGCGACGCAGCAACTGCCGACCTGGAACCGGGCCGTGCTCGACCGCTGGGTCAAGCGGGCGTTCGAACAGCTCGATCCGAGTCGCCCGACGCATGCCCGGTCGAGTCCGGTGTCGAGGCTCCCCCGAGCGGAAGGAACCGACAGTCACCTGTGGTTCGGCTGGCGCTCCGGTGAGCCGCGGGACCTGGAGAAGTTCGCTCGGAGGACCCCGCGCGCGGTGCGCTTCGTCAGCGTGTTCGGCACCGCGAGCGTGCCGCGATCTGCACCCGTGCTCGGCACGCAGCCCCCCGAACGGGTGTGGCCGAACGTCGACTGGGACGAGTTGGCCAATGACAACTCCGAACTGCGCGAGATCGTCGAGAGTCGCTTTCCACCGTCCGCCTCCGACTCGCCCGATGCGTGGATCGACGCACTCCAGCGGTATCAGGCGCACACGTTGCGCACCCAGATCGAGGTGCTGCGTCGGTTCAAGTACCGACCGACCGGCGGCTTCTGCTTCTCGTCACTCGCCGATCCCGCACCGGCCGTGTCGTCGAGCGTGCTCGATCACGAACGAACACCGAAGGCCGCCTACGCCGCCGTGCAGGCGGCCTGCTCCCCGGTGATCGTGGTGATCGATTCACCGCCGGGATGGGTCAACTCCGGACAGACGCTCGGGCTCGACCTGCACATCGTCAACGATCGGCGGATCCCGACCGGCGACATCGGCGTCACCGTGGTCGCACGATGGGCGGGCGGGTCGAAACGGTGGACGTTCGGCGGATCTGTCGAGGCCGACGACGTCGCGAAGGTCGGCACGGTCGAACTCACCGTGCCCGACACGCTCGGCGAGCTGTCGTTCGAGGTCGTGGCCACCGATCCCGACGGCTCGGTCCTCACGACCAATCGCGCGAGAACTGCGATCACGCTCCCACCCGACTGACCGGACAACTGGTGTCAGGCACCAGTTGTCCAGCTCAGCGGCGCGAGAGGGACTTGCGGTTCTTGATCTTCGACTTGAGGTAGTCGGCGTTCATCACCGCGATCGAGTCGATCGAGATCTCCTTCGGACACGCGGAGCTGCACTCACCGTGGTTCGTGCACGACCCGAAGTATTCCTCCATGGTCTCGACCATCGACTCGGCCCGCTTGAAGCGCTCGGCCTGCCCCTGCGGCAGCAGGTTGAGGTGGGTCAGCTTCGCGGACGTGAACAGCGACGCTGCACCGTTGGGACACGCAGCCACGCAGGCACCGCAGCCGATGCACGCGGCGTTGTCCATCGCCGAGTCGGACACCGGCTTCGGGATCGGGATCAGGTTGGCATCGGGTGCTCCGCCGGTGGGTGCCGTGACGAACCCGCCCGATTCGACGATCCGATCGAACGGTGCACGATCGACCATCAGGTCCTTGATGATCGGGAACGCCGTCGCACGGAACGGTTCGATGACGATCTCATCGCCCGAGTCGAACGTACGCATGTGGAGCTGGCAGGTCGCCGTGCCCTTCTGGGGACCGTGCGCCTGTCCGTCGATCATCAGCGAACAGGTGCCGCAGATGCCTTCACGGCAATCGTGGTCGAAGACGATCGCTTCTTTGTTCTCCTCGATCAGCCGCTCGTTCAAGATGTCGAGCATCTCGAGAAACGAGGCTTCGTCGCTGATCTGGGGGATCTGGTGGGTCTCGAAACGGCCTTGGCCGTCCGGTCCGTCCTGGCGCCAGATCTTCAGGGTGATGTTGGTGAGGGTGGGCACGATGCTCTACTTCTTGTCGATCTCGGGACGGGTGATGCGGGTTTCGGACACACTCATCACCTCACTTGTAGGACCGGGTCGCGAACTTGACGACCTCGTACTCGAGAGCTTCACGGTTCTCGATCGGGTTCTGCGGATCGCCGCTCCACTCCCACGCCGTGACGTGTGCGAAGTCGTCGTCGTTGCGCAGCGCCTCGCCCTCGTCGGTCTGGTACTCGGAGCGGAAATGGCCTCCGCAGCTCTCCTCGCGCACGAGTGCGTCCTTGCACATCAACATGCCGAGTTCGAAGAAGTCGTCCACTCGCGCCGCCTTCTCGAGGGTCTGGTTGACGCTGTGTCCGTCACCGGTGACACGGAGATCCTTCTTGAACTCGGCGTGCAGTGCCGGAATCTCCGCCAGCGCCTTCTCGAGGCCGACCTGGGTGCGATCCATTCCGCAGTAGTCCCAGATGATCTTGCCGAGTTCGCGGTGGAAGTGGTCGGGGCCTTTGGTGCCGCCGATGTCGAGGTAGCCCTGGTACCGGTCGCGTGCTTCCTGTTCGGCGGTCGCGAACGCCTCGTGCGTCTCGTCGGGGATCGGCTTGTTGAGCAGATCGGCGAGGTACGGAGCGATCGTGTACGGGAGCACGAAGTACCCGTCGGACAGCCCCTGCATCAGCGCCGAGGCACCCAGGCGGTTGGCACCGTGATCGGAGAAGTTGGCCTCGCCGGCGCAGAACAGGCCGGGGACGGTGGTCTGGAGTTCGTAGTCGACCCAGAGTCCGCCCATCGTGTAGTGGCTGGCCGGATAGATGCGCATCGGCATCTCACGCGGATCCTCTCCGGTGATCCGCTCGTACATCTCGAACAGGTTGCTGTAGCGCTCCCAGACCGTGTCGAGCCCGAGCCGTTCGATCGCGTCGGCGAAGTCGAGGTACACGCCGTTCTTGAGCGGTCCGACACCCTGGCCCGCATCGACGGCGCGCTTGGCGGCCCGTGACGAAACGTCGCGTGGCGCGAGGTTGCCGAAGCTCGGGTAGATCCGCTCGAGGTAGTAGTCACGCTCGTCCTCGGGCACGTCCTTCGCAGGGCGAGTCTCGTCGGGATCCTTGGGGACCCAGATGCGTCCGTCATTGCGCAGCGATTCCGACATCAGCGTCAGCTTCGACTGGAACTCGTCTGCTTGCGGGATGCACGTCGGGTGGATCTGCGTGTAGCAGGGGTTGGCGAACCCGGCCCCGCGTCGGTGTGCACGCCACGCTGCAGTGACGTTGCACGCCATCGCGTTGGTCGAGAGATAGAACGCGTTGCCGTAGCCACCGGTGGCGAGCACCACGGCGTGTGCGGCGTGGGACTGCACCTCGCCGGTCATCAGGTCGCGGGTGACGATTCCGGCACAGCGGCCGTCGATGTTGACGACGTCGACCATCTCGATGCGGTTCCAGAGCTTGACGTTGCCGAGTCCGATCTGACGTGACAGCTGCTGGTACGCGCCGAGCAGCAGCTGCTGACCGGTCTGGCCACGTGCGTAGAACGTCCGGCTGACCTGGGCGCCACCGAACGAGCGGTTGTCGAGTAGACCGCCGTACTCCCGGGCGAAGGGAACACCCTGCGCGACCATCTGGTCGATGATGTTGCCCGAGACCTCTGCGAGGCGGTGGACGTTGGCTTCGCGGCTGCGGAAGTCACCGCCCTTGACGGTGTCGTAGAAGAGACGGTGGACCGAGTCGCCGTCGCCCTGATAGTTCTTCGCCGCGTTGATCCCGCCCTGCGCCGCGATCGAGTGCGCGCGTCGCGGCGAGTCGTGGAAGGTGAACGATTCGACCTGATAGCCGAGCTCACCGAACGTTGCAGCCGCCGCCGCACCGGCGAGGCCGGTGCCGACGACGATGATCTTGAACTTGCGCTTGTTGGACGGGTTGACGAGCTTCTGCTCGGCGATGTAGTTCGACCACTTGTCGGCCATCGGGCCGTCGGGGATCTTGGGGTCCAGATTCAGGGTCATTCGGAATCCTCTCCGACGGGATGAGTAACGGCGGCCGGGTCGTACTCGACCACTCCGGCCAGAACGGCGACGGGAATCGACACGTTGCCGACGACGATGGCAGCGGCACATGCAACGGCGATGTTGCGGCGCCAGGCGTTGAAACGCGGGTTGTTCCAGCCCATCGACTGGAACAGCGACCAGACGCCGTGGAACAGGTGGATCCCGAGCGCGATGTTGGCGACGATGTACAGCGCCGCGACCGGAATCCGGCTCAGCGACTGGTCGACGTTGTAGTAGACCTCGCCGCGTTCCCACGTGCCGGTGACGCCCCAGGTCAGATCGGCGAGGTGCCAGATGATGAACAATCCGACGATGATGCCCGTGTAGCGCATCGTCCGGCTGGCGAAGTTCGCCACCTGGTAGTCACGAGCCGACTGGTACTTCACCGCTCGCGCATGATGGTTGATCTTCGTGAGCCCATACGCGGCGTGGATGTGCAGCAACACGGCCGCGATCAGGACGAGACGCAGTCCCCACAGCAGCCATGTGCGCGGCAGCAGCGGCACCGCGAGGTCGCGGAGGAACTCGCCGTAGACGTCGACGTCGTAGATGCGGTCACCGTTGCCCTCGGTCACCAGGCCGAGGAAGACCTTGAGGTTGCCGATCATGTGCGTGATGACGAAGCCGAGCCCGATCAGACCGGTGATCGCCATCACGTACTTCTTGCCGACCGCGGTGGCGTAGAGATCGAGAATGAACGGTTTCTTCTTCGCCGGTGCCTTGACGGCGGTGCCCGAGACCGGGCCGCGGCTCAACGTCTGTGCCATAGGCATCCGAACTTACTCGGTGACTTCCGTTCTCCGCCCAATCCGCCGATGAGGAGATCACCTGCCCGGCACCCGACTCGTTCGCGCCGGTTTGCTGCAATTTCTTCGTAGCATCGCTGACCGGCCATCATGGTCCGGTCCACCGGGAGCAAGCCCGGTAGGCCACTCACACCGACGCGAACCACGCGTCGACCGATTACGCCCAGGAGGCACCACCCCGTGGACGTTGTTCCCTATCTCGCATTCATCTCTGCCCTGGCGGCCCTCGCGCTCGCCGGCTACTACTACACCCTCGTCAAGAAGGAGTCGCCCGGTGACGAGCGGATGGTCTTCTTGATGACCGAGATCCAGAAGGGTGCGAAGGCCTTCCTGCAAGCCGAGTACAAGTGGGTCGGGATCTTCGCCGTCGCGATGGCGATCCTGCTGGCGATCGTGATCGCCCCGCTCGCAGCCGTCACCTACCTGTTGGGTGCCGTGCTCTCCGCCGGCGCCGGATACGCCGGGATGACGGTGGCCACGATGGCCAACGCGCGCACCACCGAAGCGGCCAAGCAGGGTCCGGGCAAGGCACTGCCGGTGGCATTCCGTGGTGGAGCGGTGATGGGCTTCTCGGTTGCGGGCCTCGCGCTCCTCGGGCTGATGCTCACCTACATCCTGTTCGTCACGGTCCTGGAGGTCGACGAGGCGTTCGAGATCCTGACCGCGTACGGCCTCGGCGCCTCGACGGTCGCCCTGTTCTCCCGTGTGGGCGGCGGGATCTACACCAAGGCCGCCGATGTCGGTGCCGACCTCGTCGGAAAGGTCGAAGCCGGAATCCCCGAGGACGACCCGCGGAACCCCGCCACTATCGCCGACAACGTCGGCGACAACGTCGGCGACGTCGCCGGCATGGGCGCCGACCTCTTCGAGTCGTACGCCGGCTCGATCATCGCCCCGATCGCGCTGACCGCATTCGTCCCGGCCGCACTGCTCGGCAGCGCCACGCTCGTCGATGTCGCGGACAAGGAAATCCTCACCCTGTCGCTGCTGTTCTTCCCGATGATGATCGCATTCGTCGGCATGGTCGCCTCGATCATCGGCTCGTTCTTCGTGCGCGGTGGCGACTCGACCGAAGGTCACGCGCTCGCCAAGGCTCTCCACATGGGGACCAACGTCGCGATGGGAATCACCGTCGTCGGAACCATCGGAGCCGCCTACTGGTTGTTCGATGACAGCGCCATCTTCTCCAACCCGATCGGACTCGCGCTCTCGGTGATCGGCGGCCTGCTCGTCGGTTGGGCACTCGGCAAGACCGCCGAGTACTACACGTCCGACCACTACGGCCCGGTCAAGAAGATCGCGGCACAGGCCGAGACCGGCCCGGCCACGACGATCCTCGCCGGCATCAGCGGCGGCATGGTGTCGGTGGCCGGCTCGGTCGTCCTGATCCTGACCGGCGTCGGCGTCGCCTACTACGGCGGCCAGCTCGCATTCGTCGACGACCTCGACGGCTTCGGTGGCATCTACGGCATCGCCGTCGCGGCGATCGGCATGCTCGCCACCACCGGCGTGGTGGTCTCGGTCGACGCCTACGGTCCGATCGCCGACAACGCCGGCGGCATCGCCGAGATGGCCGAGCTCGACCCGTCGGTCCGCGAAGTGACCGATGCCCTCGACTCGCTCGGCAACACGACCGCAGCGGTGGCGAAGGGCTTTGCTGTCGGCTCGGCAGCACTCACCGCACTGGCGTTGTTCAAGAGCTTCGAGTACGCGATCACCGATGCCCTCGTGGCGAACGGTGTTTCGGGTGCCGACCTCGTCGACCAGCAGCTCAACCTCGACATCGGAAGCGTCGAGGTCTTCGTCGGATTGTTCATCGGTGCGGGCCTACCGTTCCTGTTCGCAGCGCTCACGATCGACGCCGTCGGCCGTGCCGCCTTCAAGATGATCGAGGAAGTTCGCCGACAGTTCCGCGAGATCCCCGGCCTGCGTGAAGGCCTGCCGGGCGTCGCACCCGACTCGGCCCGCTGCGTGGCGATCTCGACCGAGGCGTCCCTCAAGGAGATGATCATCCCGGGTGCGCTCGCTGTGGTCGTTCCCCTCGTCGTCGGATTCATCAGCGTCGATGCCCTCGGCGGCCTGCTCGCCGGTGCGCTCGTGACGGGCTTCGCACTGGCCATCTTCATGGCCAACGCCGGTGGCGCATGGGACAACGCGAAGAAGTACATCGAAGCCGGCCACCACGGGGGCAAGGGCTCCGAGCCCCACAAGGCAGCCGTGGTCGGCGACACCGTCGGCGACCCGTTCAAGGACACCTCCGGGCCGGCGATGAACATCCTGCTGAAGGTGATGACCATCGTCAGCCTCGTGTTCGCGACCGCATTCGTCTGATCACGCAGGCGCGACCCGCTCGGTGAGTCGAACGTCACATGACGGGCTCATCGGGCGGGGAGCACGCTGCTACACGAACTCGACGATCTTCTCCACGGGGCTGTGCGCAACGCGAGACGAACCTCGCCGCACAGTCGAACACCGAGTCGACGTGACGGCCAGATCGCGAAGAACCCCGTACTCGCGCAGAAGGAATCGAGAACGCGCTGGGCCGGACCTGGGCGTTCAGTCGGCCTCGGCCACGAAGTCGATCAACCGCTCGACCGCGCCGATCAATTCGGGGCGCAGGTCGGCGAACGTGTCGACGCGATTGCGGAGTTTCGGCCAGAAGCCCTCGAAGGGCACGCCGAGCGCGGCGCACATCCCTTCCTTCCACGGAACGTCCGGGTCGTACGGGATGTCCGGCCATTCGTTCAAGCCGACGACCTTCGGACGGATTCCGGCCCAGACGTCGACGAACGGGTGGCCGGTGACCAGCACGTTCGGATCGGAGACGGTCGCGGCGATCCGCGTCTCCTTCGAACCCGGGACGAGATGGTCGAGCAGAACGCCCAGCCTCCGCGGACCGGAGGGGGAGAAATCCGAGACCGCCGCAGCGAGGTCGTCGGCACCGTGCAGCGGTTCGACGACGATGCCGAGTTCGCGCAGATCGTCACCCCACACGTGCTCGATCAGTTCGGCGTCGTGCTTGCCCTCGACCCAGATCCGGCTCGCGAGCGCGACCTTCGCCCGGCCGTCACCGGCGATCGATCCCGATGCGGTGATCCGCTGCGTCGCTGCTGCGACCGCGTGTGGCCGCACGAGGGTGACCGGGCGACCGTCGATCAGGAAACCGCCGGGTTTCCAGCCGAAGTGGCGGACGTAGTCGTGTCGGTCCTGGAGGGTGACCCCTTCGGCATTCCACCGCACGACGTCGCCGGTGAAGTGGCTCGATCGGTCCTCGACCAACATTCCCATCTCGACGACGACGTCCGGGTAGACCGGTCCGCGCCGCTGCTGGTCGTATTCGTCGAGGATGTCACGCATGGTCGTCGGTTGGTCGTCGGTCAGCCCGGATCCGGGTGTCCGAGTGTGCCACGCGGACACCGCTCTGACGCGGCATCCGGCCCTCTCCGGTGAGAGTTCGGACGACCCGTGCATCTCACATCTCACACGATGGATCGTCGGGTGGCGCGGCGTCTCCAGCCGGTCGAGGTGAGGACGGGGTCGAGGACGGTTCCGTCCGGGAACGCGAACGGCGCTCGCAGCCCGCTGTGCGCGACTGCGACCGGTAGGCGAACCGGCGCCAGACCGGCATCGGCGTCGCGGGGAATCCACCGATGCCAGCGATGCGCCGGTTCCTCGCTGAGCTCGACCGTCGGCTCCCCGAGGATCTCGATCGCACCGTGCACGACGCCGATCTGTTCGTACCCATCGGCGATCGCCGTCGGACCAGCCGTCGCATACCACTCGAGGTCGAATGCGATCGGCGTGGGAATCCCGTAGGCGCGGCCCAGCGCGTCGTCGGGGTCGTCGAGCGACGAGGCATAGGTCTCGTTGCCGACCGTCCACTGTTCCATCGGCGCATCCCGGAGGTGTTCCGCCCACATCGATTCGCCTTTCAGGATGAACGGATCGGCGCGCACCGGGACCTCGAAATCGGTGATGTGCAGCAGCGGTCGGCCGACGCGGGCGAGCGCCGCCCAGTACCAGGCGGTCGGTCCGACGATGCGATGACCGGAGATCACGCCCAAGGCGACGTCGCTCGTCCATGTGGCGAACACCCATTCCTCGACCGTGCCGGGGTGGCGGCTGTCGCTCCACACGGACGCCGCCGACGCGGGTTGCGCCGGCTCGTCATCTCCGTCATTCGGACCCACGATCAGGCAGACTACGGAGCGTGTCGAACAACTCACCGCGGAGCGAAACCGACGGCGCCTCTGGACGGATGCGCTACCTCAGCCTCGAATGGCTCGATGCCCTCTCGACCGAGGTGGCGTCGAGCGCCCACATGACCGAAGTCGCCACCCACCACGCGATCGGCGTCACCCAGGTCGTGAGCAACGGGCCCGAGGGCGACGTGATCTACCACCTCCAGGTGGGCGACGGTCACGCCTCGTTCGGTGCCGGACCGGCTGATCCCGAGCACGTGCGAATGGAACAGGACTGGCAGACCGCGGTCGACGTCGCCAACAAGGAACTGAACGCTCAGCAAGCGTTCATCGCCGGCAAGATCCGATTGACGGGTGACCAGCAGAAGCTGCTCGACTCCCAGCCCGTCTTCGGCGCGCTCGACGCCGCGTTCGAGTCCGTGCGCGTGCGCACCGACTACCGCTGACCCGGCCGGGCGAGGCGACTACCGTTCGACCATGCCCGAGATGCCCGAGATCGAGGCGCACGCCGAGCGACTCGACGCCCAGTTCGTCGGCCGGGTGTTGACGAAGTTCGTCCCGTTCAACTTCACCGCCCTCAAGACAGCCGTCCCCGCTCCCGACGCCGCCTACGGGCTTCCGCTGCTCTCGGTCGGTCGCCGCGGCAAGTACCTGCTCCTGGATTTCGAGCCGATCACCTTCGTCATCCATCTGATGCAGGGTGGACGACTGCTCCCCGACGTGAAGCTGTCGGCGAAGCCGCGAGGCGGCCAGGCGCGGTTCGTCTTCGAACCCGCCGAGAACGAGGATGGCTCGCTCGACGAGACGGCGCTCCTGCTGACCGAACAGGGCAAGGAACGCCGGGCCGGGGTCTGGTGCGTCACCGCCGGTGAGGTCGATCGCACACCGCCGGTCGACCGACTCGGTCCCGAAGCCGCCGGGATCACACCCGACCGTCTCGCGGAGCGGTTCGCCGAGAAGTCGATGAGGATCCACGGGTTCCTCCGCGATCAGCGGATGATCGCCGGAATTGGTCGTCGCCTGGCGAACGAGATCTGTTGGACGGCGCGCGTGTCCCCGTTCGCCACCACGAAGTCGCTCGGTGCAGCTGGTGCAGAATCCATCGCCGCCGCGATCGAGACCTGTACGACCGACGGGTTGGCCGAGGAGCGCACGCGCGACTCGATGAGTTCGTCGAAGCAGCGGACGAGCGCTGTCCACAACCGCACGGGCGACGAGTGTGAGCGGACCGACGAACACGGCCCCGACACCATCCGGGCGGTCGAGTACTCCGGCTACACCGTCAACTACTGCCCCACGTGTCAGACCGGCGGAAAGATCCTGGCCGACAACACGACCAGCCGTTTCCTCAAATAGCCCACGACACCTGCGCCCGCCGAGGGGCGCGGCCTGCGAGACCGACGAACCGGACAGCGGGGAGCTACGTTGGCTGGCGGTGCCAGGCGGGTAGCCGGCTCGGCGAAGGGGCGACATCGATGAGGTTCGGACAGTGGGCGACGATCGGAACCGCGGGTGTACTGATGTGCGCCGCGGTGGGTTGTTCCGATGACGGCAACGACAGTTCTGCGGCCGACAGCACGGCGGCCCCTGCGGAGACCGACGGGCCGGCTCCCGACGAGACGACCGTCGAGGACACGTCGGCCGATGGTGCGCCGGACGACGACGCGATCACCGGCGACACGTCGGGCATCACCGCCGAGGCGGTTGCCGGGTCCTTCGACACACTCGACGGAATCGTCGAGCGGGTGATGGCGGACACGGGCGTTCCGGGCGTGGCCGTCGGCGTCGTGTACGACGACGAGCTGGTGTATGCGCAGGGCTACGGCGTGCGCAGCGTCGACGCCGACGACCCGGTCGACGCGAACACGGTGTTCCAGTTGGCATCGCTCTCGAAGCCGATCTCGTCGACCGTGATGTCCGGCCTCGTCGGCCAGGAGACCTTCGAGTGGGACGACCCGGTGATCGAGTACGCACCTCAGTTCGCGCTCGACGACGAATGGGTGACCGAGCACGTCACCTTTGCCGACCTCTTCTCCCATCGCAGCGGACTGCCGGGCGGAGCGGCGGGCAACGACCTCGAGCAGATCGGCTTCGACCGAGACACCATTCTGCCGTTGCTCGCGTTCGTGCCCATCGACGGCTTTCGCGAGACCTACAGCTACTCGAACTGGGCGATGACCCTGGGCGCCGAGATCGGAGGGATCGCTGCGGGTTCCGACTGGGAAACCGTCTCCGACGACGTGCTGTTCGGCCCCGCAGGCATGGACAACACGAGCATGCGCCACGAGGATTTCCTCGCCGAGGACAACCGCGCCGAACTCCACGTACCTCGGGGCGATGGAGAATGGGTCGCCGATTTCCCGCGCGACCCCGACCCGCAGGCTCCCGCGGGCGGCGTCAGCTCGAACGTGATCGACCTCGCCGAGTGGATGCGGATCCAACTCGGTGGCGGCGAACTCGACGGTGAGGCGATCATCGACGGGGAGGCACTCAGCCAGACCCACGTGCCCCACATCACCAGCCGTCCACCGGTCCCCCCGAACGGTGGGCAAGCCGGTCTCTACGGGCTGGGTTGGGGGATCAACACCGAGTTCGGTGGGTTGGTCACCTGGGCCCACAGCGGAGCGTTCTCGAACGGGGCGAACACCACCGTCAAGCTCGTACCGCAGGAGAACCTCGGCATCGTCGTCCTGTCCAACGGTGCCCCGGTCGGAGCGCCCGAAACGATCGCCGATGCCTACGTCGACTCGCTGGTCACCGGTGAGGACAACACGACGGAATGGTCCGAGCTCTGGAGCGCACGGATGGGCGGCGTCTACGGCGAACCCCTCGATCTCGGACCGGAGCCGAGCGAGCCCGACCCGGCCGAGGCTCCCGACGTCTACGCGGGCACCTACTCGAACGGGTACGTCGGAGAGGTCACGATCGCCGCGAACGACGATGGAACGCTGGAGATGGGGATCGGGCCGATCGGAATCACCTACACCCTCGAACACCATGACGCCGACACCTTCGTCTATGCCCACTCACCCGAACTCCCGGACTTCGTCGAGACGGCGACGTTCGAGATCGTCGACGGCCGCGCAGCCTCGCTCACCCTCAGCGCGATGGACGGAGCCGGCCTGGGCACGCTGGAGCGGGTGTAGCGCTCGACATCCGCGCGGCGGTGTCGAGGCCATCCGTCTCGAACCCCGCGCGTAGTCTTGCACCATGCCGATTCATCTCCGTGCCGAGCCTGGCGACTACGCGCCGAACGTCTTGTGTCCGGGCGACCCGATCCGGGCCCGGTACATCGCCGACACGTTCTTCGATTCCGGCTACCGACAGGTCAACGAGGTCCGCGGCATGCTCGGCTTCACCGGAACGTTCGAGGGGAAGCCGATCAGCGTCCAGACCACCGGGATGGGCGCCCCGTCGGCGGGAATCGTCTTCGAGGAACTCGCGCAACTCGGTGTGCAACGTCTGGTTCGCGTCGGAACGTGCGGTGGACTCGCCGAGGGGATGGCGATGGGCGACACCGTGATCGCGCTGAGCGCGGCCGCGGAGGATCACTCGCCACGCCAGCTGAGCAAGATGGACTGCATCGCACCCACCGCCACCTTCCACCTCGCCGAGACGGCAGCGCGGCTGACGCGCGAAGGACAGATGGGCCAGGTCCACGTCGGGTCGATCGTGACGTCGGGTGTGTTCTACGAGCCGACCTGGGACAACTTCACCATGTGGAAGGGCCTCGGGATCCTCGCCGTCGAGATGGAGGCGGCGATGATGTACACCGTCGCGGCGATGAAGAAGATGGAAGCGCTGGCGTTGATGACGGTCAGCGACATGATCGGTGAGGAGTCCGGCGATGCCGTACGGATCAGCGACGACGAGCTGAAGCGCGGGGTCGACCAGATGATGGAGATCGGCTGTCGCGTCGCGGTCAGCTGACCACCGCGCGGGGCGTTGGCCTGGCGGATCACTGTGACAGGCGTCTGAATCCCGGGTGAACCTCGCATGAAGGGCGACCGATAGTTTCGACGCGTGACCTTGTCAGCGCCCGTCGACACCCCCGCGTCGGCGCCGCAGTACCGGATGAGTCAGCGCGAACTGCTCACACTCATCTCGGCGATCATGGCGCTGATGGCGCTCGGCATCGACCTGATGCTGCCCGCGTTCGACGACATCCGTGAGGCCTACGACCTCGGGGCGGCGTCACCGGAGACCGGCAAGGTCATCACGGTCTTCTTCCTCGGGCTGGCCGTCGCACAGCTCGTCTACGGCCCGCTCGCCGACCGCTTCGGCCGCAAGCCGGTCCTGTACCTGGGCGGAGCGATCTACCTCGTCGGCGCAATCGGCTCCGCTCTCGCTCCGACGTTCGAATTGCTGCTCCTGAGCCGCTTCGTCTGGGGCATCGGTGCCGCAGGCTCGCGAGTCGTGGCGACGGCGATCGTGCGCGACCGTTTCGAAGGCCCGGCGATGGCAGCGGCGATGTCGCAGGTGATGGCGGTGTTCATGCTGGTTCCGGTGCTCGCGCCGACCATCGGATCCGGGCTCATCGCGGTACTCCCCTGGCAGTCGGTGTTCTGGTTCTGCGCCGTGTGGGCCGTGATCATCACCGTGTGGAGTCTGCGTCTACGCGAAACGCTCGATCCGGCCAACCGCCGCCCGCTCAAGTTCGGCTCCACCATCCGCGGGTACACCGAGGTCGCACGCACCCGCGTCACCGCCGGCTACACCGTGTCGACCATCTTCCTCCAGGGCGTGTTCACCGCGTATCTCGCGAGCAGCGAGCTCCTGATCGCCGACGTCTTCGACCGTGAGGCACAGTTCCCGATCATCTTCGGACTCGTCGCCACACTGTTCGCCGCCGGCGCGATCATCAACGGCCGCGTCGTCGAGCGCGTCGGGATCCACCGCCTCGTCAACACGGTGTTCATGATCCTGCTGCCGATGACGGCGCTGTCCGTCGTGCTGTCGATCGCCAGTGACGGACGCCCGAGCTTCTGGGTGTACATGCCCCTGCTCGGGCTGACGCTGGGGTCGTTCATGTTCCTCATGCCGAACCTGAACACCGCGGCACTGACGCCCGTCGGTCACCTCGCCGGAACGGCCTCGGCACTCTCGGGTGCGGCCCGGATGGCGGGCGGTGCCGTGCTCGGAACGCTGGTGAGCGCCAAGGTGTCCGACTCCACCACACCGTTCTCGATCGGAGTCGCGCTGCTGTGCCTCGGTTCGTGGCTGACCGTGCTGATCGTGCGGCGACGATCCCCCGACCTCGCGAACGACCATCTCCGCCCGACGCCGGCCGACGTGGCCGTCGTCGGCTGATCAGGCACCGATCCTCTCGACCGCCCGGAGCGGCAGCTCGCTCCACTCCGCGGCCGCACCGACCGCACGAAGCCAGTCGAATCGTTCGTTGGACATGGCCGACCGGCACGCGTCGGTCGCCTCATCCGCAAGCTGTTGGACCCCATGGCGGAGATGGACGCCGAGGCGAGCCTGCTCCGAGCCCACGAAACCGGACAACACCACCGATGATTCCGCGTCGCCGAGTCCACAGGCTCCCACCGCGAGGAGCGCCGCCACCTGAAACGCAACAGCCGAGAATCCGTCGTCGACGCCGAGCATCTCCACCACGTCGGTCAGCCGGTCGATCCCGGTCGAGTACGCCCCGCGGCCGATGTCGAGTTCACTCCAGAGCAGGTCGGCAATGATGCGGGTGGAACCGCGTGCCTCCAGCTCGAGAGCACCGAGCACCCGAGAAGCTTCGTCGAAATCACCGAGTCCGATGAGTGCTTCGGTCACCAGCAGCTGGACCGAAACCTCGGTGGCCGCATCGGCGGACGGCATCGCCCGGGCAACCCGCACGACCTCGGTCCAGTCCCCTCGACGCGCAGCGACACCGGCCTCGATCTTGGTCACCAGCGGTGGGATCACGTCGAGCTGGGCAGTGATCTCACGAAGACACGAGAGCACATCCGCGCCGTCGAGCACGCCCGACAACCAGGACCCTTCGATGCGGTTCGCGAGTGACGGGAGGGCGCGAGCCCCCGATGACCGTCGCAGCGCGAACGCATCGGCGTGCAGGCGATCAGCCGAGATCGGATCGGTGGCCTGCAGCCGCGCGCCGAGAGCCGACAGGAGGTTGCCGCGCAACAGCGGCTCCTGCACATGGTGCGCGCCGTACTCGACCAGGGGCAGAACCGTCTCGAGCGCGCTGCGATCGCCGACATTGTGGGCCTCGATCAGCACGATTGCGGCTGCGTCGAGCACATCGTCGTCGATGCCCGAGGCCGGAATCTCCGGCCCGTCCGATGTCCGCGACAGCGCGAGTTCGACGCCCGCGAGCATCCAGCGGATGTTCTCCCGGTGCATCCGGCGTGACCAGAAGTACATCCGCGCGCCACGGGTGATCGCCAGTCCCAGGTCGACGCGATCGTGTGCGTACGCCCATGCCATCGCAGCGCGCAGATTGCCGACCTCCAGATCCCCGAGGTCCGTCATGGCGACCGGATCGCGAACCCAGAGATCGAAGATGGTCGACGCCACCGAGGCGTAGTACTCGGCATGACGGAGCCGGCCGGCGTCGACTTCGTCAGCGCCGACGCAACCATGCGACACACCTCGAACTGCCTCCAAGACTCGGAACCGACGCGCTCCGCCGTTGTCATCGACGACGACGAGTGCTCGCTCAGCGAGACGGCTCAATCCGTTCACGAGCGGCGTGATCCCGTCGACCCGAACCGCGATGGCCTGTGCCGCGTCGAGGTCGAAGTCCGTGGTGAAGATCGACAGGTCTGCGAGCAAGCACTGATCGGCCTCTGTCAGCAGGTTCCAGCTCCACGAGATCACCGCCCTCAGTGAGTCCTGTCGGCGATCGGTTGCGAGCCCCGACACCGCCTCGAGGTGCTCCTCCAGGTGGTCGGTGATCTGTGACACCGTCATGACCGACAGCCGTGACGCCGCCAGCTCGATCGCCAGAGGGATCCCGTCCAGACGCGCACACAGACGCGCCACCCCCGGGTCGGTGAGGTCGGGAAGCACCATCGAGGGTGCGGCCTGTCGTGCTCGATCTCGGAGGAGCTGGATGGCCTCGCGATCGGGAAGCGGATGCATCGACCAGATCACCTCACCGTCGATGCCGAGCGGTTCTCGGCTCGTCGCGAGGATCCGAACGCCCGACGCCACCCGGCACATCTGCGTGACCAGTTCGGCGACACCCGCGGTCAGATGCTCGCAATTGTCGAGCACGAGAAGCAGTCGGTGGTCGGCGAGACTCTCCAGGAGGTCAGCGACCGGGTCGCGCTGGTCCGAGGCCGTGAACCCCGCGGCGGCGAGCACCGTGTCGGCGAGATCGGCCGGCGTGGACGCGAGCGTCAGATCGACGAACCAGACCCCGCCCACGAACCGGTCGGCCACCGCGCGGGCGGTCTCCTGAGCGAGCCGAGTCTTGCCGAGCCCGCCGAAGCCGCACAGGGTGACGACACGGCGGGAGTCGATCAGCTCCGCGAGTCGCTCGATCTCGTCGAGTCGCCCCACGAACGAGGACATCGCCGAGGGGATCTCGACGGGGCGAGCCGCACCCTGCTGGACCTCGGTGACGGGGATCGCCCCGAGGAGCTCACGTTGGAGCTGTTCGAGATCCGGCGACGGCTCGATCCCGAGCTCGTCTCCGAGCCGGATCCGGAGCTCGCCGTACACCCGCAGTCCGTCGGCCGGGCGATGATCGCGCTGCAGCGCGATCATCAGCAGCCGGACGAGTCCTTCGTCGAACGGCTCGGCCTCGACCATTCCCGACAGGTCGGCGATGACATCTCGATGACGGCCGAGAGCAATGCGCGCCTCGATGGCCGTGCGGAGCGCGACGGAGTGCGCGCGTTCGAGCACCCGGACCTCGCTGCCGACGAACGGTTCCTCCGCGAGATCAGCAAACGGGCGCCCGCGCCACAAGGCCAACGCATCGGTGAGGTGACGCTCACAGCCTTCTGGGTCCTCGGTGAGTTCGTGGCGGGCCGTGTCGACCGCCTCGTGGAAGCGGTGGCAGTCGATCGATGAAGGTGAGATCCGGAGCCGGTAGCCCCCGGCGGAGGTCTCGATGAACGATGCATCTCGCTCGCGGTCGACGTCGAGCAGGGCCCGCAGGCGAGAAATGTGGAATGCAACCGCACGTGCGCCGGTCGATGGCAGCTCGTCACCCCAGATCGCGTCGAGAATCCGATCAGCGGAGACGGCCGCACCGTTCGAGACGGCGAGAAAGGCGAGCACCGCTCGTTGCCGGCGAGCGCTCACGGTCACCTCACGCCCACCGACCCACACCGACATCGGTCCCAGTACGCCGATCCGCGTGGGCAGGTCGTGGAAGCCGCACCCGGGTTCGTCGGCTGTCGCCGGCATGGCATCCCCTTCCCCTGCCGCCAGACCGAATCATCGATTCGCTCCGATCACATCGTCGCACGGCAGGCACCCGAGGGAAAGAGACGGTCGACACCCCTCTGGGCCGCACACATCCGAGCACACCGATCGCTCACCGAGCGCACATCGCCGACCTCGATGATCACAGCATGACCTCGATCCAACAGGGACTCGGGCCGATGCAAAGGGGAACATCATGACCATCCACTACGACTCCACGACCACCGCTCCGGGCTTGGGAACCTCGTTCCGGGGATCGACCGCGACGCTCACCCGTGACACGCCGACCGAACAGCCGACCGAGAAGGCGGGAGCCCGGAACCATCCGCCGAGATGGCAGAAGACCGCTCTCGTCGGAGCGATCGTCGCCGGTGTTGCCGCAGTGACGGTGTTCGTCGTGTCGAACGACTCGGGGAACGACTCGGCTGCCGTCGAGGTGAGCGAACTGAGCGAGGCTCAGAATGCCCAGGCACAGCGCTTGGCCGAGCAGGCGACCGCGTTCAGTGCGAACGAAGCCACGGCGACCGATCAGCGACTGGTCGACTCATCCATCACAGCAATCGAGGCACGGAACACCGCAGACCAGCCGACCGTGCTGGACTCCTCGGTCACCGCGATCGAGGCACGCGATGACGTCGCCCAGCCGACCGTGCTCGACTCCTCCGTCACCGCCATCGAGGCACGAGAGGACGTCGCCCAGCCCACCGTGCTGGACTCCTCGGTCACCGCCATCGAGGCACGCGATGACGCCGCCCAGCCGACCGTGCTGGACTCCTCGGTCACCGCGATCGAGGCACGAGAGGACGTGCCGCGACCGTTCGACGCCAGGACGAAGCGAGCGATCGAAGCCGACGGCGTCGAGGCGACCGAATCATCGCAGTGAGCGACTCGACGTGCGGGCTTCGGCCTCTGATTCAACAACCGGTTTCCCCGATCGCCCGGGTCGTCATCGACGATCCGGGCATTCGGGGTCTCGTGAGGAAACGCCGCTCAGATCAGGCCGAGTTCGGCGACCGCGTCGCGTTCGGAGGCGAGTTCGGCAGCGGTGGCATCGATCCGCTCGCGGCTGAACTCGTCGATGTCGAGACCCTGGACGATCTCGTAGTTGCCGTC
>NZ_JBAVYV010000339.1:0-3356 GCF_049588435.1 Ilumatobacter sp.
GGCCACCACGGTGCGTGGGGCGGTCCCGTCGCAGCCCCACCGGGCCGACGTGCTCGCACTCCTCGACAGTCGCGCTTGACAACCGAGGGGGCTCCTGGTTTATGGTCTGACCATCAGACCGAATGAAGGAAGCCCAAGATGATCACAGGGATGAACCACGCCGTGCTCTACGTGCGTGACGCTCGTCGTCAGCAGAAGTTCTACGAGGACGTCCTCGACTTCGAGGCCGTCGTCACCGACCCCGGCGGTGGATTCGTCTTCCTGCGGGCCCCCGGGTCCCCGAACCACCACGACCTCGCGTGCTTCACGATCGGAGCGCAGGCGGGCGCGACCACCGCGGGGCGTGAACAGGTCGGGCTCTACCACATCGCCTGGGAGGTGCCGACCCTCGGTGACCTCCAGGAGCACGAGCGTCGGCTCCGCGAGAAGGGCGCGCTCAAGGGTGCCTCCGATCACGGCGTCAACAAGAGCCTCTACGCGATGGACCCCGACGGGATCGAGTTCGAGGTGATGTGGCTGACTCCGCCCGAGCTGTGGGGTGACGAAGAGCACCAGGCGATCGTCCGGCCGCTCGACCTCGACGCCGAGATCGAGAAGTACGGACGCGACCGGACGTCGACGACGCACGTCCCGGCCGCACCGAAGGGAAGCGTCTGATGGCCACCGTCTCGGATGCCGCGTCCCAGTATTGCCACTTCTTCGACGACGCGGCATTCGAGGAGACGACCCGGCCGGGTTTCCGCCGCCGCGTGATCACCGGCGAACGCCTGCAACTCTGCTTCTGGCGGATCGACGGCGGTGCCACCGGTTCGTACATGCACCAGCACGAGGCCCACGAGCAGCTCGGTATCGTCATGCGCGGCGCACTCGATTTCCGGATCGGCGGCGTCGATGACGACACCCGCACGGTGCTGCGTGCCGGCGAGGTCTACCTCGCACCGGACCGCGTCTGGCACGGCGACTCGGTCTTCGTCGGCGACGACGAACTGGACGAGTGCTGGATCCTCGACGTGTTCAGCCCACCCCGTGACGACCTGCGCGATGCACAAGCGGCCGCCGACGTCACCCGCCCCTCAGACCTGCACGACAACGGAGCCGATCGATGAACGACCAAGCCTCAACCACCGCCGACTGGCGCCTCGCCGTCGACATCGGGGGAACCTTCACCGACGTGGTGCTGCTCGACGCAGCATCGGGTGACGTGGTCGTCGACAAGACGCTCACCACCCCGTCGAACCCGCTCGACGGCGTCCGCACCGGGGTGGGGCAGTTGCTGGCCCGCGCCGGGCTGCGTCCCTCCGACGTCACCGCTCCGATCGTGCACGCCACGACGCTGATCACGAACGCCCTGATCGAGGGCAAGACGGGTCGAGCCGGCCTCGTGACGACGCAGGGCTTCGGCGACACGCTGCTGATCCGCGACGAGCACCGCTACGACATGTACGACCTGCAGATCGAGTTCCCGGCGCCTCCGGTCCCACGTGACCGCACCGTCGAGATCGCCGAGCGCACGACGGCGGCCGGCGAGGTCATCCTGCCCCCGAGCGAGGAATCGATGCAGGCCGTCGCCGACGAACTGCGCGCCCTCGAGGTCGAGTCGGTGGGGATCTGCCTCCTCAACTCGTACGTCGATGCGACGAACGAGCGGACGCTCGCCGAATTCCTCGAGCGTGAGCTCGGGGTTCCGGTGTGCATCTCGGCCGACGTGTCGCCCCAGATCCGCGAGTACCCGCGCATGGTCACGACGGCCTGCAACGCCGCCACGATGCCCGTCATCGGGCCGTACCTCGACGAGCTGCAGAAGTGGCTGTCGGGTGAGGGGTTCGGCGGCTCGGTGTTGATGATGCTGTCGAACGGGGGAGTGGTGTCGGCCGACGACGCAGCACGCGTCCCGATCCGACTCGTCGAGAGCGGACCCGCAGCGGGTGCGCTCGCCGGCAAGTGGTTCGCCGAGCGACTCGACATGGACCGTCTGCTCTGTTTCGACATGGGCGGCACCACCGCGAAGGCCTGTCTGATCGACGGCGGTGAGCCCGAGCTCACCAACGTGTTCGAGGTCGCACGCGCCTACCGCTTCAAGAAGGGCTCCGGCTTCCCCGTGTCGGTCCCGTCGGTCGACCTCGTCGAAATCGGCGCCGGTGGCGGATCGCTCGCCTGGGTCGACCAGTTCGGCTTGCTCAAGGTCGGACCCGAGTCGGCCGGCGCCGAGCCGGGTCCTGCGTCCTACGGGCGCGGCGGCACCGTTCCCGCCGTGACCGACTCCGACGTCGTGCTCGGTCTGCTCGATCCGGCGGCGTTCCTCGGTGGCGACATGCCCCTCGACGGAGCGGCCGCAACGGCCGCCGCTGCGAAGGTCGGCGAGTCGCTCGACCTCGACGCGGTCAGCGTCGCGGCGGGCATCCACGAGATCGTCAACCAGAACATGGCCGCTGCCGCTCGGATGCACGCCGTCGAACAGGGCGTCGACCTGCGCGGTGTCTCGATGATCGCCTTCGGTGGCGCCGGCCCGGTCCACGCCTGTGGCGTGGCCGAACTGCTCGAGTCCGACCGGGTGATCTTCCCGGTCAATGCGAGCGTGCTCTCGGCGTTCGGAACGCTGGTGTCGCCGGTTCGCATCGACCTCGCCCGTTCGATGCCCCGCCGTCTCGACGCGATCGACCCCGCCGAGCGCACCGCGTTGCTCGACGATCTCCGCAACGAGGGCCGTCGTGTCCTCGCCGCCGCAGGCTCCTCGGCCGATGCAGCTCGATTCCGCTACGGCCTCGACTGCCGCTACGCAGGACAGGGCAACGAGGTCACCGTGTGGGTCGGCGAGGGCGACGACTGGCCCGTGACCGACGCCGACGTACTCGTCGCCTTCGAGGCCGAGTACAAGCGGATCTTCGGACTCGCCATCCCCGACGTGGCCGTCGAGATCGTCACCTGGCGCCTGGCCGTGTCCGCCGACGCCGATCAGGTCAACCCCGAACCGGTCCCCACGGGTTCCGGTGCCGACCCGGTGTCGCACCGACCGATGGTGTTCGGCCGCGGCATGGATGCCGTCGACGCTCCGGTCTACAAGCGCAACCAACTCGGGGGAGGGGCGACCTTCGCCGGCCCGTGCGTGGTCGAAGAACGTGAAACCACCGCCGTCATCCGTCCCGGATGGAACGTCGAGGTCGGCGCAGACGGCAGCCTCATCGCAACCAGGAGCACAGCATCATGACCATCACAGAAGAGCGTCCGGCGGCGGGTGGGTTCGACCCGATCGAACTCGAGATCTGCTGGCAGAGCCTGATCGCCACGGTCAACGAACAGGCCAAGGCGCTGCAGCGTTCCGCGTTCAGCCCGATCGTCCGCGAGGCGGGCGACCTCGC
>NZ_JBAVYV010000340.1:0-22118 GCF_049588435.1 Ilumatobacter sp.
ATGGGGTTCCCATCCGATCTGGACATTGCGTCGCAGGCCACGCTGAGGCCGCTCGACGATGTCGCCGCGAGCGCGGGCATCCCGCTGGAGCACCTGGAACCGTACGGATCCGGTGCGGCCAAGATCCAGCTCGAAGCGATCGAGAAGATGCGCGACCGCCCGCGTGCCAAGTACGTGGTCGTCTCTGCGATCACGCCGACGCCACTGGGTGAGGGCAAGACGACGACAACCGTCGGGCTCGGCCAGGCGTTCCAGCACATCTCGAAGGTCGGCGTGATCGCGATCCGTCAACCGTCGATGGGCCCGACGTTCGGCATCAAGGGCGGAGCAGCCGGCGGCGGCTACAGCCAGGTCGTGCCGATGGAGCTGTTGAACCTCCACCTCACCGGCGACATGCATGCGGTCACGGCCGCCCACAACATGTGCTCCGCGGCACTGGATGCGCACCTCTACCACGGCAACGAATCGGGCCTCGACCAGCACAACATCACCTGGCGACGCGTGCTCGACGTGAACGACCGGGCGCTGCGCAACACCGTGATCGGCCTCGGCGGGCGCCTCGACGGACTGCCCCGCGAGACCGGATTCGACATCACCGCCGCCTCCGAGGTGATGGCCACCCTCGCGCTGTGCACCTCCCTCCAGGATCTCCGTGAGCGCCTCGGCCGGATCGTCGTCGGCTACACGAAGTCCGGCACACCGGTGACCGCCGAGGATCTCCAGGTCGCCGGTGCGATGGCCGTCATCCTGCGTGAGGCGATCAAACCGAACCTGATGCAGACGCTCGAGAACACACCGGCGCTGGTGCACACCGGGCCGTTCGGCAACATCGCGACCGGGAACTCGTCGATCGTCGCCGACCAGATCGGCATCCACATGGGCGACTACCTGATCACCGAGGCCGGGTTCGGTGCCGACATGGGTGCCGAGCGGTTCTTCAACATCAAGTGTCGGGCATCGGGCCTCGCCCCCGATGCCGCCGTGCTCGTCGCGACCGTCCGCGGGCTCAAGGCGCACTCCGGAAAGCACCACATCGTCGCCGGCAAACCGCTTCCGGAGGAGATCCTGCGCGAGAATCCCGACGAGGTCCACCAAGGTGGCGACAACCTCCGCAAGCAGCTCGAGAACATGCGCATCCACGGCTGCACACCGGTGGTCGCGATCAACGTGTTCCCCGGCGATCACGACGGCGACATCAACGCGATCAAGGAGATCGCCGCCGAGTACGACGCCCGATCCGCCGTGTCGACTCACTTCACCGACGGCGGGAAGGGTGCCGTCGAACTCGCCGAAGCGGTCGCAGAAGCCGCCGCCGAGGAGAGCACGTTCGAGGTGCTCTATCCCGACGAGATGTCGTTGCGCGACAAGATCACGACGGTCGCCCAGCGCGTGTACGGCGCCGACGGCGCATCGTTCAGCCCGCAGGCGACCACCCAGCTGGACAACTACGAGGCGAACGGATTCGGCAACCTCCCGGTGTGCATTGCCAAGACGCACCTGTCGCTGAGCCACGACGCGAAGCTGAAGGGGGCACCGACCGGGTGGATCCTTCCGGTCCGCGAGGTCCGAGCGTCGGTCGGAGCCGGGTTCGTCTATCCGATCTGCGGCGACATGCGCACGATGCCGGGACTCGGCAAGACGCCCGCGCTCCAATCCATCGACATCGACGAGCACGGCGACATCGTCGGCCTGAGCTGATCGGAAAATCATGGCGATCAAACCGTCCAGCTTCCCCCCGGCCTCCCGCTCGCTGCGCACCCGCAAGCGGTTGCTCGCCGGCCCCGATGCCGAGCACCTGCGCAACATGGTCGAGACGGCGACGATCGAGTTGGTCCCGATGAAGTCGCTCGACCGCGCCATCTCCGAACTCCGGCCCGCGTCGACGATCTCGATGACCTGCTCCCCGGCCAAGTCGATCGAGGCGACACTCGACGCGGCCGAAGAACTGATCGCCGCCGGACACCGCGTGACCCCGCACATCTCGGCGCGTATGGTGCAGACACCGGACCACCTGCGCAGCATCCACGAACGACTCGGGCAGCTCGGGATCCGCGAGATCTTCCTCGTCGCCGGCGACGCATCCCCACCCGGCTACCTGTTCGACGCGATCGAGTTCCTCGACGAATTTCTGCGACTCGACGACGCCGACGGTTCGCAGCACCGCCAGATCGACCACATCGGGTACACCGCGTACCCCGACGCCCACCCGATCATCCCGGAAGAACAACTCCACGCTGCGCTTCATCGCAAGCAGGGGATGATCCTCGCGTCGGGACGCACGGCGCACGTGTCGACGCAGATGTGTTTCTCACCGGACGAGATCCGCGGATGGCTGCGACGCGAGCGCGACGCCGGGTTGACCGTTCCCGTCCACCTCGGCATCCCGGGCGTGCTCGAGATCACGAAACTGATGACGACCGGCATGCGCCTCGGAGTCGGACCCTCACTCCGATACCTGAGCAAGAACCGGCGGGCCCTCCGTCGGCTGATGACGCAACGTTCGTTCGAGCCCGACACGCTGCTCCGACCGCTCGCATCCGACCTCGCGCCGCTCGGCGTCGACGGCATCCACCTCTACACGTTCAACCAGGTGGACACGACCGAGCTCTGGCGCGAGCGGACCCTCACCGAAGCGTCATGATTCCGTCTCGGATGCGGCGTCGCGACCGTTGGCGTGGTGACCGCGGGTATCGAAGCGGTCGTCGGCGGACCGATGTGTGTGGCGCTGCGTCGAGACCGTCTTGCCGACCCGCCGGGTGACCTTGACCGGGGCGGACACGAGCTTGAACGCACCGCTCGTCGCCCGTGCGGGGAACGGGACGTACGGAACTTCCCGTTCCTTCGGAATCGCCTCGCGGAACACCATCCGGTACGAGATGAACGCGACGATCACGGAGAAGAACGCGCCCATCGTCCAGAAGAACAACACGGGGCTGAGCCAGGCCATCAGCGGCGCCGTCAGGAGTGGACCGCAGAGGGCACCGGCGCCGTTGAGCCGCACGAGGGTGCCCGACGCACCGACGGTCTTCTCGACGGCGGTCCAGTCGAGCGTGTACGACACGACGAGCGAGTAGAGCGGAAAGAGCGCACCGCCGATCCCGAACATCACCAGCAACATCAACGAGCTCTCGTTCGGGACCACGATGCCGAGCGCGCACACGACCGCCGCTGCGACCGACACGCCGAAGATCACGTTGCGCCGCAGGAACCGGTCCGACAACTTGCCGACCGGCCACTGCATCACGACGCCGCCGACCATCGGGGCCAGGAGGAAGAACGCGGTCCGCTCGATCGACAGTCCTGCCGCCGTGGCGAAGACCGCCGACAGCGCGAACACGACACCGGTCGCCGCTCCGCTCATGAAGGACCCGATCACCCCGGTGGGGACCACGCGCGCCAGCTCCCGCGCCGGTACCTTCTCGGGCAGCCTCACCGCCGGTGCGGTGATGTTGCCGGCGAGCGTGACGGGGACCAGCGCGATCGACACGAGGACCGACGACAGGACGAACAGACGGAACGTGCTCGGATCGGCCAGGGTGATCAGCATCTGACCGAGCCCGAGCCCACCCATCGAGACGATCATGTAGACCGCGAGCGTGCGGCCACGATTCTGGGGGGTGGAGAGCTCGTTCAGCCACGACTCGATGACGATGTACAGCCCGGCAAAACAGAAGCCGAAGATGAATCGCATCAACACCCACGTGGGCGCATTGACCGAGAGCGAATGGACCAACACGACGGTCGAGGCCATCGATGCGAGGCCGGCGAACACTCGGATGTGACCGACCGACGAGATCATCCGCACGACCGCGGACGGTGCGATCAGGAAGCCGGCGAAGTAGCCGGCCATGATCACGCCGGTGACGACGAGCGTGAAGCCCTCGTCGACGGACCGCACGCCGATGACCGCGCCGTTGAGACCGTTGCCGATCATCAACAGTCCGAGGCCGAGGAACAGCGGCCACATCCCACGTACCCCGTGGCCCGACATCCGCGTCGTCAACTCGGGGTGATCGACGCTCGAGACGACATGCGTCGCGGCGGAGGTGTCCAATTCGGTGTCAGCCAGGGCGACGATTGTAGATGTCGCGGCGGGCGCCTGACGCACCGGGCGAGGGTCAACGACCACGGAGACGATCGATCTGACGCCGGTCGCGTTTGGTGGGACGTCCGGCGCCCCGATCGCGTTGCGCGAACTCCGCCTGCTTGATGCGTTCGGGCACCGGCGGCGAGAAGTCGACATAGCAGTCGACGGCGATCGCAGCACCGACACGCTTCACGATCACGCGCGTCACCTCGACGATGCGGGTGCGGTCACCGAGGCGCGCCTCGACCCGGTCTCCGACCGTGACCGGGGTCGACGGCTTGGCCGACTTGTCGTTGACCGTCACGTGACCCCCACGGCACGCAGCGGCCGCGTCGGGACGGGTCGAGGTGAGCCGGACCGACCAGAGCCACTGGTCGATGCGAGCCGTCGGCGTGTCGCCGGAGGTTGTCGGTGGACGTGCGATCCGTCGAGTGTCGCACACCCGATGCACGTCGGTGCCTGGCACCAACGCGCATTCTCGCGATGCACATTGGTGCCAGGCACGAATGTGCATTCGGAAGTTGCGTACTATTTCTTGCAGGGAGGTTGACAATCACGCAGTGCGTGATAAAGTACGCATCAAGAACCAGGGCCAAGCGCAACCGAGCGCACCGGCCTCACACACTCAGGAGAGAATCATGAATGTCCCCACGCAGATCACCGAGAACATCGACCTGGCCGCCAAGACCGCCGTCGACACCCACGAGCGCTTCCTCGACAGCGTCGTCAGCATCCACCGCACCGTCATCGACAACGCCGTGAAGACCGCCGACCGGCTCCCGAGCGTCGAGTTGCCGCTGGCCGACAAGCTCCCGACCCCCGCCGAGACCGGTGACCGCTACCTCGACTTCGTCGAGCAGGTCGTCGCTGCGAACCGCGATTTCACCGCCAAGGTCGTGGGCATGCTCCCGACCGGCGTCGCCCCCGTCGCCAAGACCAAGGCGACCAAGGCCGCCAAGTGACCGCTGCCGCCCGACGGCGGCACAACTGAACACGAACGAGCCCGGACCCTCTCCCCCCTCGGTCCGGGCTCGTTCGCGTCTCGACCCGAGACGGACGCCCAACGGATCTAGGATCGAGCGAACATGACCGACTCGAACTCATCAGGCAGCGGGGCATTCGGTGACTTCATCCGCAGTCAGCGCAAGCTCGCCGAGATGTCGCAGCGCGAGCTCGCCAAGGTCGCGGACCTCTCCGACGCCTATCTCAGCCAACTCGAACGGGGGCTGCACGAGCCGTCGGTGCGAGTCCTCCACGGACTGTCCGATGCGCTGAACGTGCCCACCGAGCGGCTGCTGCGATTCCTCGGTCGCCAAGAGGAAGGCGACGACACGGAGGACCGCGAGGTCACCACCGAGTCGGCGATCCTGCTCGACGAGGCGCTGACCGACGTCCAGAAACAATCCCTGCTCGACATCTACCGCTCGTTCGTCACCGCGAACGGGCTCTGACGACGTTCTTCCCCTGGTTCGAACCTCCTCGGACGCGGACGTACTCTGCACCGCTGCCGGTTCCCCCTGCCAGACTCGTCGAGACATCCCCCTCGAAAGGTTCCCCATGCGCACCACCATCACCGCCTGCCTCGCAGCCTCCCTCCTCGTTCTCGCCGCGTGCGGCGGAAGCGACGCCGACACCAGCGACAGCGACCCGGGCGACACCGTCACCACCGAAAGCGACAGCGACGACAGCACGGAGTCCAGCGGGGCACTCGACGGCGAGCAGGGTCGGGTCGCGGACCTCCTGATGAGCGGCGCCGCGGACTCAGGCATCGAACTCGACGAGGACTGCGTCAACGAGAACGTCGGCCAACTCACCGACGACGATGCGCAGGCGATCGCGGATGCCGGACTGACCGGCGAGGTCGAGGTCTCCCCGGAGGCCGATGCGATCGGGGACACGGTGTTCAGCGACTGCATCGACGCCGAGAGCTACGCGATCGCGACCGCCGAGGCCATGGGAGACGTCGATGAGACGGTCGACGTCGACTGCTTGAAGGACGCGCTCAGCGGCTTGACCCCCGACGAGATCGACGATCAGTTGTTCGACGAGGCAGCGAGCTGCATCACCGGGGAGTGATCGGCTGAGCGATCAGACGAGTTCGAGGTCGCGCTCTCGGTCGCGCTTCTCGGCGTAGCGGTTGGCGACGCGTTCGCTCGTGGCCATCCGCTTCATCAGCCGCTCCTGAGCGATGGCGCCGTCGCCGGACAGGCCGGAGATGTTGCCGGCGTCCCACTGACGCAGGACGACCGGGGCGAGGATCTGCTCGTGGTGGATCTGCAGGTCGTAGATGCCGGCCTTCGCGATCCGCCGCGAGTGGGACTCGAAGTCGGGAATCCCGGTGCCGGGCATCGAGAACTTCTTCACCTGTCGCTCCATCGCGATCATCATCGTGTTCGGGTCGACCTCGACCGCCGCTGCCGCAAGATCGCGATAGAAAAGCTGATGCAGGTTCTCGTCGGCACAGACCCGCTTCATGACGTCGTAGCCGACGGGGTCACCGATCTGCAGCCCGGTGTTGCGATGCGAGATGCGGGTGGCGAGTTCCTGGAGTGCGAGATAGACGAAACCGTCCTGGAGCGTCTCCGGGCTCGGCGTCTCGCCGCGTGACACCTGCGCCATGCGGCCGCGCTCCAGCTCGACGAGGTCGATCGCACGCGTCGCCGCGAGGTATCCGTAGATCACCATCGAGTGGCGACCCTCCTCGGCGGTCCAACGGCGCACCCAGGTGCCCCAGGGTCCGTCGGCACCGAACATCGACTCGACCGTGCGAAAGTAGTACGGGAGGTTGTCCTCGGTCAGCAGGTTGACGTACAGGGCACTGCGGACCTCGGGGGTCAGCTGGTGGCCGTCGAGATCGGCGTCGCTCTCGGTCCACTGGTGGCCGACCTCGAAGTCGCGCCCGCGCGAATGCGGAATGTGTTCGTGAGGGAACCACTCCTTCGACGTCTCGAGGTGGCGTTCGAGGAGTTGTTCCACCACTGGCGTCAACTCGAAGAGGATCTCGTTCTCCTTCACGGCAGCCAGCCTACCTTCCGGCAGGTAGGGAGTCGAGTCGCGTGAGCCAAGTCACGCCGTCGAGATGTCGTCTTCCGAGTCCTGGATCGCGTCGATCCGGGCGATCGCCTCGGAAACCACCTGCTTGGGAGGCCGATCGAGGTGACGGGCTGCAGCGACGACGTCATCCCACTCGAGGCTGCGGTTCGCGATGTCACCGTCCCGGATCGCGGTCTTGACCCGGATTTCCTGGCCGTCGACGTGGATCACGGTGTCATGGCGGGGCAACGTCTCGCGCTCGACGAGGTGGCGCCGGACACCGATCGTCGTGGTCTCACGGAAGATCGCCGCACTCACCGCGTCGACGCGGTGAGTGGCGCAGAGCGCACTGAACGTGTGTGCCGGGCGGCCCTTCTTCATCACGATCGGGGTGACCCACGCGTCGAGCGCGCCCGCGACCATGACCGCCGCGATCGCTTCGGGCCACATCCGCGGGTCGAGATCATCGATGTTCGCGTCGATCTGGACGACCGTCGACGTGGGATCGGCGCCGATCGCCCCTCGACCGGTGCCGTCGCCGATCACGAGCCGGCACAGGTTCGCCACCGCATCGGAGTCCCGCGTTCCGGCGCCGGCCCCGATCGACTCCACGGTCATCGTCGGCATCGATCCCCAGTGATCCACCCATTCGGCCAGCAATGCGGCGCCGGTCGGTGTCGTCGATTCGTGTGGTGCCGGGCCGGCTGCGACGTGGCCCACGCCGCGCAACACCTCGAGCACGGCGGGCGCGGGAACCGGGATCGGGCCGTGTGCCCCACGGGTCATCCCGCTCCCGAGGCAGAGCGTCGAGCAGTGCAGTTGATCGAGGCCGAGGTGGACGAAGCCGGCGCAGACCCCGACGATGTCGGCGATCGAGTCGAGGGCACCGACCTCGTGGAAGTGCACCTCGTCGAGCGATGTGCGATGGACCGCTGCCTCCGCCTCGGCGAGGCGCCGGAAGGTCGCGACCGCTCGCTCCTCGATCGACGCGTCGCATACCTGCAACAACTCGATGATCTGTGGGAGATGACGCAGCGTGTCGGCCTCCGCAACGTCGACGTGGACCTTCGTCGCCCCGAGGCCTCCCCGGGTTACCGCTTCGACGCGCAGCGCGATGCCGAGGTCGAGCCGATCGATCGCCGAGCTCAGCACGCCGATCGGGACGCCGACGTCGACGAGCGCGCCGAGCAGCATGTCGCCACTCGCACCCGCTGTTCCGTCGATCCAGCCCGTCGTCACGACCGCGGACCTCCCAACAGCGACAACATCCGCACAACGGCGCACGCCGCCCCGAACCCGTTGTCGATGTTGACGACGGTGACCCCTTGGGCGCAGCTGGCGAGCGAGCTGTGGAGTGCCGTGGTGCCACCGGTCGCGACGCCGTACCCCACCGAGGTCGGGACGGCCACGAGCGGCGATGCGACGAGTCCGCCCAGCACCGACACCAGCGCGGCATCCATGCCGGCCACGGCGATGACGACGTCGGCCGCGCGGATGTCGTCGAGGCGCGCTTCGAGACGCCACAGACCTGCGACGCCGACGTCGACGATCATCTCGCACGCGACGCCGCTGAACTCGAGGGTGCGTACCGCCTCGGCTGCCACACTCGCATCCGACGTGCCGGCCGCCACGACCGTCACTCGTCCGGGCCGCGTCGGCAACCGTCCGTTGAGCATCGCCGTGCGGGAGAGCGGATCGACGGCGAGCCGGTCGAGCAGCGCAGCCGGGAGTGCGTCGAGCTGGTCGTCGGTGATGCGGGTGAAGAGGCGCGGGTCCGATGTGCTCCGCGCGAGTTCTCCGACGATCGCGACCACCTGATCGACCGATTTGGTGCCGCACAGGACGGCTTCGGGCATCCCGATCCGTGCGAGGCGGTCGTGGTCGTGCTGGTGGGTCACGATGCGGGCGACCCCGCCGCACCGACGAACGCCCGACCCGGCTCGTAGGCCCGATCGTCGAGGTCGACTGTCGCGATCGACGGCTCGACCTCGACCATCACGCGCGTGACGTCGGCGAGGACCTCATCGGTCAGGTAGGGCCGGTCCTCGTCGGCGACCTCGATCAGCACGGTCGTCTCGTTCACGCGGCAACGGACGACCCCGATGCCGGTCCGGTCGCGCACGAGTAACTCTCCTGCCTCGATCGCCCGGAGCCGGGACGGCGTGACCCGGGTGCCCGTGTAGAGCCGGCTCGCGAGACAGGGCGATGCGGGCAGCTCCGCGTCGGGCAGACCGAGGTGGCGGGCCACGGCGCGGACGTCCGACTTGGTGAGCTGCGCCTCGATGTAGGGATGGCGCACCGAATGCTCGGCCGCCGCAACGAGCCCGGGGCGATACTCACCGAGATCGTCGAGGTTGGCACCACTCAGCACGACCGCAGCGGTGACCGACGAACTGCGGGCGAGCTCGTCGACGGCGTCGTACAGATTTCGCTTGCAGTGGTAGCAGCGGTCGACGGGGTTCTCGAGGTACGACTCGTCGTCGAACTCGCCCGACCGGACGAGCCGGAGGTCCCACCCTTCGCGCTCGGCATACGCCACCACGCGAGCGGTTCCATCTCCGGGGACAGCGGGAGTGACGGTGTGCGCGACCGTGGTGGCCGCCGAGTCGGCGCGGTGCGCCACGGTGGAGAGCACGAGCGAGTCGATTCCGCCACTGCACGCGACCACACGACGGTCGATCCCGGACAGAACGGCGCCCAGGCGGTCGAGCGCGGCGGACGCGTCCGGACGCGCGGTGATCGAGACCTGCATCGCGCCCATTGTCGCAATCTCCCGCCCAGGATCCTCGTCCGGACCGCCGAGTGGAGTGATCAGACCGGCAAGTAGTTCGAATCGAGCCGCGGGACCGACGCCGGTGAAGCGTCCGAGGCTGAGTCCGCCGCGGACGACCCGTCGACCACGACGATGCCGTCGGACACGAGCTTGACGAGGTGGCCGAGCACGCTCGATCCGGCTGGACGATGCAACTCGACCCGGACATCGACGTAGAGGTCCTCGACGATGTCGGGGATCGTGTCGAGGCCGCGGCGCACGGCATCGAGCACCTGCCGCTCGCGTTCGAGGCGGTGATCGACGAGATCTCCGACGAAGCGACCGGGTCGCTCGATCGGCGAACCGTGCGTCGGCACCGCGACGTCGTCGCGTCGTCCGGCCACCATCCTCAGCGAGTTCATGTAGGCGCCCATGTCGCCGTCAGGCGGAGCGACGACGGTCGTGCTCCACCCCATCACGTGGTCACCGGTGAACAGGATCCTCCCGCCCGCGCTGCTCGTCATCGCGAAACACGAATGGTTCGACGTGTGCCCGGGCGTGTGCAGCGCCGCGACGCTGATCGCGGTGTCCGTGAAGACCACGTCGCCGGAACGGACCTCGACATCGGGGACGAACGCCGTGTCCGTCGACTCCTCGAGCTTCGGCTCGTCGGGACCCGTCGGCTCGTCGTCGGCCACGTCGGTCGGCTCCGGCCGTCCGAAATCGTCCGGGAGGGCGCCGATGTCCCATTCGACCGTGGCCGCGCCGTGTGGCCCGTAGGCGTAGGTCGGCGCGCCGGTCTCGTCGCGGAGCCACGCCGCGAGCGGTGAGTGATCGGCATGACAGTGGGTCACGAGGATCGCCCGCACCGTACGGCCCGTCAATGCACCGGCGAGAGCCTCGCGGTGCGACGGGAGAATGGGGCCCGGGTCGATCACGGCGACGTCCTGTCCGCCTCCGATGATGTAGGTGCCGGTCCCCCGGTACGTGAACTTCGACGGGTTCTCGGCGATCACCCGGGACACGCCCGGGAGGATCTCGTCGCCCACGCCGTAGACGAACTCGTCCGTCTCGAGCGTCACGTAGTCCATCGGTCGACCCTTCGCATCACGGTCTCACTTCCAGGGAAGCGGGACGATCCGCCCGACTTCGACGCCACGCCCGAGGACGATCACATCCGTCGTGTCGCGCACGTCGGACTGCGCACCGTCGACGTCGACACCGAGCACGCGCAACATCTCGGTCGTCACCGCGCGCCGAGCTGCGTCGGACCCGTCGGAGACCTTGAGCGCGGCACATCGACCGTCCTCGAGGGCGAGCGCCATCACGCCCGAGGCGCCTTCCTTCGCGATCAGTCCGGGGACCGCCTCCATCCACCTCGTGACGTCGCGATCGACTCCCCCGACCAAGCCCGGTTCGGCCGTCATCGCCTTGACGACGGCCGAGCGTTCGTGCTGCAGGGTGGCGAACGCGCGGGCGACATCGACCACCGGCATCAGATGTGTCGGTGCACCACAGCCGTCGATCCCGACATGGGACACCGAGCCGCCCGACCGTCCGGCCAACCGGTCGGTCTCGACGTGGATCGCGACCTGGAGCGGATGGTCGAGATCGAGATACGAGTCGATCGGCCAATCGTTGACGCGACAGGTCGCGAGCATCGCAGCGTGCTTGCCCGAACAGTTCTGCTGGAGTGCCGACGGCCCGACACCCGCCGCCGTTGCAGCGCGACGAGCACTCGTGCCGTACGGCCGGTCGGGGGTGTTCGCGAGATCGTCGACACCCAGGCCGTGCAGTTCGAGGATCTCCAACACGGCCGCGAGGTGACGCTCCTCGCCGGAATGGCTCGCGCAGGCCACTGCGAGGAGCCGCGACGGCAGATCCAGACCGGCACGCACCATCGCCGACGCCTGGAACGGTTTGAGCGCCGACCGTGGATAGATCTGCAGCTCCGGGTCGCCGATCGAATGCTCGATCGAGCGGTCGGCGGCCACGATCGCACCGGCACCGAAGTGCAGCGACTCGTCGACACCGCTGCGCGTCGCGACGGCCACCGGCGCGAACGAGTCGTCCGAGAAGCGGGTGCCGTCCACCAAGACACTCATCCGGCTTCCCCCGCGGTGGACGCTGCGCCCGGAGATCGTCCGGTCGGGGACACGTCGGTGAGGGGGTTGTCGACGACGTCGAAGCGCTGGCCCATCCCGCCGACGAGCGCCTGAACCATCGCTGCTGCGGGCAGCGCCAGGATCGCTCCGACCGGACCGAGCAGGGCAGCGCCGGCGAGTGCGGCTCCGAACGCGACGGCGGGGTGCATCTCCATCGTCCGTGCCGTGATGCGCGGCGAGAACAGATAGTTCTCGATCTGCTGGTAGGCGATGATGAAGATCAGCACGATCAACGCATCGACCGGCGAGATGATCACGGTCACGAGCAATGGGAGGATCCCGGCGAGGTAGGTCCCCACGACGGGGAGGAACTGACTCATCAAGCCGACCCACAACGCGAGCGCGATCGGCGCCGGCGTGCCGATCGCCTGGAACAGCACCCAGTGTGCGACCGCCGAGATCAACGCGAGCAGCGCCCGGGAGTAGAGGTAGCCACCGGTCTTGGTGATCGCGACGTCCCACGCCCGCAGGACCTGCTCCTGGCGGGTGGGACGCATCCGCGAACACAGAGCACGGCGCAGCTTCGGACCGTCGGCCACCAGGTAGAACGTGAACAGCAGCACCGACAGCCCCTGGATGATCACCGACACCACCGCGAGTGACAATCGGACGGCTTCATCACCCTGGGATTGGATGAACTGCTGCACCCGTCCGTTCGGATCGGTGAATTCATCCACCACCGACTGCGGGTCGAAATTGGTCCCGAACGTCGAGTTGATCCAGTCGACCGATTCTCTGATGTAGGTCTCCGATTCCGACAGCAGATCGGCGATCTGCGTGCCGACCAGCGTGCCGACGGCCGTCAGGAACCCGACGAAGACGACGAACACGACGAACAGGATCGACAGGGTGGCGGTACCGCGACGCCAGCCGCGGCGAGCCAGCAGGTTGACCCCGGGCTCGATCGCGAGCGTCAGGAAGATCGAGACGAGCAGCAGCACCAGCAGTCCGGACAACCGCGAGAACACGTGGCGAGCCACGAACGTGAGCAGGAAGCCGAGCCAGAAGATCGCGATGGTCGGAACCGCCCAGCGCGGCACCCTCCGCTCGATCGGAGCGTCGTCGGGCGGGCCGCTGGACGGCCCGAGGTCGCCCGCGCTCGCGTGATCGTCGATCGTCACAGGTCGGAACGTACCGCGTGACGAGCATCGCCCGGGTAACGCGATGCGGCGGGCATCGCGGTGCATCCCCGACGAATCGGTGAAACGATGGGCCGGTGCATCGTCGAGCGGATCGAACAGAGTGGTCCAGGTGACCGAGTCGTTGCGTACATGGCTCGGTGCTCAGGTGCGCACGCGCGTCGTCGGTCCCGATGCCGCGCAGCGAGCGAGTGAGCTGCACGGCACGCGAGCACCCGGGTGGTTCGACGAGGACGCTCCGATCCGGCGGGTCCACGCAGACGCCTCCATGTTCATCGGCGGGCTGCGCGCGCTGCTCTTCCAGTCGCTGCATCCGCTCGCCATGGCCGGCGTGGCGCAGCATTCCGACTATCGCCACGACCCGTGGGGCCGTCTCCAGCGCACCGCCGATTTCGTCGCGGCCACGACATTCGGACCGGCCGCGGAGGCACAGCGTGCCGTCGACGTCGTCCACCGGGTCCACACCCGCGTCGTGGGCGTGGCCGCCGACGGCCGGGAGTACGCGGCCAACGATCCACACCTGCTCCGATGGGTCCACGTCGCTGAGCTCGACAGCTTCCTCACCGCCCACGACCGCTTCGGCGAACGCCCACCTCGTCGGTCGCGAACGCGACGCGTACGTGGCCGACGCGGCCGTCATCGCCCGGGCCCTCGGCGCAGAGGAACCACCCACCACCGAACGGCAACTGCGCGACCAGCTGCGGGCGTTCCGTCCCGAGCTGGGCGGGACGAGTGAGGCACGCGCCGCTGCTCGATACCTCCTCGCTCAGCCACCCCTCCCCGTTGCGGGACGGCCCGCCTACCTCCTGATCGCTGGCGGCGCCGTCTCGCTGATGCCCGCATGGACACGCTGGCCGCTGCGCCTCCCCTGGCTCCCGCTCACCGAGGCGACGTTGGGTCGAGCCGGCGGCGACGGCGTCACCAGAGCGCTGCGCTGGGCGATGGTGCCCGACGACTCACTCCGGTGAGAGTCCGGACCGAGGGGTCGTCTCACATCTCACCGGAGCGGTGCCACGCCTCGTTCCGGTGAGAGTCCGGACCGAGGGGTCGTCTCACATCTCACCGACGACGGGTGGGTTCAGAGCAGGCGTTTCGTCGTCACGTCGACCCAGCGCGCGACCCGCTTCTCGTTGACACCGAGATCGCTGCGCCCGAATCTCGATCGGGAGAAGATGGCGATGGTCGATCCACCGTCGTCGAGGTCGATGAACCGAACCGACACGTAGTCGGGAAATCCGAACACATAGCTGCGCTGGACGTAGGTGACGAATCCGTCGGCCGCCTTGCCGGCGAGCACCTCGACCCGGCCCTCCGACATCGCCTCTCGATCGAAGGCGGTCGCCAGCCGTTTGGCGGTGACGTCGTAGACCGGCGGGTGGCCGTCTCGGCGCGGGTGCCGTTCGACGACCGCGTCCGCCGGGATCAACCGGTACCAGTTCGGCGTCGACGGCGCCGGGGCAGTCAGCGGGTCGACGTGCCACTCATCGGGGTCGGAGGCGACCCGATTGCGCAGGTAGGCGCCCACGAGCGCGACGCCCAAGATGGCGAGGAGGACCGGGGCCAGGACGAGCACGTGACCGACCCTACGCAGCCGACCGGAGGACGGGGGCGAGATCGCCGCGGTCGCCGACCTCGACCCCGGCCGTCAGCCCGAGCCATTCGGCCATCTCGTTCAGTTCGGCGATCAGCGACGTGGCGATCACGTCCGGATCGTGGCCGGGTTCGGCGTACGCCCCACGCACCAGGAGGCGTCCCGTCGAGCGATCGGCTTTCAGGTCGACGCGGGCGACCAGTCGATCACCGAGGAGGAATGGCAGGACGTAGTACCCGAAGACCCGTTTCGGCCGCGGCACGTAGATCTCGATCCGGTAGTGGAAGTCGAACAGCCGCTCAGCTCGATCGCGGAACCAGACCACCGGGTCGAACGGGCTGAGCAGCGCGCGGGCGCGGATCCACCGCGGCAGGTGCGCGTCGGGATGCATGAAGGCGGTCTGCTTCCAGCCATCGACGGTCGTGGCGACGAGTCGGCCCTCCTCGACGAGTTCCGCGATCGCCGAGCGGGTGTGAGCCAGCCGATGATAGTCCGCGAGGTCGGCCGCGGTTCCGACACCGTGGTAGCCGGCGGCCAGAACGAGCAGTTCCTTCTTGGCGTCGTGCTCGGTCGGGGCCGGCAGGTTCAGGATCCGCTCGGGGATCACCCGCTCTGCGAGGTCGTAGACGCGGCCGAAGTCGTTGGGACGCCGAGTTGCGGCCACTTCCCCCGACTGGAACAGGTGCTCGAGCGCCAACTTCCCGTCGTCCCAGTCCCACCACTGACCCTTCGGCCGGTCGCGCATCGCGAGATCGCTGGCGATGAGCGGCCCGTCGGTGCGCAACCGCTCGCGGACCGAGTCGATCAGATCGGGACGCTCCGCGGCGAAGCGCCGCATGCTCTTCCACCGGGGGTTCCCGTCCATCGCCCACTGGTAGAGCGGGCGCTGCTCGACCGGGACGTGACACGCTTCGTGGACCCAGTACTCGAACAGCTCACCGTCGGCGGTCGCGTCGGGGATCAGCGATCGCGGGTGGGCGCCGAGACGCGCGAACAGAGGCAGTTCCTGACTCCGCACGAGCACGTTGACCGAATCGATCTGGATCAGACCGATGTGCTGGAGCACTCGGCGCAGGTGACGACGGTCGATGCGGCCCGTCGGGCGCGCCGCGCCGAAACCCTGCGCGTACAGCGCGATCCGACGCGCCTGCGAAGCGGAGAGCTCCCCCATCTCAGTGCCGAAAATGCGCGTCGGTGCCTGGCACCGACGCGCATTTCTCAGTCGGCTTCGGTGATCGCGACCGAGTTGATGACGACGTCCTCGTGCGGACGGTCGCCGCGAGCGGTCGGCACGTTCTGCATCGTGTCGAGCACGTCGAGGCCCTTGACGATCTGACCGAACAGGCTGTACTGCGGCGGGAGGCCGACGCCGGACGCACCCGACACCAGGAAGAACTGGCTGCCGTTCGTGTTTGGACCGGCGTTTGCCATCGCGACCGAACCGATCTGGTACTCACGCGGCTTGGGGAGCTCGTCCTCGAATTTGTAGCCGGGACCGCCGGTGCCCGTTCCGGTCGGATCGCCGCCCTGGCACATGAAGCCGTTGATGATGCGGTGGAAGATCACGCCGTCGTAGTAGTGGTGCAACGCGAGGAAGACGAAGTTGTTGACCGTCTTCGGCGCCTTGACCGCGTCGAGCGCGATGACGATCTCACCGAGCGTCGTGTCGAGGGTCGCGGTGTAGCGCTTGCTGGTGTCGATTCCCATCTCCGGCGGTCCCGGGAACTTCTGGGACTTGGGAGCGGAGCCGTCGAGGGGCGGAAATGCTGTAGCCATGGATCCGCAGGGTATCGGTGTCCGCAGATTCGCGAAGGCCGCTGTCAACGGTGTCGGGCACCGGACGACAGGGGCTCAGTTCTGCGAGTTGTACGTCGCGATCAGCGCGTTCGATGCGGCTGCCGCGTCGGCGAGGATCTGCTCGACGTTCCCCCCGGCATAGGTGGCAGCCACCGCATCGGCGGTCTGGGCTCGGATCTGGCGCAGCGGGCCGAGCGCCGGGACCACGGCCGACGGATCGTCGACCGTCGGCAACAATTGGTCGTACGCGACGCGATAGCGGGGGTCGGATTCGTACAGGTCGGCGATCGGATCGAGTTCGACAGCATCGCTGCGCACCGGGACATAGCCGGTCGTCGCTGCCCACGTCGACTGGGTCTGGGCGTCGACGAGATACTGCGTGAAGTCCCACGCCGCTGCGGTCACCTCGTCGCTCTTGCCCGCGGGGATCCACACCGACGCACCACCCGGCTGAACGGCGGGGACATCGCTCGGACCCGGCATCGGTCCGATGCCGATGTCGTCGGTGGTGAGGCCGGGCGCGACACCCGATCCGAGCGCCGCGATCACGCTCGAGATCGCGGCCGAAGTCGCGATGGTCGAAGCCGCCGGGGCCGCACCATCGATCATCTTGAGGAACGTGTCCTGCCCGCCGGAGTTGTCGCCGACGGTGATCGCGAGCCCCGACGACGTCATGTCCTGGAGGTACGTCAGGAGCTCGACGCCCAGGTCGTTGTCGAACAGCACCTGCGTCGCCGGCGCCAGCCGCCCGTTCCCGTTGTCGGCGAAGAGCTCGCCGGCACGCCCGAACCACTGCTCGAAGAACCAGCCGCCACCCGAGTCACGTCCGGAGTCGAGTGCGATCCCGTAGCTCGCCGCGCCGCTGTCGACGAGTTGCTGGGACGTCGAGCGCAGGTCGTCCAGCGAGATCGGTGTCGTCTCGGGATCGAGCCCCGCGGCCTCGAACATCTGGCGGTTGTAGTAGTAGACGGGGGCGGACACGTTGAACGGCATCGCCCACTGGATCCCCTCGAACACGTACGTGTCGGCGACCCGGGGCAGCACCGGAGCCATGTCGAACCCGTCGGCTTCGATGCACGCCCCCATCGGGACGAACGTTCCCGACTGGGCGAACGACTGCACGATGTACTCGGGGAGCTGCACGATGTCCGGGCGGCTCCCGACGCCGCCGGCGATGTACTTGTCGATCGCGGACTCGTAGGCCGTTTGATTCTGCAGGGTGACCTGGACCCGATCCTGATTGGCGTTGTAGACGTTGACCAGATCGATCAACGCGGTCTCCAACTCATTCGCCATCGCGTGCCAGAACGTGATCGCGACCGGACCGTCCGCCGCATCGAGCGCATCGACCGGGCACGGCGGGAACTCGTCGATCGCCGCGATCGTCGTCGTCGGGCCCGCCGTCGTCTCGGGCGCCGGAGCATCCTCCGCGGTCGTGTCGTCGGTCGGGTCGTCCGTCGGATCCGTGTCAGCGACGGCGCTGTCGACGGGGGCCGCCGTCTCGGTCGCAGGCGCGCTCGGATCGTCGTTGCCCGCATCGAGGACCGACGGGCCACCGGTACACGCCGTCGCCACCAGGAGGCCGGCCGCAGCGACGACCGTCAGCCCGCGTGCACGCACGCTCACCCCTTCACCGCTCCGGCGGTCAGACCGCGGATCAGTTGCTTCTGGAAGATCACGAGCACGATCAGAATCGGGATCGCGGCGATGACGGTGCCCGCCATCACGAGGTTGGGTTGGTCGAGGTTCGACTTGCTGAGCAGGCGGAGGCCGCTCTGCACCGTGTTGCTGTCCGCCTCGTTGATGATCAGGCTCGGCCACAGGTACTGGTTCCACGACGACAGGAAGCTGAACAACGCGAGTGCCGCGAGCGTCGGGCGCACGAGCGGCACCGCCACGTGGCGGATGAAACCGAGGTGGCCGATCCCGTCGAGGCGCGCGGCATCGCGCAGGTCGATCGGAAGGTCGAGCAGCGCCTGACGGATCAGGAACGTTCCGAATGCGGTGGCGAGGAACGGCACGACCAGCGCCTGATAGCTGTTCAATCCGCCGAACGGGATGTGATCGCCGACGATCGGCAACGAGAACGGAAGCGTGATGCCGGCCTCGATCGTTTGGAAGTTGACGAACACCGTCGCTTCGAGCGGGACGAGCAGCGTCGCGAGGAACGCGTAGAAGACGATGCGGCGACCGGGGAAACGGAGGTAGGCGAACGCGTAGCCCGACAGGAGCGACGTGACGACCTGCGCGGTCGTGATCACGACCGCGACGACCGTGGAGTTGAACAGATACCGCCCGAGCCGACCCGACGTCCACGCCTCACGGATCACATCGAGCGTGAAGGAGTCGGGAACCAGCGGATTCACCAGGAACTGGTCGCTCGGCTTGAATGCCGAGATGACGGTTGTGTACACGGGGAACAGGACGGCGATCGCGATCACGATCATCAGCGCGTAGCGACCCACGAGCCGGCCACCCCGTGGCTGATCCCAGGTGTGCGCGCGGCGTTCGTCCCTCGGCTTCTCGACCTCCTTCTCGGACGCGGCGGTGCCGGGAGCAGGCGCGGGCACGCGCACGTCGGTCATGCGATGCTCGCCCGACGTCCGAGTCCGCGCAGCTGCAGTCCCGAGAGGAGCAGCAGGATCACGAACAGCAACACGGCACCACCGGCCTGGAGGCCCGGGTCGCTCGCGATCACCGACGACTCGCCGTAGACGAAGTACGTGATCGTGGTGGTCGAGTTGCCCGGGCGCGGCCCACCGTTGGTGAGCAGGTCGACCTCACCGAACGTCTGGAACGCGCGGGTCGTCAGCACGATGATGACGAAGACGAGCGTCGGTCCGAGCAGGGGAACGGTGATCTTCCAGAACCGCATCGTGCCGGTCGCGCCGTCGACCGCCGCTGCCTCGTGCAGTTCACGCGGAACCGATTGGAGCGCTGCGGTCACGAGGATGAAGGTAAATCCGAGCCCCGCCCACACGCTCGACATCGCCACCGACGGCAAGGCGGTCATCGGATCCTGGAGCAGGCCGGGATTCTTGATCTTCGGGAAGAACGAATTGATCCAGTCGATGTTCGCCAACGCACCGACCGACGGCTGGAGCAAGAACAGCCACATCAGGCTGGCGACGGCGACCGAGGTGGCGATCGTCGACGAGAACGTGGTCCGGAAGAAGCCGACGCCGCGCAGGTGTTTGTCGGCGAGAACCGCGAGCCCGACCCCCAGGATCAGCCCGAGCGGCACCGTGATCAACGCCAGGATCACCGTCGCGCGCAGCGCTCCCTGGAACTGCGTGGAAATGAAGATGTCGTAGTACTGGTCGAAGCCGTTCGACGTGCACACATCACCGAACGCGTTGCAGCGCTGCTGACCGAGCCACACCGCACGCCCGAGTGGGTAGACGATGAACAGGCCGAGGATGAACGCCGACGGTGCGAGCATCGCGACGGCGATTCCCAGGTCCTTCCAGGTCCAGGATCGTTGCCCCACCGATGCCACGGCCGAGACTGTAGGTCGGATCGGGCAAACGGCAGGCGACCGAGCGATGAACGCTCGGCTGCCCTATTCCCGTGACAACGCGAAAACCTGTCACGGAGCAACGATCCGCCACGGTCACACCCCGCCGATAGGGTGAATCAACAGTTTCCACCACACCTTTCGGGAAGAGGGAAGAGACGCCAACATGTTCGAACGCTTTACCGACAGAGCCCGCCGCGTTGTCGTGCTCGCGCAAGAGGAAGCTCGCCTCCTCAACCACAGCTACATCGGCACCGAGCACATCCTGCTCGGACTGATCCACGAGGGCGAAGGTGTCGCAGCAAAGGCACTCGAGTCGCTCGGCATCAGCCTCGAAGCCGTGCGGAGTCAGGTCGAGGAGATCATCGGTCAGGGTGGCTCGTCGCCGTCCGGGCACATCCCCTTCACCCCGCGCGCCAAGAAGGTCCTCGAGCTGTCGCTGCGCGAAGCACTGCAGCTCGGCCACAACTACATCGGCACCGAGCACATCCTGCTCGGGCTGATCCGTGAGGGCGAGGGCGTCGCCGCCCAGGTGCTGGTCAAGCTCGGAGCCGATCTGTCCCGCGTTCGCCAGCAGGTCATCCAGCTGCTGTCCGGATACCAGGGCCCCTCCGGTTCATCCGGTGGTGGTTCCGGATCGGGTGCGACCGGTAGCCGCGAGGGAGCGACCGCCGGCGTCGGTCCCGGCTCGAAGGACGGCGAGGAGAAGGGCGGCAACTCCCAGATCCTCGACCAGTTCGGCCGCAACCTCACCCAGGCCGCGCGCGACGGTCAGCTCGACCCCGTCATCGGTCGCAGCCGCGAGCTCGAACGCACGATGCAGATCCTCAGCCGTCGCACCAAGAACAACCCGGTGCTGATCGGCGAGCCCGGCGTCGGCAAGACCGCGATCGTCGAGGGCCTCGCCCAGAAGATCGTCAACAACGACGTTCCCGACACGCTCACCAACAAGCAGCTCTACACGCTCGACCTCGGCTCGCTCGTCGCCGGGTCGCGCTACCGCGGCGACTTCGAGGAGCGCCTCAAGAAGGTGCTCAAGGAGATCAAGTCGCGCGGTGACATCCTGCTGTTCATCGACGAGATCCACACGCTCGTCGGCGCCGGTGCCGCCGAGGGTGCGATCGACGCGGCGTCGATCCTCAAGCCGATGCTCGCCCGTGGCGAGCTCCAGACCGTCGGCGCCACGACTCTCGACGAGTACCGCAAGCACGTCGAGAAGGACGCAGCCCTCGAGCGCCGCTTCCAGCCGGTCAAGGTCGACGAGCCCACGCTGGCGCACACGATCGAGATCCTGAAGGGGATCCGCGATCAGTACGAATCGCACCACCGGGTCACGATCACCGACCAGGCGTTGGTCGCCGCGGCGAACCTCGCCGACCGCTACATCTCCGACCGGTTCCTCCCCGACAAGGCGATCGACCTGATCGACGAGGCCGGGTCACGCCTGCGCATCAAGCGCATGGCCACCCCGCCCGACCTGCGCGAGATCGAGACCAAGCTCGCCGACGTCCAAGAGGCGAAGAAGACCGCCGTCGAGGAGCAGCAGTTCGAGGAGGCCGGCCGTCTCCGTGACGAGGAGAAGAAGCTCCTCGAGGAGAAGGCGGCCAAGGAGGTCGAGGTCAAGGAATCGGGCGTCGACCTGTTCGACGAGGTCGACGAGGAAGCCGTCGCCGAGGTGCTCTCGCTGTGGACCGGAATCCCGGTGTACAAGCTCACCGAGGAGGAGACCGAACGTCTCCTCAACATGGAGACCGAACTCCACAAGCGGATCATCGGCCAGGAGAACGCCATCAAGGCGGTCAGCCAGTCGATCCGTCGTACCCGTGCCGGCCTCAAGGACCCGAAGCGCCCGTCGGGCTCGTTCATCTTCCTCGGCCCCACCGGTGTCGGCAAGACCGAGCTCGCGAAAACGCTCACCGAGTTCCTGTTCGGCGACGACCAGTCGATGATCACCCTCGACATGTCCGAGTACATGGAGCCGCACGCGGTGAGCCGCCTCGTCGGCTCGCCTCCCGGCTACGTCGGCTACGAAGAGGG
>NZ_JBAVYV010000341.1:0-10137 GCF_049588435.1 Ilumatobacter sp.
CCTTGCAGCTCTACTTCCTGTGCGCCCACCCCGACCTGACCGCCTCGTCGGCGGTCGCGCTCACCCTCCGCGCCGTCGGCGGGTTGACCACCGCGCAGATCGCCCAGGCGTATCTCGTGCCGGAAGCAACGATGGCGCAGCGGATCAGCCGCGCCAAGCGCACCGTCGCCAACAGCGGCCTCGACCGCCCGGGAGATCTGGCCATCGTGTTGAAGGTGCTGTACCTCGTGTTCAACGAGGGCTACAGCGGCGACGTCGACCTCGCTGCGGAGGCGATACGACTCGCCCGGCAAATCGCCTCGGTCACCGACCAGCCCGAGGTGCACGGTCTCGTCGCACTGATGCTGCTGCATCACGCACGTCGCGCGAGCCGAACCAACGCGGACGGGGGCATCGTGACCCTCGCCGACCAAGACCGCAGCCGCTGGGACACGGACATGATCGCCGAGGGTGTCGAGATCCTGCAGTCCGCACTCGCACTCGACCGGCTCGGCGAGTACCAGGTCCAGGCAGCGATCGCAGCGCTGCACGCCGACGCCCGGCAATTCGACCAAACCGACTGGCCCCAAATCGTCGAGTGGTACGACGAGTTGCTGCGCTTCACCGACACCCCGATCGTGCGCCTCAACCGGGTCGTCGCGGTCGGCGAAGCCGCCGGACCTCTCGCCGGACTCGCCGCGCTCGCCACAATCGACCACGACACTGCGAGATACGACGCAGTCGCAGCGCACCTTCACGAACGAAACGGCGACCTCGAACTCGCAGCCGACCTCTACGCCGAAGCGGCGCACCACGCGCGCAACGTCGCCGAACGCGACCACCAAAGCCGACAAGCAGCCCGCGTCTGTCAGATCCTCCGCGAACGATCCTCGGCACCCGCCACCGAAGACTGACCGACGAACCGTCGCAGAACCTCGAAGTCAGGAGCCGGCACTATCCAGCCGTCGCCGTTTCGGCCAGGGTCGATCGGGTAGGCCCGGTCGATACCGATCCGCCCACCAGAACGGAGCGCACGATGAAGCGCACGACCCTCCTTCCCCTTCTCACGGCCGTTGGCCTCGCCGTGACCGCCTGCACCTCGAGCGACTCCTCGTCGGACTCGAGCCCCACGACGCTCGCCCCCGAACCGGCGGCCACCGACGCGCCGACCACCAGCCCCGTCGGTGATCAACCGCCCGAGCAGGTCGACCCCAACCTTGCACCCGGAGTGCTTTCGCAGAACAGCACGCAGTCGTTCGACGACAGCGTCGCTGCACTCACCACAGCGATCGAGGGCAACGAGGCGCTGACACTCGTCGCAACGATCGACCACGCGGCCAATGCCGCGTCGGTGGGCCTCGATCTGGCACCGACCACCGAACTGATCTTCGGCAACCCGATGCTCGGCACGCCGCTGATGCAGGCGAACCCCGGGACCGGGCTCGACCTGCCCCAGAAGATCCTGATCACCGAAGATGACGAGGGTGCCGTCGACGTGTACTGGAACAGCGCCGAGTACCTGCGGTTGCGCCACGGCCTGACCGGCGTCGACGAGCAGCTCACCACGATTGCCGATGCCCTGACGACGCTCGGCAACGCTGCCGCCGGGACGCCGGACGCTCTGCCGTTCATCGGTGTTCCAGCGGAGATCACGGAGTCGGCCGGGATCACGTCGGCCTCCGCTCCGGGAACGGCACGAGATGCCGCTGATCGGCTGATCGCGGCGATCGACGCAAACCCTGACCTCGTCCTCGTGGCCGAGATCGATCACCAGGCCAATGCGGGCAGCGCTGGCCTCGAGTTGCAGCCGATCATCGAAGTGATCTTCGGCAACCCGAACATCGGCACACCGTTGATGCAGGCCAACCGGACCGTCGGGATCGATCTGCCCCAGAAGATGCTGTTCGTCGAAGGCGACGGTGGTGTCACGATCACGTACAACGATCCGACGTTCATCGCGGAACGTCACGGCATCGACCCGTCACTGCCGCAGATCGACATGGCAACCGGAGCGCTTGCCAAGCTGGCCACCGCCGCTGCAGGCTGACCCCGAACCGTTTCACCTGGGTGCCACCCGGTCAGTGGCGAGTAGCGCCACGTCACGACGACGGTCGACAACACAGATCTTGCCCTTCCCCTTGGGTCGGCGCCTTCTCGCGGCAGCCCTCGCAACTCTCGCCTGACGGTGCGTGCACGCCCTCGGTGCTGGGGCTTCGACCCGCCGGCGAGGTGCCATGCAGATCGTCATCGACTGGCTGCGGGTGGTTCCGCTGGGAGTCGGCTCGCGAATGCCGCGCCGATGAAGGACACGGCGGCGGACAGGACGAAGACCCATGTGAACGATCCGAGCCCGTCGGCGATCGCCCCGCCGATCTGGGGTGAGATCATCTGGGTGACACCGAACGCGAGCGTCGCCGCACTGAAGGCGGGCCCGTAGGTGTCGACCGTCGTGTTGTCGACGATGTGAGCGATGATCAGCGACGGCATCCCGGAGAACATCAATCCGATCCCGAACGCAGCGAACGCGACCCACGGTTGTCGTCCCGTCAAGACGAGCAGTGCGCACAGCCCGAAGACGACGAACGTCGAGGTCAGTGTGAACCGTCTCCCGATGCGATCCGAGAGTCGTCCGAGTGAGAGCCCGCCGATGACGGTCGCTGCGCCGACGAGCGAGAACATGTGAGCCGCGGCGCTCGACGAGAACCCGCTGTCGTCCTCGAGTCGCGCGACGAGGAATCCGATGACCAGGATGTACGCGAACCCGAACGCCGCATACGCGATCACCGCGGGGACCCAGCCGCGCACGGAACGCAACGCGGTGATCCCGCCGAACCCGCCCGCTCCGGACGGGCGGTCACCCTGCGATCGCAGGAACAGGAACGTTCCGAGCAGCACGACCAAGGCGATCGCGAACTCGATGCGGTACAGGGTCTGCCAGAACGACGCGCCGTCGCCGCGACGTTCGAGGTACCCGGCCATCTGGCCGGCGAACACGATCCCCAGCCCGACCCCCGACCCGACGAAGCCGACCGCGAGTCCGGACCGATTCGGCGGCAGTGACCGGGCCGCGATCGCGGGCACGGGGATCCAGATGACCGCGCCCCCGATTCCCATCGCGATCAGGGCGAGTGCGAGGACCGGCCCCGAGGGAGCGATCGACGCGAGGCCGAGCGCCGCGGTCGAGATCACCAGTCCGATCCGCACGAGCCCGACCAGGGTGACCCGCGACGACGCCCACGACACGGCCAGCGTGCCGACGAGGTAGGCCGCCACGTTGAGGGTCCCGAAGAAGCCGGCAAGCGAGTTCGAGCCACCCAGCAGGTCGTCGCGAGCATCGGGCAACACCACGCCCCACGTGAAACGTCCGAATGCCTGAGCGACGCAGGTCGCCGCCATGACCAGAGCGATGACCATCCACACCCGCTCGCGCGGTTCCGGAATCACGAGATCGGGACTCATCGGGCCGATGTCGTCGGCCAGTCCGCGGCGATGAACTGGGTGACCGTCGTGGTCCCGAAGAGAACGCCGATGACGTCGGGGTCAGCGGACATCGTTGTGGTCGCTTCGGCGATGTCGGCTGCTTCGAAGATGATCAACGACCCGCACATGTTGCCCGCAGCGTCGAGCCTCGTAGCCGGTGACCCGGTGCCCGGTGCGGACGGCGTCTGGTCCGAGGCGGTCGAGGACGGCCCGATACAGCAGCATCTGCAACTCGCCTCGGTGGACGGAGTATTGGGGCCAGTGGTATCCGGCGGAACGTCCTCGACGCTGCGACCACACGACGTTGCCGCTCCGCCCGGCGAGCGTCCATTCGTCGGCTTCGACGCCGATGCGGTCGAGGTCGTCGGCGAACCCCAGGTCGAACAGCTCGCGAATGGCGTTGGGCTGCAGGTTGATTCCGACTCCGAGTGGGGCGACCCTCCGGTCCGATTCGAGGACCGTGGCATCGACACCGATCTGATGACATGTCAACGCCATCGCCAGCCCGGCAATGCCGCCTCCGGCGATCAACACAGTCACGACGGCGGACGTTCGTGGCTCAGGCCTCGAGTGCGGTAGCGAGTCGTTCGAGTGTGGCCGCCATGCCTGCCTTGTTGTGGGTCTCGCGATCGTCGACCCCGGAGATCTCGGTGGACATGGCTTGGAACGAGTCGGGAATGAAGCTCAGATTGAACTCGGTCACGACGCACCCGTCATCGATGGGCTCGATCTCGTAGCCCCAGCGGGAGAAGCGGAATCCGTCGGCGTCACCCTCGAACACGAAGCGTCGGTTGGGGTCGCACTCGACGACGACGGCGCGGGTGGTCCACTCGAAGTCTCCGTTGCGGTTCTCGCCCTCGAACCAGGCATCGGTCGCTGGGCCGGTCGCGCCGTCGACCCATCGGGCCGTGTGACACTCGGGGGACCACTCGCCCATGCGGGTGATGTCGGTGACTGCGGACCACACGGCGGTGGGATCGGCGGCAATGGTTCTGCGGACTTCGATGCGGTCGTGGCTCACAACATCGCACCCTAGGTTCTGGCTCTGCTCAGCGCGTTCACGGCGGGGGTCGGGAGTGCGGCAGGTGCTTCGTCGTCGCCGATGATGACCGTCAGACCAGGCCCCACTGGCGGAGCACGACGGCGACGATCACTGCTGACGCTGCGCCACGAGCTCGACGGAAGCCCCCTCGACGACTTGGCGAGCGATCTCGCCGACGCCGTCAACGTGATCGGAACCGTCGCCGTCGACAGCCCCGATCCCGGCTGACTCCGATGTCAGGTGTCCAGCTCGCGAATCGTCTTCGAGATGTCGTCGCCGCTGCGTTCGAGCACGACCATCTCACCGAACGCGACCTCCGACCAATCGTCGGTGTCCTCGGTGAGCGGTTCGGAGGCGAAGATGGCCGACGTCGCCTCGTCGGCGGGTGTCACGTCGACGCCGTAGGACTGTTCGTAGTCCTCGAAGTTCCGACCCGTCATGACATACATGGGTTCGAGGAGCATCGCGAGCGAATGGTCGTCGGTGCCCGGCGCGGCGTCGCGCAGTTCTCGCCAGTCGCCGGTCGGGTGGGCCTCACCCTCGTGACCGAGGCCGTAGTTGACCCCGATGATGCGATCCCGTGCGACCAGCGCCATCTTCAGTTTGGTCAGCCCGGCGAGGTCGAGTTTCTTCATCGCTTGCCCGATGACACGCAACATCTCCTCGAGGCCGCGTTGCACCTCGTCGTTGCTGTCTCCGTCGAGCAGTGAGAGGAGCAGCACGTACAAGAACTCGGTGTCGGTCGTGCCGCGCATCTGTTCGAGGTACTCGTCCTTGCAGTGCACCAGCAGCTCCCGCTGCAGCACCTGCCAATGCGGCAGCGAACCGTTCTGAGCGATGATGAAGGGTGTCCCGTGGAATGAGAACGGGTGGCAGTTCTCGTCGGCGAGCACCGTGCCGGCGTCGTATGCGGCAGCTCTCACGTGTGCGAGCAGAGTGCTCGCCTGCAAGCTCGGAATGATCCCCTCGGCATTGTCGTCGTAGAACGCCGCCATCGGACGTCGGTACCGCAACGGCTCATCCGGCTTCAGCAGATGTTCACTCCACGCGCCGAATCCCCAGCCCGCCAACTGCAGGAGCGGGTGCATCTCGGGGTCCAGCGTCTGGTTGATCAGGCTGTTCTCCGGCGCCAGGAGCAGGCTCCCGCATGGAATCTCCGGGCCTACATAGGCGAGAACTCTGCACATCGATGGCTCCTCGGTCGCTCTGCACGCGGTGTCTCCGACGTGCAGGCGTCGGTGTACCACGATCGAGATCCGCTCAACCATGAGTCCGCTGCAACGATCGGTGCATCGCACGGAGACATCGCAGCGTGACGGAAGTTGGGAATTCCGGACAGAAACTGACCGGATGTGGTTCTACGTTCGTCTCGAGGAGGCGGTGACAGCACCGCCTCGCCGACGATGAGGAGAATCCGATGACCGACCGAGACCGCTACATCCCAGGCGTTCCATGTTGGGCCGACGCCGTGTACGCCGATCCGGCGACCGCGGCTGCGTTCTATGCCGAGTTGTTCGGCTGGGACTGCGAGAACACGATGCCGGCCGAAGCGCCCGGCGAGTACTTCATGGCGCGCGTCGACGGCCGGGATGCGGCAGCGCTCGCGTCGCACTCCGGCACGGCTCCGACCGATCCGACGTGGAACACCTACGTCTGGGTCGACGACGCCGACGCCACGACCAAGGCCGCACGGCAAGCCGGCGCCACGATCGTCAGCGAGCCGTTCGACGTGTTCGATGCGGGCCGGATGGCGACGTTCAGCGATCCGGAAGGCGCGACGATCTCGGTGTGGCAACCGGCCCGGCACCGTGGATCGCTCGTGGTGAACGAGCACGGCGGCGTCAACTTCAACGACCTGTACACCCGCGATCCCGCTCGGGCCGCCGACTTCTACGGAACGGTGTTCGGGTGGGAGCTCATCGAGCCCGGTCCGGGGATGTTCATGTGGGGCATGCCCGCCTATGGCGACTTCCTGGAGGAACTGAACCCGGGCATGCGCGCCGGAATGGCAGACATGGGTGCTCCCGCAGGGTTCGAGAACGTCGTCGCCAGCGTCGTCGTGATCGACTCGGCGGACACCGACGCAGCGGCGCACTGGGGGATCACGTTCGGGGTCGATGACGCCGATGCTGCCGCGGCCGACGCGCAGCGACTCGGCGGCAGGGTGATCAGCGCACCCGCCGACCTGCCCTGGGTCCGCAGCACCACGCTCGAGGACCCGCAGGGCGCCACGTTCGTCGCCAGCCAGTTCAAACCGGAGAACCAGAACCTTCTCGGCTGACGGCGATGGCGATCGATCCGTGTCCACCGGATCATTTCGACGGATGTCGGGACATCGGGGACCACACCGGCAGCGCTTCGTCAGACACTCGACGCCCCGCTCCATGGTGCTGCACCACTGACAATGGGTGGATTCGTACACGCTGTTCGGAATGACCGCGAGCGGAAGTTGACACGTGCGCGAGACTCGATTCGTGGGGTCGGGAGGAGCTGCAGCGGAGCACGATGCTCGAACGCGGACGAGGTTCGGTCATGACTGCTGAGACGGCACCAGCGGAATCGCCCAACGCGCTCCCGTCCGGAATGGTCACGTTCCTGTTCACGGATATCGAAGGTTCGACGAAGATCTTGAAACGATTGCCCGATCGAGCGCCCGACATCTTCGATCGTCACAACCAGATCGTGCGGGCAGCACTCGATCGGGGTGGTGGGCACGAGGTCGGCACGGAGGGTGACGCGTTCTTCGTCGCATTCGCCGAAGCCGACGATGCGCTTGCGACGTGCGCCGAGATCCAGACAGCCCTCGCCGCAGAGACCTGGCCGGACGGCGGGACAATCCGCGTCCGGATGGGTGTCCATACCGGTACGGCCGCTCCTCGCGGCGACAACTACGTCGCTCTCGCCATCCACCAGGCGGCGCGGGTCGTGTCCGCGGCCCATGGCGGCCAGATCATCGTCAGCGACACGACGCTGTCGTACACGCGGGGACCCCCGCCGGGCAGCGTTGTCCCCCTCGGCAAGTTCCGGGTCCGCGACTTCGACCAGCCCGAACTGCTCCACCGCCTCGATCCTCGGAACGTCCCGATCGTCGATCGGCCCCTTCGTGCGCTCCCGGCCGGTGGGCACAATCTCGTGAAACCCCCCACCTCGTTCGTGGGCCGTGGCCGCGAGATGCGCGAGGTTGCCGCGCTGCTCGACACGCAACAGGTCCTGACTTTGGTCGGACCGGGAGGGACGGGCAAGACCCGACTGGCGATCGAGTGTGCGCTCGCAGCTGTCGACGACTGGGACGACGGCGTGTGGTTCGTTGCGTTGGCCGACGTGGATGACGACTCGCTCGTGCCCGCGGCGATTGCCGACGCCCTCGGGCTGGCTCCGTCCGACTCAGACCGATGGCCCGACGTGATGTCCTGGGCACGTGAAAGCAGGTCGTTGCTCGTCATCGACAACGTCGAGCACCACATGCCGGCGTGCACCGAGCTCCTTCCTCAATTGACCCGATACTCGGGAGTCGCAGTGATGACCACGAGTCGCGAGCCGCTTGGAGTCGCCGGCGAGCAGCAGTATCGAGTCGGTCCGCTCGACGTCGAGACACCCGCTGTCGACAGCTCGGACTCGGACTGGTCGGTCGCCGTCCAGCTGTTCGTCGACCGGGCCAGGGCGCGACGACCTGACTTCGACCTCGACGACGCAACGACACTCGAGGTGACCCATCTGTGTGCCGAGCTCGACGGGCTCCCGCTCGCGATCGAGATCGCAGCGGCGCGGGTGGCCGTCATGACGGTTCCCGAGATCCTCGTCGGCCTCCACGACCGCTTCGGCCTCCTCAAGAGCTCTGACCGCACCCTGCCGACTCGGCACCGAACGATGGCCGACCTGCTCTCGTGGAGCTACGAACTGCTCGAACCGTCCGAGCAGGTCGCGTTTCGCCGACTCGGCGTGTTCGCCGGCAGCTTCTCGGTCTCGGCGGCGGGTGGGGCGCTCGCCGATGACGATCTCGCCGTCGATGATGTCCCTGAACTCGTGTGGTCGCTCGTCGACAAGTCGCTGGTGGTCGCCGACCTCACGGAGCACGGGACGCGGTATCGCCTCCTCCACACGGTCGAGGAGTTCGCCGAAGGCCTGCTCATCGAGCACGGCGAGGATCTCGCAACCGGCGGCCGAGCGGCCCGGGGTCTGCTGGACCTCGTCGGACCGTGGCTGACACCGGATCGCGGGTGGATCGGTGAGGTCGCCGTCGAACTCGCCAACATCCGCTCGCTGATCGCCCGGCTGGCGCTGAACGACCCGGAGACAGCGCAGCAGTTGGCGTGTTCGCTCGCTCGATACCACCAGGCAGCGAACTCGTTCCGGAGCGGGATCGAAGAGGTCACTCGGGCAGCGATGTCGCTCGATGCCCCCACACCGACTCGGGTCGTGATGCTCACTGCTCTGGCCGACCTCCACCTGCGTTGCGCGGAGACGGCCAAGGCAACCGAACTACTCGATGAGGCGCAGGTCCTGGCCGACGACGTGGGCGCACCGGAGTGGGAGGACGCCGCACTCGACCGCACCCGCGGCGAGATCCTGCTCCGTGAGGGTCGGCACGACGACGCCATCCACGTCGCGGATCGGGCGCTCGATCGGGAGTTGTCGCTGCACGGGCAGGCAAGGATGCGCAACCTTGCCGGAATCGCCCGCTATGAATCCGGTGATTTGTCCGGGGCCTTCGAGGCGCTGGCGAGCGAGCTCTCGATCTACGAGCAGCTGGGGTTCGAGGCGCGCATCGCCAGTGCACACGGCAATCTGGCGGAAATCGCGATGCATCTCGGTCAGTACGACCTCGCCGCGTCACATCAACAAGCGTGCCTCGACCTCGCACTCGAGATCGGACAACCGGTGATGATCGCCTACTCGGCGATCGTTGCCGCTCGCCTCACTGCGCGCGACGGGGACTGGGAGTTGGCGGTTCGGCTCCAGTCGTCGGCTCAGCGCGAGATGGCCGCAGCCAGCCACACCCTGTACAGCGCCGACCAAGCCGAGCTCGATGCGCTCCGTGTGCGAGCGACCGAGAAATTGGGGGAGGACGTTGTCGCGGCTCAATCGACCCTCGGCGCTGATCTGGGCATCGTCGCGACGGCATCGCTCGCCACCGCAGTCCTCGCCGCGGTACGAGCTCCACCCGATCCGCCAACCGAAGGGAAACCATCATGAGCGACAAGCTTCCGGCCTCCGAGCCGTCCCCCGCAGTCGACGATCCATTGCACGATCCGCCCTATCCCAACACACCGTGGCGCGAGCGCGTCACCTACTCGCCACGGGCCGGCGGATACGCACGGCGTCCAGGACACCTCCTCTGCCTGATCCCAGAGGCATATCTGCGGGCGTATTCGATCGTCCATCCCGGCGCCGCGGTCCCCGACAGGCAAGCATTCGAAAGGGCGGGCATCGGGTGCGAGAGCGAGAAGGTGTACCTGTTGAAGTTCGAAGAGAGCGCCGGCAGATCCGTCGAGGACCTCGTCGACGTGCTCGCCGAGGAGAACCTCCCGTCCGAACCCAATTACGTGATGTTCGCGAATCCGATGTTCGCGAATCCGATGTTCGCGAATCCGATGTTCGCGAATCCGATGTTCGCGAATCCGATGTTCGCGAATCCG
>NZ_JBAVYV010000342.1:0-6320 GCF_049588435.1 Ilumatobacter sp.
AGCAGGGAGTGCCAGGTGTCACATAGCTTTTGACCGATCGAGGGCGTAGTGGGCGGTCGGAACTCGGTCCCGGCGAGCAACGCGGGCCGTATGGCGACAGCTCAGCGGGTCAGTGACGCGAATTCGAGTGCGATGTTGGAACGCGCGCTGGATTCCCAGCGATCGCGCCCGGTGACAGTTGCGTAGATCGCGGCCCGTTCGAGAAACGACTCGAGGACCCGTCGCCGTCCGTCGCGCCACGCGCCGTCGTCGACGTGGCGATATTCGGCCCGAACGGCCTGGACATATGTCGAGTAGTCGGCCGGGTCGGCGCCGAGTGTGGCCAGGTCGGCATCGAACAACACGGCGTGGTCGAGGTCCGGCGGTTCTCGGTGGTCGACCGTCGCCTCGATCATCGTCGACACGTGGGCGACGGGCTCGTCGGACCACCCCAGCGTGGTGAGATCGCGCACCGCCAGTCGGGCGCTCGCCCGCTCATTTGCCGGTGACGCCGGCTCGTAGATCGCGTCGTGGTAGAACGCCGCGGCGACGACCGCATCGAGATCGTCCGTCGTCTCGATCGCTCCGAGTTCGACGACGAGGCCGACCACACCCGCGACGTGGGCCACGCCGTGGTAGCGACGATGCTTCTCGCGGTGGCGGCCGACAACGCGCTCGAACAGCGCATCGTCGTTCGCAACGTGCCGCCGCCAGGCCTGGCGCATCTCGATGTTGACGTCGACGCCGTCCCGGTCGGTGTCGGAGGCAGATGAAGCGGACACGTGTCGAGTGTGGCACGAACTGGCATGCTCCAGCGGTGGCGATCCTCATCGACGAAGCACGCTGGTGGTTCCAGGGGCGAAAGTGGTGCCACATGGTCAGCGACGTGTCGTACGACGAGTTGATCGAGTTCGCGGACGCTGTCGGCATCCCGCGGCGCGGCTTCCAGGGCGACCACTACGACATCCCCGAGGAGTACCGGCCCGAGATGATCGTCGCAGGTGCGCTCGTGGTCGAGAGCCGCGAACTCGTGCGCCGGCTACGCAGCGCCGGGCTCCGGCTCAGTCCACAGCAACGCCGGGAACGCTCCGGCTGAATCGGGTGGGTGACCCGATCGTCCGGTCATGACCGGACGATCCGGCCGGGATCGTTCACGGCATCCACCGTGCCGGTTCGCCGAGGTCGAGCCGGGGGAGCCGGACGGAGCGTCCGATCACGTACCACTCGATCAGTTCCACGCCCGTACACGACAGTTCTTCGTCGATGTCGAGCCACCGGTCGACATCGACGAGATCTTCGCCGCCATCCGGGCGCGCCGAGCCGATCACGGCGCCGGCGACCTCGGGCATGTGGATGGCCCGGGAGATGACGATCTCCGCGACGCCGTAGATCGAGTCGGGATCTCGGGTGTTGACGATGCCGACGACCTCGACGCCACGTCGCGCGTGATCGAGCAGGAGCACGATCGTCTCGGGTCGGCGTGGAATCGCCAGGCACGAGGAGATGAGCAGTCGAGCTGCGGTGTCGTCGATCGGGTCGACATTGGCGTGCGGAAGCCGATGTGAATCGCAGAAATTGGGCACGTGTCCCCCTCGAAGGGTCGGGCGCAGAGGCCGCTGATCAGAGGGAGGGAGTCGGTTTGACCGACCATAGGCGCGGGGTGTCACACTGGGGCGTGGCTGCAGATCGACCGCCGACCGACTTCCGACCGACCGCCGACGAACTGGTGGCCGGAAACCAGCGTTTCGCCGACACGTTCGCCGACCAGGACCTCGCGGTCAGGCCGACGCGGAACATGGCCATCGTCACCTGCATGGACTCGCGGATGGACATCTTCGCCCTGCTGGGGTTGGGCCACGGTGAGGCGCACATCATCCGCAACGCCGGTGGCGTGATCACCGATGACGTGATCCGTTCGCTGTGTCTGTCGCAGCGATATCTCGGCACGCGTGAAGTAGTGCTGGTGCATCACACGGATTGCGGCCTGCAGATGGTGACCGAGGACGGGTTGCGAGCCGAGCTCGAAGCCGAGATCGGGGTCAAGCCGTGGTGGGCGGTCGAGTCGTTCGAGGATCCCTACGTCGACGTCCGCCAGTCGATGCGCCGACTCGAGATGACACCGTTCGTCCCGTTCAAGGATCACGTCCGCGGCTTCGTGTACGACGTGACGACCGGGCTGCTCAACGAGGTCCGCCTCGACGACACCTGAGCCGAACCGATCGGCCGAATCGGACCTGGCGCGCATAGTGTCGACGTCATGTCAGACGTGACGATCTACCACAACCAACATTGAAACTCGTCGGTCAATGCCGTGCGCATTGCGGAGGAACTGGGCGTCGAGCACGACGTCGTGCTGTACATCAAGGAGCCGCCGGATGCCGAGACGCTGCGCGAGATCATCGCGAAGCTCGAGGATCCTCCGACCGATCTGGTTCGTCGTGACAGCAAGTTCAAGAAGCTCGAACTCACCGACGACGACGTGGCGTCGGTCGATCAGATCGTCGACATCCTCGTGAAGCACAAGCAACTGTTGCAGCGTCCGCTCATCGTCACGGGCGACCGTGCGATCATCGGGCGTCCGAAGCAGCGCGTCGCAGAACTCCTCGGCTGACACAGGTGCCGGAGGCGGACTCCACCACGACCACGGCGTCGACGTGGTCGTTGCTGTGGGAGACGCTGCGGGCCCAACGCAAGAACCTGCTGATCGGCACGTTCATCGGCCTCGCGTGGTCGGTGGGCAAGATCGCGTCGCCGGTACTCATCCGCGCCGGCATCGACCGCGGAATCGGCGACGGGGAATGGTTGTGGATGTGGGTCGCATTGATCGCGGCCGCGGGCGTGATCGCCGGGTTCTTCACCGCGGTCCGTCGGTTCTACGCGTTCCGCGAGGCGCGCTGGACCGAGGCCCGCCTGCGCGAGCGGCTGTTCAGCCACATCATGTCGCTGCACATCGGCTACCACGACCGCGCGCAGACGGGTCAGCTGATGAGCCGATCGTCGAGCGATCTCAATCAGATCCAGGCGTTCGTCGTCATGATCCCGATCACGCTGTCGAACCTGGCGATGGTCACCGCCGTCACCGTGATCCTCCTGATCACCGACTGGCAACTCGCCATCCTGGCCCTCGCATCGCTCCCACTGATCCAGGTGGCCGGGCGGAGGTTCTCGCGAGCGATCCATCCGGCCGTGCTCGCCGTCCAGGCCGAACAAGCGGAGCTCGCGACCGTCGTCGAGGAGTCGGTCGGGGGTGTCCGGGTCATCAAGGGTTTCGGTGCCGAGGAGGTGCAGGCCGCCAAACTCCGGGTCGAGGCGGATGACATCCGGCGCGAGTCGATCGAGGCCGCCCGCATCCGCGCCAAGTTCCTGCCCGCGATGGAGCTGCTGCCCCAGGTCGGCCTGATCGCGGTGCTGTGGTTCGGCGGAAACCAGGTGATCGACGGCGACATGACGCTCGGCACGCTGGTCCTGTTCAACGTGTTCGTCGCCCTCCTCGTCTCGCCGCTGCGGATGATCGGGATGACGCTCGCGTTCGCGCAGCGGGCGGCCGCCGCGCTCGGGCGGGTGAACGAGGTACTCGAGATCTCCTCCCAGGTGCGCGACCCCGAGGATCCCGAGACCCTCCCGACCGCGGACGGTCCGGACGCGACACGCGGCCTCGGAGCCGTGTCGTTCCGTGACGTGTCGTTCGCGTATCCGACGTCGGCGAGCGGTCTGGTCGGCGATGCAGCAGGCGAGGATGGGCCCGTCCTGGACGGGTTCGATCTCGAGATGCGCGCCGGCGAAGCGGTCGCGATCGTTGGCGCAACCGGGTCGGGAAAGTCGACCGTCGCCCGACTCCTGGTGCGGTTCTACGACGTCGAAGCCGGGTCGATCTCGATCGACGGGGTCGATGTGCGCTCGATCACGCTGCACGACCTGCGCCGCTCGGTCGGGATCGTCTTCGAGGACACGTTGTTGTTCCACGACACCGTGCGAGCCAACATCGCCTTCGCAGATCCCGACGCGGATGCCGCGCGTGTCGAGCGAGCGGCGCGCCTCGCCGGCGCGCACGATTTCGTGATGGGTCTCCCCGACGCGTACGACACCATGCTGGGTGAACGCGGGTTCTCGCTGTCGGGAGGGCAGCGTCAGCGCATCGCGATCGCTCGCGCGATCCTGGCCGACCCGAGGATCCTGGTGCTCGACGACGCGACCTCCGCCGTCGATCCGTCGAAGGAACACGAGATCCGCTCCGCGATGTCGACCGTCATGGAGGGCCGCACGACGATCGTCATCGCGCACCGGCCCGGCACCATCGCGTTGGCCGACACGGTGGTGCTCCTCGACGAAGGGCGGGTCGTCGCACAGGGACCGCACGACGAACTGCTGGCAACCGAGCCGCGCTACCGGGACGTGCTCGCAGCGATGGCGTTGCCCGAGGAGACACCGTCCGGATCGTCGACACCGCCGGACCACGACGGAATCACCTCACCGGTGGGTGGTGGCTGATGTTCCGGATGGGCGGGGTGGCCGACGACGACAAGCTCGACTCCGAGACGACCAAGCGGGTCCTGCGTCGAGCGATCGGGATGGCGAAGCCGTTCCGGCGCACGATCGCCGCCGCGCTCGGATTCGTGTTGTTGTCGACGCTCGGGCTGCTGGCGGGGCCGATCCTCGTGGGGTACGCGATCGATAACGGGATCGACGCCGGCGACAGCGGTGTGCTGCTCGACGCGGTGATCGTCTACGTCGTGGTCGTCGTGATCGCCTACGCGGCGTCGCGCCAGCAGTACATCTTCGTCAATCGGGCGGGGGAGGGGTTCCTGCGCGCGCTGCGCATCCGGACCTTCGAACACATCCAGCGCCAGTCGCTCGGCTTCTTCGACCGCAATCAATCGGGTGTGTTGATCTCGCGGATGACCGCCGACATCGAGTCGATGGCCGAACTCGTGCAGTGGGGACTGCTGCAGTTCGTCGCGGCCGTGTTCCTCATCGTGATCGCACTCGTGCTGATGCTGACGCTGTCGTGGCAGCTCACGATCGCCGCGCTCCTCGTGATGCCGATCATCATCATCGCCTCCCGAAAGTTCCAACGGGATTCGAACGCGGCGTATCTCGAAGTGCGTGAACGGGTCGGGCAGAATCTGTCCGAACTGCAGGAGGGAATCTCGGGCGTCCGCGTCGTGCAGGCCTATGCCCAGGAGCATGAGCAGACCCGGCAGTTCGTGTCGTCGAACCGCTCGCTCTACCGATCGCACGTTCACAGCATCCGGGTGTCGACGTGGTACTTCGGTCTGGTCGAGGCGCTCGGCGTCTTCGCGAGTGGACTCGCGATCGGGGTCGGTGGGTGGCTCGTTGCACGAGGTGACGTGTCCATCGGAACGGTGATCGCGTTCGTCCTCCTCCTGGCGCAGTTGTTCGAGCCCGTGCAGCAGCTCTCGCAGCTGTACAACACCGTCCAGTCGTCGGCTGCCGCACTCGACAAGCTCTTCGGGATCCTCGACACCGAGCCTGACATCGAAGGTGGCTCGCAGGACCTGGCCCGACGCGGCGACCTGGTCGTGTCCGACGTCGGCTTCATCTACCCGGACACCGAGGCCCCGGTGCTGCGGGACGTGTCGTTCTCGGTCGGCGACGGGGAACGTCTGGCGCTGGTCGGTCCGACGGGTGCGGGAAAGTCGACCGTCGCGAAGCTGATGGCGCGCCTGTACGACCCGACGTCCGGAACGATTTCGTTCGGCGGCATCGATCTGCGCGATGCAACACTCCACTCGCTCCGTCATCGCGTCGTCGTCGTGCCACAGGAGGGCTTCCTGTTCGGCGGCTCGATCGCCGACAATGTGCGCATCGCCCGCGCCGGTGCGACCGACGAGGAATTGCGCGCGGCGTTGTCAGCGATCGGTGCGCTCGAGCGCTTCGAGTCGTTCGAGGACGGTATCGACACCGAGGTTCGCGAGCGCGGCTCGCGCCTGTCGGCGGGGGAGCGTCAGCTCGTGTCGTTGGCCCGGGCCGCCCTGATCGATCCGGCGGTGTTGGTGCTGGACGAGGCGACGAGCAGCCTCGATCCAGGCACCGAGGTGATCGTCGAACGGGCGCTCGATCGCTTGATGGTCGGGCGGACCACGATCGTCGTGGCCCACCGGCTCTCGACGATCCAGAACGCCGATCGCATCGCGGTCATCGACGCCGGACGACTCGCCGAACTGGGTACCCACGACGAACTCGTCGGACTCGGCGGTCGATACGCTGCGCTCGCCGACGCCTGGGCACAGTCGCTCCCCACCTGACGCAGCCCCACCTCGCCCGCACACCCCGGCCGCTCCCACCCGCTCCGGTGAGATGTGAGACAACCCGTCCGTCTC
>NZ_JBAVYV010000343.1:0-11197 GCF_049588435.1 Ilumatobacter sp.
TCGTCGTCGTGGTCGTCCTGTGGCGGAGGCGCTGGCGGCTGCTGTTGATGCTCTGGCTCGGGTCGGCGGTCGCCAGTACCGTGGTCGCGCTGTTGATCGCGTGGATGGGTGACCGTGCGGTCGTCGCCACGCTCGCGGCACGAACCGCGGGAGGAGCGACGCTCGTCGGCGCCGACTTCCCCACCACCGAGTTCGTCGCGTCGGCCGTCGCGGCCACCGTCATCGGGGCCGCCTCGCTCCCCCGTCGCTGGCGACGGGCCGCGTGGGCCTGGGTCGTCATGCTGATGGTGTTGCGCCTCCTCGGGCCAGGCCAGCCACCGCTCGACGTGTGGATCGCCGCATCGATCGGACTCGTCATCGGATCACTGATCCTGCTGGTGTTCGGGTCGCCGACCCTCGAACCGAGCCCCGAAAAGGTGCTCGCCGCGCTACGCGAGGTCGGACTCGATCCGGTCGAGATCCGCCGCCGGCACGACCTCGGCACGACGAGCATCATCTATGAGACCGACGAGCGAGACGGAACGCACAAGTTCATCAAGATGCGGACGCCGGACGATCGCAGCTGGGACCTCCTGAACCGGTTGTACCGCTCGATCCGCCTCCGCTCGTCGGACGTCGGACGCCCGTACAGCACGCTCAAGCGACGGATCGAACACGAATCACTCGTCACTCGGACCGTTCGCGACGGCGGCACGCTCTGCCCGACCATCGTGGGTGTGGGCGTCGCCGAGAGCGGCGCGTCGTTCCTCGTCGAGGATCGAATCGACGGTCCGCTCCTCAGCGATCTCGACCCGGAAGCGCTCGACGACGCGACCGTCCGGTCGGCATTTCGCGCCGTCCGCTCCGTTCACTCCACACGCACGGCGCATCACCACCTCACGCTCGACAACATGATCCTCGGCCACGACGGAGAGGTGTGGCTCCTCGACTACGACGACGCCGAGGTCGCAGCCGGACAGCGAGCACGTTCGCGTGACGTCGCCGAGGTGCTCGTCGCGTTCGGTCTGGTGGTCGGCCCCGAGCGCAGCGTGCACATCGGCGTCGACGTCCTCGGCAGCGACCAGGTCGCGCTCGCTCTCCCGCTCGTCCAGCCCCTCGCACTGAGCAGGTCGCTGGGCAAGTCGATCAAGAGCGAACGAGATCTCCTCGACCGTCTGCGCCACGAGATGCACGAGGACACCGGAGCCGACGACGTCCCGCTCGAACACCTCGCGCGGATTCAGACGCGCACGCTGCTGATGTTGATGGCCGGTGCCCTCGCGTTCTATTCACTGCTCCCCCAGTTCGGCAACCTCGGCGACACCGTCGACGCATTCGGCGACGCCCGCCTGCCCTGGATTCCGGCGTTGCTCGTGGCCGCGATCCTCTACTTCCCGTTCGCGACGATCTCGTTCCTCGGCTCGGTTGCGCAACCGATGCCCGTGGCCGCCTCCGCACGGAGCCAACTGGCGTCGTCGTTCGCACAACTCGTCGGGCCGGCGAGCGCGGGCAAGATGGCGCTCGCGGGACGCTTTCTGCAGCGCAACGGATTGACCGCACCCGAGGCCAGCGCGTCGGTCGCACTGAACACGATCGCCGGCATCACCACCCACCTCCTCCTGATGGCCGGGTTCTTCGCGTGGGCGGGCGGCGCGGACGTCGGAGGGCTGTCGTTGCCGAGCCTCGGGACCTTGCTCCTCGTCGCGGCGGTCGCGATCGTCGGCATCGGGATCGCTCTGCTGTTCGAGCGCGTCCGCAAATTGGTGATCCGACCGGTGATCGACGGGCTGCGAACCGCAGCGGGCTACGTGGCCCAGATCGGCCGCAGCCCGCTCCGCGTCGTCGGATTGCTCGGAGGATCCGCGCTCATCACGATGAGCTATCTCTTCGCACTGGTCTTCGCCGTCGAGGCGTTCGGCGGCGGCCTCACCGTCGCTCAGATCGGTGCGGCCTACCTCGGCGCCGCTGCGATCGCGAACATCGCCCCGACACCCGGTGGGATCGGCCCGCTCGAGGCGGCGATGATCGCCGCCCTCACCGGGTTCGGGCTCGAAGCGGGCGTCGCCATCTCGGCCGTGCTGACCTTCCGTCTCGCCACGTTCTGGCTCCCGATCGCCCCCGGCTGGGCGACCTTTCTCTGGATGGAACGCCGCGGCGAGATCTGATGCGCGTCGGTGCCAGGCACCAACGCGCATTTTCTGGATCCGGATCAGTCGTCGATGTCGCAGACCCAGGTGTCGGTGTCGAGACTCGCGGGCCGAACCCATCCGTCGATTGCGTAGGTCCCGCCGATCAGCGCGTCGTACTGTGAGATCTCGAACGTCTGCACCTCGGCCTGCGTCGTCGCCAGCCGTCGCACCTTGTCGGTCGAGACGATCGCCGCGGCGTGCTCGGCCATCGAGACTCCGCCGACGTGATGGGCTCGCATCAACTCGAGCCACAACCGCCCGGCCGCAAGCCCATCGGTCGTCGACAGCTCCTGCAGCGCCGCGGCCGACGCGTATCCCTCCATCATCGAGATCGGAACACCGGCGCCGTCGTTTGCGCCCATCCAGCCCATGACCAGCTCGGAGGTGTTCGTGGCCTCGCCCCAGTCGGTCAGCCACGCCCGCATCATCCCGACCTCGATCGCCTGGTTCTGCAGCACCTCGGATGCAGCCGCCTGCACCGGATCGCCGGTGTCGCGTCCGAGTACCCGCTGACACAATGCGAGCGCCTGCACGTGGTGAGCGGCCATGTCGGTGCAGAAACCGATGTCGGCATCACTCGGCGTGACGCCGCTCGCAGTGCTCGGAGCGGCCGACGCGTGGGCGGTGAAACCGATGACGGCACCCGCCGATCCAGCGGCTCCGGCCGTCAGGAGCCGTCGTCTCGAGATCGCCATGACGTCAGCCCTGGGCCGGAGGGGGACCTTGACCATCACCGGGCGGGCCATCGGCCATTCCCACCCCTCCGCCGCCACCGCCGGCACCCGACGCATCGAGGTCGACGACGCCGGTGTAGCAGCCGAGGACGTACGGGAAGGTGTCGGTGGTGTAGTAGGCGTAGTTGCCGTCGGCGTCGGTCAGACCGTTGCACTCGTCGAGGTCACCCGACCCTTCGACGTAGCTGTGTGCGGCCCACGTGTCCGTTGCGAACAGCGACTCGTCGGTCAGTTCCCAGGACGAGGTGTACTGGTCGTTGCCGGTGTAGATCGGATAGCCGTCGAAGGCGTACCCGACGAGTTGCGGCTCGGCGGCGACCTCCTCCGGGGTGAAGAGACAGTCGGTCGTATCGCTCGTGCCGAGCAGATGGATGTGGAACCCTGTCGGTCCGTTGTGGCTTCCGCACTCGCTGAGCGCGCCCTCGAGCGAGAGCACGTCACCGCCGGTGCCCTCGGTCGGGCCGTAGATCGGGACGCCCGTCAGCGACACGGCGACCGTGCCGAGCAGCGGGACCGACGTGACCTCGGAGGCGGCCTCCGGAGAGCTCGGGATGCTGAACACCAGGTCGCTCGCGTCCGGCGTGCCCGGCGAAGTCTGGATGTAGGTGTAGTCGGGGATGCCGTTCGACGAGATCGTGATCGTGTCGCCATCACAGGTGGCGCTCGACTCGGGATCGGCGAGGTCGGCATTGACCGATGGCCCGGCGGCGAACAGAGCAGCCGTGGCTTCGCACGAATCGGCGTCGGACGTCTCGACGGCGGCATCGGTGGCCGCTCTCGCGTCGCTGACTTCGGGGGCGACGGTCGTCTCGTCGGGCACGTCCGCTTCGACCACGTCGCTTGTCTCGATGGCGTCGTCGGTGGTCACCGTCTCCTGGGTGGTGTCGTCGGATGATCCGCAGGCAGCCAGTAGGAGGGCACCCGGGATGAGGATCGGAAGGAACCTGTGCATGCTGGCAAGGTTCACGGCCGGTCCTGCGAGTGCTCTGTGAGCCAAGCGAGAGGTTCCACCGAAAGGAACGTCGGTGCCTGGCACCGATGTGCATTCGGTTCGGGTGCGTTAGTGGGTGCGGAGTTCCTTGCGGAGGATCTTGCCGGCGGCACTCTTCGGGATCGCGTCGATCACCTCGAGCTGCTGGACCTGCTTGTAGCTGACCAGGTGTTCGGCGACGAGCTCCTGGATCTCCTCGAGGGTGACCGTTTCGCCCGGCGCGGCGGTGACGAACACCTTGGGGATCTCACCGGCTTCGTCGTCGGGAACACCGATCACGGCGACGTCGACCACCTTCGGGTGGGTGATGATCAGCGCTTCGAGCTCGGCGGGTGCCACCTGGAAGCCCTTGAACTTGATCAGCTCCTTGAGCCGATCGACGATGGTCATGTGGCCGTGCTCGTCGATGATCGCGACGTCTCCGGTGTGCAGCCAACCGTCGGCGTCGATCGTTGCAGCGGTGGCTTCGTCGTTGTTGAGGTAGCCCTTCATGACCTGGGGGCCGCGCACCCAAAGTTCGCCCCGCTCACCGACGTCGCGGTCTGCGCCGGAAGCGGGGTCGACGATCCGGCTCTCGGTGTTCGACACCGTGACGCCGCTCGTGCCGGCCCGGAAGTCACCCTCGACCGTGCAGTGGCTGACCGGGCTGAGCTCGGTCATCCCGAAGCCTTGGACGACTTCGCAATCGAGTCGTGCGGAAGCTTCGGCCGCGAGTTCGGCTCCGAGCGGGGCCGCACCCGAGAAGATCTGACGGACCGATGACGTGTCGAAGTCGTCGACGATCGGCGCCTTCGCGAGCCCGAGGATGATCGGTGGCACCGCGAAGAACCGGGTGATCTTCAGGTCCTGCACCGCCTGCAACGCCTCGACCATGTCGAACCGCGGCATGGCGACCGTCGTGACACCGTTGGCGATCAGACCGTTCATCAGCACCTGCATGCCGTAGATGTGGAAGAACGGAAGCGCGGCGAGGGCGACCTCGTCGTCGGTGTACTTGATCGCGTGGCGGACCTGTTCGATGTTCGCGACGAGGTTCCGATGGGTGAGCATCACGCCCTTCGGGAGCCCGGTCGTCCCCGACGAATACGGCAGCACCACGGTGTGATCGGCGACGTCGACCGGGACCTGCTCGATCGGGTCACCGAACAGTTCGGCCATCGCCGTCATTCCGCCCGGTGCACCCCCGAGCACGACGAGTTCGGTGACGTCGGTCCCCTCGATCGCGGCCTTCGCCACGTCGATGAAAGGGGTCGCGACGAAGAGCATCGTCGCGCCGGCGTCCTGGAGTTGGTGACGGACCTCTTCGGCTCCGTAGGTCGGATTGATCGTTGTGACCGCAGCACCGGTGACCGCGACCCCGTGGAAGATCACGGCGTACTCGGGCGTGTTCGGCGCCATCAGACCGACGACGCGACCCGGAACGATCCCACGTGCAGCAAGACCTCCTGCGAGCGAATGGATCGCAGACGAGAGTTCGGCGAACGTGTACGAACTGGTCCCCGAAGTATCGCGGATCGCCACGCGGTCGGGAATGTCGGCCGCCATCCGCAACACATGGGCGGTGATCGTGACGTCGGGGATGTCGACGTCGGGCAGCGGGCTGGGGTGGACGATGATGCTCACGAATGGTTCTCCAGGGTTGATTTCTCGGCGGCTCGCCATCCGGGTCGACCGAAGACGTGTCCGAGCTTGTTGCGCAAGCCGCTCGCGCGGCGGACGTCGCGAGCGATGTCGACGAACTCGTGGTAGCCGATCCGGACAGGGCTGTACGTCCCGATGTTCTTCGTGAGGCCGTACTTGATGCGGCGAACTTCGGGTTCGAAGGTCCCGAACAGCTTGTCCCAGACGATCAGGATCCCGCCGTAGTTCTTGTCGAGATACTGCGGGTTCGCTCCGTGATGGACCCGGTGATGGGACGGGGTGTTGAACACGGCCTCGACCGGTGCCGGCAACTTGTCGATCGCCTCGGTGTGGATCCAATACTGGTAGAGCAGGTTGAGTTGCGACGCCTTGGCGACGTGGTGGGCCGGGATCCCGACGAGCGGCATCGGGAGGAACACCCACGAAGTGAGGAAGCCCGACCACGGTTGACGCAGCGCCGTGGACAGGTTGTAGCGCTCGCTCGAATGGTGGCTCACGTGGTTCGCCCAGAGCAGGCGGATCTCGTGCATCCAGCGATGATCCCAGTAGTAGAGGAAGTCCCACGCGACCATCGCGATCGGCAACGACCAGCGGCTCGCCTGGAGGTTCAGGAGCCGCCGCCTGAACACGAACTTCCCGAGCGCTCCGACCGCTCCGGCCATCGCGAGGTTGACCACGATGTTGCCACCGAGCATTGTCAGGCTGGCCCTTGTGTCGTTGCGTTCGTATCCGACTGGGACCAACCGGTCGGCGGGAAGTGACGGGTCCGCGAGTTCGTCCGGTGTCGCCTCGTCGAGGTCGCCCATCACCCGCAATTCACGTCGTGCGAGCACCCGCGACTCCCAGACCATCGTCCCGACGAACAGCGGAAGGGACAACAGGTCGACGGCATCGACCGGACGGGCGGTGAGCTTCTTCATCCGGATCCCAGTGTGTCGCATCATGGCGCCGGCCACACCGCGTGGCTCGGCCCGCGACGCTCGGCCCCGGTGATCGGCCACGAAGGCCACATCACTAGCGTCGGATCTCGAGCACACCGAAGGGACGCGACATGGGGCTTTCTGAACAGTTTCGACTCGATGGGCAGGTGGCCGTCGTGACCGGCGGCGGCCGGGGAATCGGGCGCGGCATCGCGATCGGGCTCGCCGAATGTGGTGCCGATGTCATCCCGATCGCCCGCCGCCAGGCCGACGTCGACGCGGTCGCCGAGGAGATCCGAGACCTCGGTCGACGGTCGATCGGGATCTCTGCGGACGTGATGGACTGGGACTCCATCCCCGCCGCCCTCGATCGGGTCGTCGACGAGTTCGGCCGGCTCGACATCATGGTCAACAACGCCGGCGGAACCCTCGACAACAAGATGTACGCACTGCCCGACATCTCGCTGGAGAAGTTCGACGAACAGCTCGACCTGAACATGAAGACGAAGTGGTGGGGCTCGCAGCAGGCGGCTGCGCGCATGGACGTCGGTGGGCGGATCATCAACATCATCTCGATCGCCGCGCACAAGCCGTCGCCGGGGTTCGGCGTCTACTCGGCGGCGAACATGGGCATGATCTCGATGACCCGCACCCTCGCCGTCGAGCTCGCTCCACAGCAGATCACGGTGAACTGCATCGCTCCGGGCGTGGTCGTCACCGACATGTTCCGCGACACGATGCAGATCAGCGACGCCGATGCCCGCGACCGGTTCGACAAGCTGATTCCGCTCGGACGCACCGGTGAGCCCGTCGACTGCGCCGCTGCCGCCGCCTTCTTCGCCTCCCCCGCAGCGAACTGGATCACCGGCCAGTTCCTCGACGTCGCCGGCGGACAACCCAACTGACCCAGGTGCACGACCCGGCCCGGCCCCTCGCCCGACCCCGGCCTGGGACCCAGCGCTTCCTCGACCCTTGACCCTCGCCCGAAATTTCGGCGGATCGTGACGCCAGTCGTCACGATCCCTCAGAAATTCAGTTCGCTCGTCTGCGCCACGGGAAACTTCGAGAGTTCGTGACGCTCACGGTCCACATCCACCGAAGTTTCCGGTGGGCGGGGTGGCGGATTGAGTGGTGGCGGGTGGTTCAGGGGCTGGCGGGGCCTTGGTGGTCACCGAGGAGGCGGTACCAGCCGGAGCCTCGGACTCGCATCGGCATCCGGCCGAGTCGCTCGCGGGTGGCGAGATGCTTGGCGCGGCCTGCCCAGGCATCTGGATCTGCCTGCCACTCGTTGAGGATCCGTTCGGCCTCGTCGTAGCTCTCGGCCTCGACCTCATAGACCGACATGTACTGCGACGGCGTCTCGATCTCGAGGTGCGGACCGTCGAGTTTGAACACTCGCCCACGGACGAAGATTGGACAATTGGTGGTGTCCTCGATGTGTTCGTCGACGAACCACCGCTCGAAATTGGCGACGTCATCGTCGCTCGTCGGCTCGCACAAACCGATCAACATGAACTGGGGCATCGCAGTCCTTTCCGGGCCGGATCACGTGGACGACAGATGTCCACGACCGAACCTTTCCACTCGACGACGTGGAGCAACGAGGCGCGGCTCGGCTGCGGCCCGACGGTCGAAACGATGCGCAACTCGTGGTCTCACGACGCCCCGGTCTCTCGAGACGACAAGATCATCCGCGGCGGTCGTCGAACAGACTCCGGGGCCAGTACCGCGACGGTGAGACTCCGGACGGTTCGATGAACTCGGTCCGCACCCGGTCGTAGTCGTAGCAGTTGAGTTCGTATCGATTCCCCCACGGGTCGACGAGATCGAATGCCCAGCACAGGTCGAAATCGACGACATCGCCGGCCTGCAGCGGGTCGCCCGACAGCCCGTTGATGTCGCCCGGAAGTGAACGAGCGAACGCGACGAATGCGTCTGCGTCGACGCTGAACGCAACCCCCGTCTCCTGGGCGATCATGGGATGACCCGGGCTGGTCTCGAACAGCGCGAGCATGGTCTCGCCACCATCGGCGGAGATCTGCAGCGGTCCTCCGTCGACGTCGGTTGCCCAGAAGTCGTAGTCGTCGACGGGTTCGAAGCCCAGATGCTGCGCGTACCACTCCATCGCGGCAGCTCGGTCGGGCACGCGAATGTGGACGTGATCGAGTCGGCCCATACGGAACCTGCCTGATTCGGTCATGCTCGAACCCTAGATCGACGGGTGAGATGTCGGGTCGCGCTGCAGCGTCGCCGAGGTCTCTCGACGATCACGAGTTCTCGTCACGTCACCCGGCTCCGCGCACCACGTCGCGGAACGGCACACCCCGGTCGACGGATGGTTCACGCGGCAGCCCGAGCACGTTCTCACCGATGATGTTGTGCTGGATCTCGTCGGTACCACCGGCGATCGATTGCGCCGGCGTCGACACCAGCACCTCGGCGATCACCGAGGCGTCGGCATCTCCATCGACCGCGCTGAGCATCGCGTCGGCACCCGCGATGGCGGCGTGCACGCGTGCGCTCCTGCGAGCGACCTCGCTGGCGGCGAGTTTGCCGAGCGATCCCTCCGGCCCGGGTGGTCGGTCGAGCGATCGTGCAGCGCGCGCCCGCGATGCGGTCCATTCACTCGCTCGCTGGAACGACACGAGCTCGGCGATCACCTGACGCACGAGCGGGTCGGTGGCGCGGCCGTGCCGGACGGCCCGATCGATCACCAGGTCGGCGCGTCCGGCTCGCTGCGGGTACCAGGCGTAGGTCGCGAAGTGCTCCGCGTTCTCGGCCGCCGCCTCCTCCAGCGCTCGACCGACGCCAGGCGGGATCTGCGGTCGCCGCAACGTCGAGAAGGTCCGCTCGTGCATCAGGGTCGTGCGAGCGATTCGCCACCCATCGCCACTGTCGCCGACGAGGTTGGCGGCGGGGATGCGGGCGTCGGTGAGGAACACCTCGTTGAAGGACGAATGGCCGTTCATCTGCAGGATCGGGCGCGCCTCGACGCCCGGCTGCTTCATGGGCAGGACGAAGTAGCTGATGCCCTCGTGCTTCGGCGCGCCCCAGTCGGTTCGAGCAACCAGCATCGCGAAGTCGGCATGGTGCGCGCTGGTGTTCCACACCTTCTGACCGTTGACGATCCATTCGTCACCGTCGCGGACGGCGCTCGTGCGCAGACCAGCGAGGTCCGAACCCGCACCCGGTTCGCTGAACAACTGGGTCCAGGAGACCGCGCCGGTGATCGTGGGCAGCAGCATGCGGTCGTTCAGGTCATCGCTGCCGTGCGTGACCAGGGTCGGGGCAGCCAGGTTCATGCCCGCGCCGAGCGGCGGACCCACGGCACCGGCGTCGCGGATCTCGTCGGCGACGATTCTGTCAGCCCAACTGGCCAGGTCGCGCCCGTGCCAACGGGTCGGCCACGACGGCACGGCCCAGCCCGAACCGGCGAGGAGCTTGCGCCACTCGACGAGCGGACGGTCGGGATCCCACTGCTGGTCGAGCCACGCCCGTACGTCCTCGCTCACATCGGCTTCGGAAACACCACCCATGAGGCGAAACGTATCGACCCCGAGCGTCCGCGTCGCAGCCGTGGGTGACGGTGCCGTAGCGTCGATCCATGGTCGAGTCCGAGGTTCTGATCGAGACGACTGAGGGCCGGATGGGGACGTTCATCGTCCACCCGGACGGTCGCTCAGCTCCGGTCGTCGTGTTCTTGATGGACGCTCCCGGCAAGCGCGACCTGCTGCGGGACATGGCTCGGCGGATCGCGTCGAACGGCTACTCCGTCATGTTGCCGAACCTCTACTACCGCTCGACGCCGGCGTTCGAACTCGACTTCTCGAGCAAGGATTCGTTCCAGCAGATGGTCGCCCTGATGGGCAACCTCGGCAACAAGGCGGTCGCTCGAGACGTCGGTGTGATGCTCGAACACGCCGGCCACCAGGACGCAGCCGACGCGACGCGCGTCGGAGTGGTCGGATACTGCATGAGCGGTCCGTTCGCGATCTGGTCGGCCGCCGAGCATCGCGACGTCGTGCGTGCTGCGGCCTCGTTCTACGGCGTCCGCCTCCACGTCGACGTCGCTGATTCGCCGCACACCCGCCTCGGCGAGATCGACGGGGAGCTCTACGTGGGAGCGGCGGAGCACGACGACTACGTGCCGCTCGACATGGTGGATCGCTTCGAAGCGGCGATGCAGGACACGGACGTCGCGGGGCGCGTCGAGCGGTACTGGGGAAACCATCACGGCTTCGCGTTCGACGACCGGCCCGCGTACGACTCGCGTGCGGACGATCGGCACTGGGCCGCCTTGCTCGACCTGTTCGCCCGGAACCTGCAGACGTGAGCGCGACCTACGTCACGACGACGGTCGGCTCCGACCATGTCGGCGAGATCCGCCTCACCCAGCCTCCGAACAACTTCTTCTCCCTGGCGATGATCGAGGCACTGGCCGACGCACTCGAGGCGCTCGACGAGAACCGGCAGTGCCGGGTCGTGCTGCTGGGAGCGGACGGCAAACACTTCTGTGCGGGGGCCGACTTCTCGTCGCCGACCACGTACGCGACCGCGGACCTGTATGCCGCCGCGACGCGGCTCTTCCGGACGCGCAAGCCGATCGTGGCCGCAGTCCAGGGAGCGTCGATCGGCGGTGGTCTCGGAGTGGCGCTCGCCGCCGACTTCCGCCTGGCGGCGCCGGAGGCGCGATTCAGCGCGAACTTCGCCCGGCTCGGCTTCCACCACGGCTTCGGGTTGAGC
>NZ_JBAVYV010000344.1:0-1641 GCF_049588435.1 Ilumatobacter sp.
TCAGGAGTCAGTGATCCCAACATCACGGTCACCAGCCAGATGACCAGAAACAGCCCGGCCGCCAGAGCCATGATGAGGCGTCCACGGAACACGGTGCGGTAGAGGAAGATCAACTTCAGGTCCATCAGCGGTCCGTAGGTGAGGAATGCCAGTTTCGCGGCAAACGAGAAGTGGTGCAGCGTGGCGGCGATGAACGCATCCGAGGTGCTGCAAAGGCTCAGCAGGAACGCCAGCACCATCATCGCGGCCGGTCCGGTGGCCAACCCGCCGGCCAACCGGTTCAGCCCGTCCGCCCCCGGCGCGATGCCGGTGTTGAAAAACGCGGTGATCGCCACTCCCAGCGAGAAATAAATTCCCACATCCACGAAGTCCCTCAATCCGGAACGAACCGCGGCCACCACCCGTTCATCCGTGTTCATGCCAACTTTTTTCACGGATGCCTGGTGGGGCACGAACTTAACCGACCTCGGATCGTACGCGGGCGATTTCTTCGCAACGATCGATCGACGGATGCTTTCGACCAATTTGGGCGTCAGCATTTTCGCCAGAGGCACCCGGCAGGTGATCATCCCCACTCCCACCGCGAGCAGGTAGGCGAGTCCCAACCTTGCCATCACCATGACCCACGGTTCCTGCCCTTGGAACGCATGCCAGGTGCTCAGCGCGGTGATCGGGTTGATCACCGGCGCGGCCAGCATGTAGGTGAGCCCGCAGGAGATGGGCAGCCCCTTCTGCACCAGTCTGCGGATCACCGGCACCACCGCGCATTCGCAAATCGGCAGGAACAGCCCGAGCAATCCGGCCACCAGGATCGCTGGCACCTTCCGCTTCGGAAGAATTCGCTCCATCATGCCCGGCGGCAGGAAAACATCCAGGACGCCGCTGATCATTGCGCCGACCAAAATGAATGGAGCCCCTTCGAAAAGGATGCTCAAATACGCGAACGAAAAATCCCGGCTGGCTTCAAGCATCGGCAGGGCACCTTGTCGTCCAGCGGACGTGGAACCACCATCCGCCAGTTGCGACGAAATTGCCATCATCGGGTCGGTGACTTCCGCGGAACGGCGTGCACCTCAATCGATTTCGCGAGTTGCACGTCGGGGATTTCCCGGCAACTCTCGCGGCGGGAAACATGACCTCATCCGCATCCACCACACGTCAGGGAGACGGCCGCCTGTGGGCGATCGCCCTCCTGTGGTCGTTGCTGATCAACGTCGTCTTCCTCGGTATCCTCGGATTTTCGATGGTGAAAAGCCACATCTTCCGGCCGCCGATGCAGCCCACTCCGCAGGCAGCGGAGACCACGGTGACCATCTTTCCTGAGATGATCCAGGCCACCCCTGCCGACGCGGCCGAAGCTCCAGCAGGGCCAGCCTCCCGTGAACCACGGTTTGCCCGGACCTCCGAGGATCAGGAATCCCCCGCTCCGGACGCCGCTCGCTTCATCGGGGAGCGCGACACCCAGGCCACCAGTGACCGGACGCCCCAATCCGCGGCACCGGACCTCCCTTCCCAATCCGGGATTGAGCACCTCAACAACGAGCACCTCGAAACCACGGAGAGCGATTACCGCGATGGCAGCCTCGCCGGATCGACCACTGCCCGCCCCACCCCAGCGCCTGAACCGCCTGTGCCCCAGAC
>NZ_JBAVYV010000345.1:0-1951 GCF_049588435.1 Ilumatobacter sp.
ACCTGATGGTGTGAGCCGGTTCGAGAGAGCCAGACCCCGACCGACAGGAAGTGCGGTCAGATCGTGGTCGGGAGGGTCTTGTAGACCTCGCGTGCGATGTAGCGCTTCAACATGCGGGCGATCTCACCCATTGTCTTGCCGTCGCTGCTGCGCCGGGCGATGTAGTTGCGGGTGCGTTCGTCGTTGGCCATGCGGGTCAGCATGATCCGGTAGATCGCAGAGTTCGCCTGCCGGTTCCCGCCCCGATTCAAGCGGTGGCGTTGGGTCTTGCCCGACGACGCCGGGATCGGCGCAACACCGCAGAGGTGCGCCCACGCAGCTTCGGAACGGATGCGGTGTGGGTTGTCACCGGCAGCGATCAGCAGCTTGGCGGCGGTGTCGTAGCCGACACCTTTCATCTCGATCAGCGCGGGTGCGAACTCGTTGATCAGCGGACGCATCTCAGCGCTCAACCGGTCCTTCTGCTCGCGAACGAACAACGCCCGGCGGCCCAGCTCCCGCAGCGTCGACAAGGTGGTGAACCTCACGATGTCGTCATCGCTTCGCCTCGGTCGCAACGTTGCGCACGTGCGAGCCAACTTGATTGGCGACAGATCGAGGAAGCGAGCGCGGATCTCATCGGGCGCGCAGAACACGAGGTGGCGCATCTGGTTGATGATCGAGATCCACTCGTCGCCCGCCGACCGTCGAGCGACCATGATCACCCGGATTGCTTCGATCTTGCCGGTCCGCGACTTCGGGACACCCGTCGCCGTGCCGGTCAGCGCTGCTCGGGCTGCTGCGATTGCGTCGATGGAGTCGGTCTTGCCGGCGCGATGTCGGGCCTGTCGGTTGGGTCGGTCGACCTCGACGACCGCGATGCCTTTGCCGACCAGATGCCGACACACGCCAGCGCCGTAGGAGCCAGTTCCTTCCACTCCGACCAGGCGAATGGTTCCGAAGCCTGCGAGCCACGCGACGAGTTCGCGGTAGCCGTGGGTGGTGGTGTCAAACGTTTCGACGCCGAGGACGCCGCCGTTGGTGTCGACGGCGGCTGCGACGTGGAACTCGGAATGGGTGTCGATGCCGCCGGTGACGGTGATCGTGGGATTCTCTACGATGGTCATTGCCATCCCTTTTCAGTAGCTGTGAATGGGTTGGCACGCACCTGCCGGGACGGCGGCATCGCTGCGAGAACTGTTCCAGCAGTACTCGAGTTCAGTCGTCGCCCGACCGGTGGGTGCCGTTCCCGAACACGGCCGACCAGTCATTCTGAAGACAGCAAAGCGTCAGCCGGTTCACGAGTCAGACCAGGTCGGGAACGACGCCGAACCTACGTGGAAAGCTCAACGGTGATCGAGCCCCACGCACATCCGGTGCACCCACCAACCATCCTCCCTGCCGGTTCTGTGCTTGACAACGAGATGCATGGCTCCGTTGTTCTGCTCGCCCTCGAGCCGGCGTTTACGGGCACCCAAGACAGCCGAGGGGCCGAGTGTTATGTGACGCGGTTCCGTACGCGAGAGCTGAGCGCCGCAACGCCGAATCGGTAAGGACCCGAGGTCGCGCTCGCGCGTCGCTCTCGCGCAAGTTGCCTTCACGCAAGCAGGCACGTCGGCGCGGCCTACACCTAGAACGGAACCTCAGGTGACTTGGGACCGATTGGCGCCGTTGCGCATCATCGAGTTGCCCCAGTCGGCGCCCGACCGCTTTGCGTCGGTCAGCACCTCGGCGGCCATCTCGAGGGATCGGTCAACGGCGCACGCGATGGCGCAGGTGAAGTACCCGGTTGCCCTGAATCACGATGTCAGGATCCTCCAACAGGTGCTGCGCGTCGACCGATCCGAAGTAGCGCTTGCCGGACCCGAGCACGGCGGGTACGACGTCCATGCGCACCTCGTCGATGAGGCCTGCCGCAAGCACCTGGCCACCGACGTCGCCGGCGGCGACCTCGACGGTGCGGCCACCGGCA
>NZ_JBAVYV010000346.1:0-16841 GCF_049588435.1 Ilumatobacter sp.
ACGCGATGCGCGCGGCCGACCCGAGTCACGCACCCACGGCGTCAGCCGCCCGGCTCGCGGCCGATCGTGAGGATGCCGTCGCGACCGTGCGCAGCGCGCTCAATCCGATCGATCGGTTCCAGTTCGACAAGGCCTACGCCGCCACCGTCCTGTTCAGCCAGGCGCGTGAACGCTCGAAGACGACGGTGATCAAGGCGATTCACTCCGTGCGGCGAGCCCAACGGGCGATGCACGATCGGACCGCCGAGATCGGAGGCGTGGGCGAGCGGTGGAAGAGTTGCCTGCTCAACGTCGGCGAGTTCGAGCGATACCTCGACGCACCCGCCGAGTTCAGCGAGATCATCGAGCAGCGTGCCGAACTGCACGGACGGCTGGCCGATCTGATCCCGCCGTTCGTCGTCGACGGGTCGGTGCCTGCGGTCGAAACCTGGGAGAGCCGCAGCGGAACCGGCGAGATCCTCGCATCCGGGGCATCGATCCAGGGGATCGCGGGCTGCCCTGGCGTCGCCCGTGGGCGGGCGCGGGTCGTGCTCGATGCGGGTGATCCCGGCGATCTCGGACAGGGCGACGTGCTCGTGGCGCCGATCACCGATCCGTCGTGGACGCCGTTGTTCCTCGCAGCCGAGGCGGTCGTCGTCGACGTCGGTGCGACGATGAGCCACGCGGTGATCGTCAGCCGGGAGCTCGGCATCCCGTGTGTGGTGAGCGCCGTCGGTGCGACCCGGTCGATTCCCGACGGTGCCGAAATCGAAGTCGACGGCAACACCGGCGTCGTCACGATCCTCTGACCAGCCCATTCGCCGCCTACCTCGGTTCTGAGGCAAGATGACGTCGGTCACACCATCCGAGATCATCCGAGACAATCCGACATCAGCGATGTGAAGGGAATGCCATGAAGCAACTCACCGGGATCGATGCGAGCTTCCTGTACATGGAGACGCCGAACACGTACGGCCATGTCAACGGGCTGGCCATCTACGAGCGTCCATCCCCTGACTTCGAGCCGTTCGAGCACGTGTACGAGCGGTTCGGCATCATGGTCGATCACCTCGAGCCGATGCGACGCCGTCTCGTGGAGGTCCCGTTCGGGCTCGACCACCCGTACTGGATCGACGACCCGGACTTCGATCTCGACTATCACGTCCGCCACCTCGGTCTCGCCCCTCCGGGCGCCGCCGATCAACTGAGCGAGCAGGTGGCACGAATCGTCGGGCGCCACATGGATCGGCGTCGGCCGCTCTGGGAGGTCTACGTCATCGAGGGCCTGGCCGACGGACGATGGGCGATGCTCTCCAAGACCCATCACGCGACGATCGACGGAGCGTCCGGCGTGATCATGCTCAAGATGATGACCGAGGCATCGCCGGATGCGGAGTTCGCGCTGGAGCCCGTTGCCTGGCAGGGCGAGGAGGTCCCTCGCGACATCGATCTCCTGACATCGACGGTGCAGCATCTCGTCAAGAACCCGGTGAAGGCGGCGCGCCTGCAACTCAAGGTCGTGCGACAACTCGCCGAGGCCGCCGGTGTCGACAGCGTGAGCGGTGCCGCGAGTCAGGCCCGTGACGCGATCAAGTCACTCGTGACGCCGGGAGACGACCGTTCGCGATCGGCGGAGGACAGCGTGTCGATCCCGCTGAGCCCTGCCCCGCCGACCCCGTGGAATGCGTCGGTCACCCCGAATCGACGATTCGCGATGCGTTCGGTCGCACTCGAGAACGTCAAGGTGCTGAAGAATGCCACCGGCGGCACGATCAACGATGTCGTGATGGCCATGTGCGCTGGCGCGCTCCGGGAATACCTGCTGATGCACGACGTGCTGCCCGACGAGCCGTTGCGCGCGATGGTCCCCGTCTCGATCCGGACCGGTGACGAGGAAGACGTCTGGACGAACCGGGTCTCGGCGATCATCGCTGAACTCCCGACGAACTGCGACGATCCGATCGAACGAGTCGCACGGTGCCGGGACGCCATGAAGGCGGCAAAGCGCCAATTCGAGCTGTTGCCGGCCGAGGCGATGATGGAGGCGTCGCAGCTCACATCGCCGGTGATCGCAGCGTCCGCGATTCGTCTCGTCGGTCGACTCAAGTTGGCCGATCGGGTGAACTCTCCGATCAACGTCGTGATCTCGAATGTGCCGGGACCCCGCGATCCGCTCTATTTCGCTGGAGCGAAACTCGATGCGTACATCCCCGTGTCGACGATCTCGGACGGTGTCGGGCTCAACATCACGGTGCACAGCTACGAGGACCGACTCGACATCGGGCTGATCTCCGATCGGGAGCTGGTCCCCGATCTCTGGGATCTGGTCGACCTCCACGTCGACGAGATCGCCCGGCTGTTCGAGGCCACCGGCGCGGAGTGGGCGGTGGCGCAGGAGGCTCCCTCCATGCGCCGCGGTGGACTCGGCGTGGAGCCACGGCCGCCGCGGAACCCCGAGGTGGCCGCGCGACTGGCCCGTCAGCAGGGGGTGGCCGACGCCGCCTCGGTCGGCGCACAGACGAAGCCCGCGGCGAAGAAGCGGGCGGTGAAGAAGCGGGCGGCGAAGAAGTCGCCGGCCAAGAAATCGGCGAGCAAGAAGCCTGCGGCCAAGAAGCCTGCGGCCAAGAAGTCTGCCGCCAAGAAGTCGCCGGCCAAGAAATCGGCGAGCAAGAAGTCGGCGAGCAAGAAGCCGGCAGCGAAGCGGTCGACGGCCACGAAGTCGCCCTCCCGGTAGGGTGCGAACACGACATCGGCCCGCACCCCGACGTGTGGCCAGGAAGTGAACGGGTCCTGCCGTGAGCGACAACATCTCTGCACCTTCGCCCTTGTTGGCGGCGATGGAGGTCCGAGCGGTGTACGAGCGGGCACAGATGTCCGCGCTCCTGCCGGCTCTGCGCCGCCTGCCGAAGGGCGACGGGCACCCGGTCCTGGTGCTCCCGGGGTTCTCGGCGAGTGACCGCTCGACCGCCCCGCTGCGTGACCTGCTGAAGCGTCTCGGATACCGCACCTACGGGTGGGGACTGGGCGTCAACGTCGGCCCGACGAGCCGCATCCTCGAAGGTCTGGTCGACCGGCTCGACCGAGCGCACCAACGGCGCGGCGAACCCGTGTCGATCGTCGGATGGAGCCTCGGAGGGATCTACGGGCGAGAACTCGCACGAGCACGCCCGACCGAGGTGCGCCAGGTGATCACGCTCGGAAGCCCGATCCAGATGATCGCGGCGGATTCGTCAACGGCACAACCGATGTTCGAGACGCTGCGGAAGTATCACTCACCCGAGTTCGATCGGCCGACGCGCGAGTCCGGCCGCCCGCTGCTGCCCGTGCCGTCGACGTCGATCTACACGCAGACCGATGGCGTGGTCAGTTGGCAGGCATGCCTGGTGCGGCGTGCACCGACCAGCGAAAACGTTCGGGTCTTCGGGAGCCACTGCGGGCTCGGGTTCAATGCTGCTGCGATCACCGTGATCGCCGACCGGCTCGCTCAACCGGCCGGAACCTGGAAGCCGTTCTCGGCACCGTGGTACCTGCGCGGGGCGTTCCCGCCCTCCACCGACCTCGACACGTCGCGCGGGCCGCACTTCGCCGTCGCCTGACGGCGACGCCTTGCCGCTCCCGTCAGGCGGGCACCATGCTGTCCGCGTCCTCGTGCGCTGACGACCGCTCGCGTTCCTCCGCGACGGCGTCGCCGAACAGCAACGTTTGTGCGACCGCAGCGAGCGGCACGATCAGGGAGTACACGAGCGTCACCAGGCCCGAGAACAACCAGAGCGGGATCCCGGCGACGAGCACGAGCAGCAACAGCCCGACGATCGCTCCTGACGCACCCACCAGCAGATTGAACAGCCCGATCATGATCGCGGTGTGCCACCAGCGCCCGCGGATCAACTCGCTGCTCCGAGCGAGTCCATCCCTTCCGGTCCGGTCCTCGGTGACGACCGCCTGCGCCAGGAACTGGAAACGGATGAGATACCAGATGCCGAACGGGATCCCGATCACGCTGACGAGCAGCACGGCGACGATCAGGAACGCGCGCAGGAAGCCCTCGAACAATTGGGGTGCACACGACCAGGCGCGTCGTACGGCGTCCATTCCAGTGGCCGGCTGATCGTCGCTCAGCAGGTCGTAGTAGGCCGCAACCATCGCATTGACCGCCGTGAACGCGAGCAGGTTCGCGAATCCTCCGGCGAGCAGAGCGAACAGCAGGCTGGTGTCGGCTGCGTTCCCGGCGAGCGCTGTCACGCTCTTCACGAACGGGATCCGCTGCATCAGCGCGCCGACCGCGCTGACCAGGACCGCAACCGGGAGATAGACGAGCCCGATCGTGATCAACACACCGGCGCGCCGCCGGTACGAACCCGCCGCAGCGCGGATGATCTGGCCGGCTCGGCGTCGAGCGATCATCGGCAGCGCGTCGACCTTGTTCCAGACCGTTCTTCTGGCGAACCAGTTCGCAAGGAGCAGCAGTATCCCCAGGGTGGCGACGAGGCGCAGCGGTGACGTCTTCATGGTGATCAGTGCGCCCGATCCCCGTTCGACGACATCGCAGAATGTGTTGACGATCGATTCGCCCTGGCGGTCACCAGCGGGAACGACGGCGCTGCTCGTGCGGAGGCTGTCGTGCCAGTCGACCGGGCTCGTCCAGCGTTCCTTGTCCTGCGGGCCGGTCGGGCCGTTGAACGGACCCGACTGTCGCTCGCCCCAGCGGCCGTCGAATTCGATCCATGCGAACTCGTCGTCGGGTCCCGATGCCGTGGCGGGAAGCAGGACGACGCCCGGTTCCGTTCGCAGCGACGGACCATCGGTCGAATCGCAGCCGAAACCTTCCGACGCGCTTCGTCCGAGGTACAGCGCGGACCCGTAGTAGCTGGCGTGCGAACCGCTCGAGGGGTACACGACCGGATGCGTGCCTTCGCGAGCCAACTTCGCCGAGTCCCAGTCGGCCCGCTCGCCACCTTCGTGCTGGGCGTAGCCGGTGCTCGTCGGGTCGGTGGCGAGCGCCTCCTCGACGGTGCCGACATCGAAGAGCAGCTGGATGCCTTCCCAGTCGCCCTCGTGCTTGTTGTTCCAATCGTTGTAGTACCAGTAGAACCAGTACTGCACGGCGAGCTTGTCCGGTTCGCCCTCCTGCGTCGTGATGTGGCCGTAGACGACCGGCTCGCGCTCACCGGTCACGGTGCCGGTGTACCGGTCGAAATCGTGTTCGTAGATGCAGCCGGGGGCGAGAGCACTCCCGGGGAAGTCGAGGTAGAAGCCCTCGCTGCGCCCGTACAGATCTGCGGCGGATGGCGCGTGGTCGATGACCGGATCGTCGTTGCCGACCTGGCGCAGCACGATGTCGGGATTGTCGAGCACGATGTCGACCGCCTGTGGAGCGTACGGCTCGCCTTCGGTGTCACACGGCGAGTCCTGCGCCTTCAGGTAGACGATCGGCGCGTACTTCTCGACCAACTCCTGCTCCGGCGACGGTTGGGCCTCCTGTGCCTGCGCTGGAGTGGCGATGAACGCCGCCGCGGCGATCGCCAACGCGGCCGACACGATGATCTTTCTCACGGAGAGTCTCGTTCCTGGTCGGGCGCGGGCCGGCGGGACGATAGCAGCGAGCTTGCGACGCCGGTGAGGTCGCCCGGTGTCGCGTCCGACGAGCACATCTGCCGGCGGTGTCCGTTCAGTTGACCGAGCGGTCGCGTCCTGCCCAGTACGGCTTGCGCAGTTCGACCTTGAGGATCTTGCCGGACGGATTGCGCGGGATGGCGTCGATCCGCTCGACGGTCGACGGGAGCTTGAACCGTGCCAAGCGCTCCGCGCAGTGCGCGATGATCTCGTCCTGCGTCGGGTCGGCACCTTCGGCAGGAACGATCAAAGCCAGCGGTGTCTCGCCCCACCGTTCGCTCGGAATGCCGATCACGGCGACATCGGCAACACTGGGGTGGGAGATGATCGCATTCTCGATCTCGGCCGGATACACGTTCTCCCCGCCCGAGACGATCATGTCCTTGACGCGGTCGTGGATGAACAGATAGCCGTCCTCCATGTATCCGGCGTCGCCGGTGCTGAACCAGCCGAGGCCGTCCTCGGCGCGCCCTTCCGGGAACGCTTCCGCGGTCGCGTCCGGGTTTCGCCAGTAGCCCTTCATGTTCTGGTGCGTTCGGACCCAGATCTCACCGACCTCGCCCACCGGTTGGTCGTGGCCGGCGTCGTCCACGATCCGCAGCTCGACTCCGTCGACGGGTTTGCCGGCCGAGCGCAGGAGCTTGGCCCGCGGCCCGCCGGGATCGTGGTCCTCCGGAGGAAGCCAGGTGACGACACCGGTCGTCTCGGTGAGCCCGTACACCTGGGCGTGCGGACACTTGAGCAGCGCCATCGACGCGACGAGCGCTTCCTCGGTGATCGGGGAGGCCCCGTACAGGATCGTCTGGAGCGACGAGAAGTCGACATCCGATGCTCCCGGAATCATCGGGAGCACCTGGAGAAGCGCCGGGACCATGAAGCTCGCGGTCACCTGATGGCCCGGGATGTCGGCGAAGATCCGGGCCGGGTCGACGTCGCGATGCACGACGTTGGTCGCTCCGTTGAACAGTCCGACGCCTGAGACCCCGCTGCCGCCGATGTGGAACATCGGCAAGATGTGCAGCATGACGCTGTCCGCGTCCACGCCGAGCATCGTGCTGACCGGACCGATAATCGCGTCGAAGTTCCGATTGGTGAGTTCGGTTCCTTTCGGCAGACCGGTGGTCCCGGAGGTGTAGAGCTGCGTGGCAGTGTCATCGGGAGCAGACGGGTGGTTCGGGTCCTCGGTGGGCTGTCCGTCGATCCAGTCGCCGTACGTGGTGTTCGCACCGCTCCCGTTCATCTCGACGATCAGCGGGTTGCGCGGCAAATCCATCTTGTCGAGATGGCCGAGGAACTCTCCCTCGACGAGCACGACCTTGGCGTCGGCGTTGTCGAGGATGTACGACATCTCGGGTGGCGCGAGTCTCCAGTTGACGGCAACGGGGACGGCGTTGATTTTGGCGGCTCCGTAGCAGAGCGTGAAGTACTCGGTGATGTTCTTTCCGATGAACCCGACCCGATCCTGAGACCCGACGCCGGCTGCGAGCAGCGCCTGGGCAACCCGACAACTCTCGGCGTCGAGTTCGCCGTAGGTCAGCGTCCGGTCGTCGCAGATCAGTGCGGGCTTGTCAGGACGTTCGGCCGCGTGGGTGCGGGTGACATTGGCCATGGTGAACATGTAGGTGCTCCTTCGACGCGACGGACCGTAGCAAAGCCGCGCCGGGCCGGATTTCGTATGCCCCTTCGCTGTCGTGCGTGGCGTGCCCAGGTTGCTCCGTCGGCTCCGTCAGAGGTGGCACGCGGCGTCTCGCTACGGTCGGCGCATGGACTTCTCCATCCCCGAATCAACCCAACAGTTGCTCGCCGATCTCGACGCGTTCATCGAGTCGACGATCAAGCCGATGGAGGAGGAGGACGACAACATCCGGTTCTTCGACCATCGCCGCGAGGACTCGCGTACCGACTGGGATCGCGACGGGCTCCCCAACGCCGAGTGGGAGGCGCTGCTGCGTCGGATGCGCGTCGCTGCCGACGAAGCCGGCTTCTACCGACACCAGCTCCCGGAGCGCTTCGGTGGCAAGAACGGCGGCAACCTCGAGATGGCGATCGTGCGCGAGCACCTCGCCCGCAAGGGGCTGGGTCTGCACAACGACCTGCAGAACGAGAGCTCGATCGTCGGCAACCTCGTCACGGTGCTGATGATGGAGAAGTACGGGTCCGAGGCGCAGCAGGCCGAGTGGATCCCGAAGATGCTCGGCGGAACCGCCCGGATCGGATTCGGTCTCACCGAGCCACTCCACGGATCCGACGCGACGTGGATGGAGACGACCGCGGTGCGCGACGGTGACGAATGGGTGATCAGTGGCGAGAAGTACTGGAACACCGGGCTGCACCACGCGACCCACGACTACATCTTTGCCCGCACCTCGGGCGAGCCCGGCGACGGTCGCGGGATCACGTGCTTCATCACGCCGACCGATGCCGACGGGTTCAGCGTCGAGGAGTTCATGTGGACGTTCAACATGCCGACCGACCACGCGCACGTGAAGCTGAACGAGGTCCGCGTCAGCAACGATGACATCCTCGGCGAGGAGGGCCTCGGGCTGCAGACGGCCCAACTGTTCGTTCACGAGAACCGGATTCGTCAGGCCGCGTCGTCGCTCGGCGCCGGGCTGCACTGCATCGACGTCGCGGTCGAGTACGCCAACCAACGCACGACGTTCGGCAAGCGGCTCTCGACGAACCAGGCGATCCAGTTCCCGCTCGCCGACCTCGCCGCCGAGGCCGAGATGTTGCGCGCGTTGATCCAGAAGACCGCCTGGCAGCTCGACGCCGGAATCGACCACATGGAGATCACCGACAAGGTCGCGATGTGCAACTACCGCGCCAACCGGTTCTGCTGCAACGCCGCCGACCAGGCGATGCAGACGTGCGGCGGTCAGGGCTACAACCGGGCGATGCCGTTCGAGCACATCTACCGGCACCACCGCCGCTATCGGATCACCGAGGGCTCCGACGAGATCCAGATGCGCAAGGTCGCCGGCAAGCTCTTCGGCTACACCGGCCGCGCGAAGGGCTGACGCGACACCTCATCATCCGCGCCTACCGTGGTGCCGCCCGCATCGAGCTGGCCCTGCCGGCGTCGGATTCAGGTGGGCCACGAGCGTTCTCGACCCCGATTCGTATCAGCAGCTGAGACGGAATGGCGTCGAGAAGATCCTTGGGTCGCTGCGGGTGGTCGCAGCGCTGGGTCTGCTGGCGATCAGGTCGGCCGGCGGACGATCAGGCGCGTGGGACCGCGCAGGGTGTGCGATCGTTTCCACTCCACCTCGTCGTCATCGACCCTGTAGTCGCCGAGGGATTCGAGGAACGCGGGAAGTCCGACTCGCATCTCGAGTCGTGCGAGTGCTGAGCCGAGGCAGTGGTGGATGCCGTGGCCGAACGAGATCGGTTTCGGGTCGGGTCGATCGAGTCGCAGCACATCGGCATCGGGCCATCGACGCCGATCGCGGTTCGCTGCTCCGACCATCACCGCGACGTTGGATCCACCGGGGATCGTGACGTCACCCGCCTCGATCGGCCCGGTCGTGTTGCGCCCCGTGAACTGTGCCGTCGTGTCGAAGCGCAGCAGCTCCTCGATCGCGTTGGTGATCAGGCCGGGCTGTGAGCGGAGCATGGTTCGCTGCTCGGGATGATGGGCGAGCGCAACGATGCTGTTCCCCATCAGGCCCGTGGTGGTTTCGTGCCCGGCGAACATCAGCATCGAGATCATCGACACGACCTCGTCGTCGGAGAGTTCGCTCTCGTCCGTGACCAGCACCGAGATCAGATCGTCGCGCGGGGCCACTCGGCGTTCGGTGATCAATGCATCGAACCGCCGTTGCAGCTCGTCGAATCGGCGGTTCATGCTGGCGGGGTCGAACGCATCCATCGCCTCGAGCATTCGACCGATTTCGGCGGACGACGCGCGGAGCCACTCCCAGTCGTCGGTCGGGAGTCCGAGGATCGACGCGATCACATCGATCGGCATCGCAGCGGTGAAGCCCGGAACCACATCGGGTGCCGGATCGTCGGCAATGTCGAGGAGGAGGTCGTCGACGATCTGACGGATCCGCGGTTCATACCCGGCGATCCGGTTCGGGGTGAACGCGCGGCTGACTGCGGCGCGGAGTCGGGTGTGGGTCGGGGGGTCCGTGACGAGCAGCCAGCGACGGAAATTCTCGGTCGCCGTGTCGGTCAGCTTCGTGTACGGCGACAGGGAGAGCATCCTCTCGGCGAGTGCAGCCGTACTCGAGTTCGGTGACCTCAGAACCGCGAGGACCTCGTCGTAGCCGGACACGAACCACTGTTGGTAGGGGCGGCTGTAGACCACCGGACCGTCGGCGGTCATCGTGTCGTACATCGGGTACGGCCAGCTGAAACGGTCGGGCGCGTACGGGTTGCCCCACTTCGCGAATCGGAAGAGTTGGGCGGAAAGACGGGGCCTGGATCCGACCGCCCGGATCACCGGGAGCATGACCTGCTCGAGGTTCATCCCGCAGTGTCCCACACGGTCACCGACCCGTCGATCCGCCCCCTGCGGGCGCCGCCGTCATCGACGTTCTCGTGAACTGTTCGCGCACGGAGCGCCGGAAGAGTTCACGAGAACGGGGGCGCGGTGGGTGGTGCTGGACCTGGGTGGTGGTGACCGTGGCTGGTCGGTCAGATGTTGGCGATGGGGGCGATGATCTTCTCGGCCAACTCGGTGGCCTTCGCCTCCACACCTTCGCTCCCGAGCAGCATGAATGCGGGGGCGATCGTGCGCGTGACACCGAGCGAGTCGAGCTCCTGAGCAGCGCCGACCGGATCGTCGCCGAAGAGGCCGGGATGTGCGGCCGTGATCTCGATCGCATCGGCATCTCGATCGTGCGCCGCTGCCGTCTGGCGGACGATGTCGATCATCTCGGTGAGTTCGGCGATCGACCCCTTTCCGGGGAAGAAGCCGTCGCCGAGCCGGCCGGCGCGCTTGGCAGCGGCCGCCGAGTGACCACCGATCACGACCGGAACCGTGCCGTTGGCCGGCTTCGGGTTCGACGACACGTCCTCGAAGGACACGAACTCTCCGTCGTACGAGGCGTCATCGCTTCCCCACAGCGCGCGCATCGCGTGGACGTAGTCGTCGGTGCGTGCGCCTCGCCGTGCCCACGAGATCCCGAGGGCGTCGAATTCCTCCTCGAGCCAGCCGACGCCGATCCCGAGCTGCATCCGGCCCTTGGACAGCCGATCGAGCGTTGCGACCTCCTTGGCGAAGACGACTGGATTCCTCTCCGGGAGGATCACGATGCCGGTCCCGAGCTGCAGCGTCGTGGTGTGGGCGGCGACGAACGCGAGCCACACGAGCGGATCGGGGATCGACGACGTCTTGTCGCCGGGCATCTTTCCTGTCGGTGAGTACGGGTATGCGGAGTCGTACGTGCTCGGCCAGATGACGTGCTCGACCGTCCACACCGACTCGACGCCGGCCTGTTCGGCGGCGACGGCCATCTGAACGACACCTTCCGCTTCGGCGAAGGGTCCGGTGTTGGCGAAAGCGAGTCCGAGTTTCATGTACGTCGAAACTAGTGAAGGACCGTCCGGGCACTCGCACGGATGAGCGGCCAGACTGAACCGATGACGTCGGATCCCGAAGAGCAACGACTCGAGCACACGCCGGACGACGTCGGCGAGATCGACTATCTGCCGCGCATCCTCAATGCACGGGTGTACGACGTGGCGATCGAGACGCCGCTCGAGCCGGCATCCGATCTCTCCCGACGACTCGGGAACCGCGTCCTGCTCAAGCGCGAGGATCTCCAGCAGGTGTTCTCGTTCAAAGTCCGCGGGGCGTACAACAAGATGGCCCACCTCGATGCCGACCAGCTGGGACGAGGAGTGATCGCATCATCCGCGGGAAACCATGCCCAGGGCGTCGCGCTCGCCGCCAATGAACTCGGATGTCGCGCTGTCATCGTGATGCCGACGACCGCCCCGCAGCTCAAGGTCGACGCGGTCGCCGCGCGTGGCGCCGAGATCGTGCTGCACGGCGACTCGTACAACGACGCGTACGTCCGAGCGCAGGAGTTGAGGGTCGAGCAGGACCTGACGTTCGTCCACCCGTTCGACGACCCCGACGTGATCGCCGGCCAGGGAACGATCGCGATGGAGATCCTCCGTCAGCACGGCCGCCCGATCCACGCGATCTTCGTCGCCATCGGCGGCGGCGGATTGATCGCCGGGATCGCCGCGTACGTCAAGCGGGTTCGGCCCGACATCAAGGTCATCGGCGTCCAGCACGTGGACTCCGATGCGATGGCGCGGTCGGTCGACGCCGGCGAGCGCGTGGAACTGGCCGACGTCGGATTGTTCTCCGATGGAACGGCGGTCAAGGCCGTGGGGGAGGAGACGTTCCGCCTGGTGTGCAAGCACGTCGATGACATCTTGATCGTCGACACCGACGAGACGTGCGCCGCGATCAAGGACGTCTTCACGGACACCCGCACGCTGCTCGAGCCGGCGGGTGCGCTGGCGATCGCCGGGATGAAGAAGTACGTCGGCGAGACCGGCGTCGAGTCCGAGACATTGGTTGCGGTCGCCTGTGGAGCGAACATGAACTTCGATCGTCTGCGATTCGTGTCCGAACGAGCCGAGATCGGTGAGCGGCGTGAGGCGGTGTTCGCGGTCACGATTCCCGAACGACCCGGCAGCTTTCGACGCTTCTGTGAACTTGTCGGCGACCGCAACGTCACCGAGTTCAACTACCGCATCAGCGACGAGCGCGACGCCCATGTCTTCGTCGGCGTGAGCGTGCGGTCACGTCTCGAGGCCGACGAGGTCGCCGACATCTTCCGCTCCGACGGCTTCGAGACGCTCGACCTCACCGACGACGAATTCGCGAAGGTCCACCTCCGTCACCTCGTCGGCGGGAAGTCACCCCTCGCGTCCGACGAACTGTTGCTGCGCTTCGAGTTCCCCGAGCGCCCCGGTGCCCTGATGCGGTTCCTCCGGGCGATGGAACCCGACTGGAACATCTCGCTGTTCCACTACCGCAACCACGGATCCGACAGCGGCCGGGTGCTCGTCGGCATGCAGGTCCCGGAGTCGGACCGAGCGACGTTCACCGTGTTCCTCGACGAACTCGGCTACCGATCCTGGGACGAGACCGACAACCCCGCCTACAAACTCTTCCTGTAGTCGTCAGCGACCTGCGAGCGAGATGCACGTTGGTGCCTGGCACGAACGTGCATGTTCAGACGCTGAGGAGGTGGCCGGCGATGATCATCTTGCGGACCTCGGTCGTGCCGGCGCCGATCTCGAGCAACTTGGTGCCGCGGAACAGCCGGTTGATCTCGGTCTCCCAGATGTAGCCGTTGCCGCCGTGGATCTGGACGGCGTTGTCGAGGACCTGGTTGCACATGTTCGCGGCATACATCACGGCCGCGGCGGATCGGGCGTGGATCTCTCCACGGCCGGCGTCGTCATGTCCGAGTTCGTCCGACTCGGCGAGGACCTGCCACATGAACGTCTTCATCGTCTCGACCCACACGTACATGTCGGCGAGGCGTGACTGGATCATCTGGAACGACCCGATCGGCTGACCGAACTGCTCGCGTGTCCCGGCGAACTCGACGGACAGTTCGAGCGCTCGCTCCGACATCCCGACGTTGATCGCCGCGATCATCGCCCGCTCGATGTCGAGGCCGCTCATCACGACCTTGTGCCCCTGGTCGAGTTCACCGACGATGTTCTCGGCCGGGATCACCATGTCGTCGAAGTGCAGCTCCGCGGTCTGGCTCCCACGGAATCCCATCTTCACCAATTTCTGGGCGACGTTGAACCCGGGCGTGTCGCACTCGACGACGAACGCGGTGATGCCCTTCGACCCGGAGTCGGGAGTCGTCTTCGCGTACAGCAGACACACGTCGGCGACCGGCCCGTTGGTGATGTAGAGCTTCGACCCGTTGACGATGTACGTGTCGCCGTCGCGCACGGCGGTGGTCCGCATCGAACCGAGCGCATCCGATCCGGCACCGGGTTCGGTCAACCCGAGGCAACCGGTCCACTCGCCCGAGCAGAGCTTCGGGAGGAACCGCGTGCGGATGTCCTCGTTGCCGTTCGCGTAGATGTTGTTGGCGCAGAGGTTGTCGTGCGCGACCCACGAGAGACCGAATGCGTGGTTCCATCGTGAGAACCCCTGGAGGACGAGGCCGGACTCGAGCATCCCCATTCCCGCGCCGCCGTACTCCACGGGAACCGTCGCACCGAGGAGTCCGTTCGCCCCGAGCTTGGCCATCAGCTCCGGTGGCCACCACTCGTCGTTGTCCATCTTCTCGGCGAGCGGAAACAGCTCGTTGCGACCGAAGCGATCGGCCACGTCGAGCACTGCCTGTTGATCGTCGGTGAGTCCGAACTGGGTCATGTCGTCCAGGGTACGCGGATGCGGCTTCGCCCGCTTCAGAGTCCGGACCAGAAGGCGATCAGCCGATCGGCAGCGCGTTCGGGATCGCTCACCATCCACCAGTGTCCCTGCCCATCGAGGCGGATCTCGGGCACGCCGAGCCGTTCGGCCACCGGGGTGGCGAGGTCGGCTGCGACGTAGCTGTCGTCGGTGGCCGTGATGACCGCACCGGGGCCGTGATCGGATGCTGCTAGTCGATCGGCGAGGGCCTGGAGTTCGGGCTCCCGGGCCGATCGGTAGAGCGCGAGGATCGCGCGGCCCATGTCGGCGTCGAGTGCGGGCGCAAGCTCCGCTGCGATCTCGGAGGGAAGCCCGAACCCCATGAACAACGCGATCCGGTCCTCGACCGGTGTTGCGACCATCATCTCGATCATCTGCTCGCCGACGTCGGGCTGCTGCCACGCGACGGCGGCATCGTGCCAGCCGTAGTCCGGGTGCAGGAGGCCGGCGATGTCGGCAACCCACGATCGGACGAGGTCGGGTCGTTCGGCCGCGAGTCCGTAGACGTGGCCGGCACCCCAGTCGTGACCGACGATGTCGATCGGTCGATCGTCTTCGGCGCGCAGGTCGTCGAGTTCGGCGATCAACCACCCGAGATAGTCGGACGCCTCGGCGGCGAAGTCGGAGGGGAGCGGGGCGCCGAAACCCGGTGGCGAGAGCAGTCGGATGTCGGTGACGCCGCGCTCCTCGAGGGCGGACACCAGCGGCGTCCAGATGGCGGTCGTCTCGGGGACGCCGTGGACGAGCACGGTCCACGGAGAGATCGATCGGGGCATCATTCAGGTTCGCACACTTTCTCGCCGGCGAGGGCGCCGAACCGGGTGTTTGCGTCCATCCGGGTGTTTCTGCAGGACTTTCAGCAACGCAAACACCCGGTCAAACGTAAACACCCGGATGGGGACGTGGGCGGGTCGGATGCGGGTGAGTACGTTCGGGGGATGAGCGAAACAGAGGTCGGATCGGAGTTCGAGGGGCGCGTGGCGATCGTCACCGGGTCGTCCGCGGGAATCGGTGAGGAGACGGCTCGCCGACTCTCCGCTCTCGGAGCGAAGGTCGTGGTCAACTCGGCATCGTCGGTCGAGTTGGGTGAATCGGTGTCGGCTTCGCTGCCCGGGGAGTCGATCTACGTCCGAGCCGACATCGCCGATCAGGCCCAGGGCGAGGCGCTGGTCGACCGCACGATCGACGAGTACGGCCGCCTCGACTTCCTGGTCAACAACGCGGGGTGGACGACGTCGATCGACCACGCCGACCTCGATGGACTCACCGACGAGATCTTCCAGATGACCTTCGACGTCAACGTGTTCGGCACCTGGTGGCTGACGAAGTACGCGATCCCGCACCTGCGCGACTCCGACGACGCGAACATCGTCAACATCACTTCGATCGCGGGCATCCGCCCGGTCGGCTCGTCCATGGCGTATTCGATGACGAAGGCGGCGTTGAACCAGATGACGGTGCTGCTCGCGAAGTCCTACGGTCCGATCCGCGTGAACGCCGTCGCACCGGGACTCGTCGCGACCCGCTGGACGGCCGACTGGGATGCGATGCATGCAGCGGTGGCTGCGACCGCGCCGGTGCCACGCTCGGCCACGCCGGCGGACTGTGCCGAGGCGGTGCTGGCACTCTTGCGCAACAAGTACACCAGCGGCGAGATCTTCGTGGTGGACGGCGGCATCACCCAACGGATGTGAGTCGGACCGCGCCGACCGAGCTCAGGAGCTTGCGAGTACGACGAGCCACGCCGGAAGGCGGGTCGGGCGACCCTCGAGCGTCGTGCAGCCGTGGACGGTGACTCCGGTCGTGCGGACCTCGTCGCCGACCGTGACGAGGTAGCTCATCTGGAACGTGGCCCGCGTCGCCGCCGCGAGTGTGACGTGCACCGTGATCACCTCGTCGAAACGGCACGGCTGGCGGTACTGGACGAACGATTCGAGGACGGGTGATTCCAGACCGTCGGCGCGCCATTCGGTGAACGGATGGCCGATGTCCGCGAGGAACGCGACGCGGGCCTCCTCGAAATAGGCGAGGTAGTTCGAGTGATGAACGATGCCCATCGCATCGGTCTCGACGAAACGCACGCGGATCGAATGTCGGAAATCGTGATCGTCGGGATGGACTGAGGGCTCGACGGACAGACGCACCCGGCGAGTCTGGCAGCCATCGGCGATGATGGTGCCATGACTCCGGCAATCGTGCTGCTCGAGCGGGAGGGTGTGTCATTCTCGGCGCACGAATACGACCGCGGCGACGAATTGCGCGACTTCGGTCGTGAGGCGGCGGAGGCGCTCGGGCTCCCCGAGGACCAGGTGTTCAAGACGTTGTTGATCTCCGTCGACGACGAGCGCGACCCGGTCGTCGTGGTGGTGCCGGTCAGTTGCACGGTGTCGATGAAGCTCGCCGCCGCCTCCGTCGGAGCGAAGAAGGCGGTGATGTGCGACCCAGTCGCGGCGGAGCGGATCACCGGATACGTCCTCGGCGGAATCAGTCCGCTCGGGCAGCGCAAGGTGCTGCAAACGGTGCTCGACGAATCGGTCGAACTGTTCGACACGATCTACGTGAGCGGCGGACGACGGGGGCTCGACATCGGGGTCGCCCCGCACGACCTGGCGCGCCTGCTCGATGCCCGCGTCGCTCCGATCACGGCGTAGGACGCACGCCGGCATCAGCCACGTCGCAACCTGCCGGTGCCCCGTCTCCGACGTGTGGCCGAATCAGTCGTGTCGACTCCCGAGCATCGGATCGAGCGCTGACGACGTCAGCGGGCGGGGTGTCGCAGCAGTGCTTCGATGCGTGCGACGCGGGTGCGCGCCGGCGGATGAGACGCGTCGAGGCG
>NZ_JBAVYV010000347.1:0-7424 GCF_049588435.1 Ilumatobacter sp.
GGTCGGCGCGTGCGGGGGTGGCGCTCGACGTCAGCTCTCCGAGTGACGTGACCGAAGCGGTCGACACGATGGTCGACTCGCTCGGAGAAGACGCCGCGACCCTGCTGGTCCAGTCGATGGTTTCCCCTGGAGTCGACGTGCGCATCCACTGCCAGCACGACGATCGTCTCGGGGTGATCGTCTCGGTCGGCTACGGGGGTGCCGACGCGAACCTCATCGACGATCGGGCCAGTCGGCTCGCTCCCCTCTCGCACGCCAGCGCATCGGCGATGCTCACCGAGACGAAGGTCGGAAGCGCGCTCGAGGCTGCCGGGCTCGACTCGTCGCCACTGGTGGACGCGATCGTCCTCGCCGCCCAGCTCTGCGCTGATCAGCGCAACGTGGACGAACTCGACCTCAACCCGGTGATCGTCTCCGACGGCGGGGTGATGGTCACCGATGTGGTCGCGCGCCTCGTCGATCGTCCCGACGACGAGGTCGCCCTCCGCCGCCTCGACTGACCCTCCGGTGAGATGTGAGTCGACCCCTCCGCCAAACCTCTCACCGCAACCACCTCTCGCTCCGCTCCGATGAGATGTGAGACCGACAGGTCGTCTCACATCTCACCGCTGGGAGGGGTGGCGATAGGTTTCGGGCATGGCGACAGCGACGGAGCTCGAAGGTCCCACCACCGAACTGCTGCAGACACTGATCCGCAACGAGTGCGTCAACGACGGATCGGCCGACTCCGGATTCGAGACTCGCAGCTCGGACGTGCTCAAGCAGTACCTCGAGGGCACCGGACTCGACATCCAGACCTACACGCCGCGGGAAGGGCGCGACTCGATGGTCGCGCGGATCGAGGGATCGGACCCCGATGCTCCGTCCCTGTGCCTGATGGGACACACCGATGTCGTGCCGGTCAACCCTGCCGGGTGGCGGAATGATCCGTTCGGCGCCGATCTGATCGACGGCGAGGTCTGGGGGCGCGGAGCGATCGACATGCTCAACCTCACGTCGTCGATGGCGGTCGCCTTCCGCCACCTCGCGACCACCGGATTCCGGCCGAAGGGCGACCTGATCTTCTTCGGCGTCGGCGACGAGGAGGCCGGTGGCGTGTGGGGTGCCGAGTGGATGGCCGAGCACCACTGGGATGACATCGATGCCGACTACGTCCTGACCGAGCTCGGCGGATGGTCACACGAGGCGGCCGACGGCACACGCCAGGTGACCGTGAACGTCAACGAGAAGGGCATGGCCTGGCGTCGCCTCCGGGTGCGTGGAACACCGGGCCACGGCTCGATGCCGTTCGGCGCCGACAACGCCCTCGTCAAGGCCGCCGAGATCGTTCGCCGACTGACCGAGTATCGACCGATCCCCGATCTCGACGACATCTGGAGGGCCCAGGTCGACTCGATGACGCTGTCCGACGAGGTTCGCGAAGGCCTGCTCGATCCGGCTGCGATCTGGGACACCATCGCCACCCTGCCGACCCCGGTCGCGCGGACCTGTCATGCCCACACGCACACCACCTTCTCGCCCAACGTGGTGCACGGCGGTCAGAAGACGAACATCATTCCCGATGTGATCGACCTCGAGATCGACATCCGGACCGTCCCCGGCGACCGCGAGAGCGCCGAAGGGCACCTCCGGGCCGCGCTCGGCGACCTCTACGACCACGTCGAGGTCAGCGACATCCAGAACTCGCCGGCGACGACCTCGCCGTTCGGGCCCGACAACGCACTCTGGGCATCGGTCGAGAAGCACACCCAGATCGCCTACCCGGGGGCGAAACTCGTGCCGGGGCTCACGGTCGGCGGGACCGATGCCCGGTTCTACCGCGACCGTGGACGCACCGCCTACGGCACCGGGCTCTTCTCGCCGAGCATGGACTTTGCAACGTTCGGCTCACGCTTCCACGGCCACAACGAACGCATCGACGTCGAGTCGCTCGGGCTCTCGGCCGAGTACTTCTGGGGAATCGCCCGCGACCTGCTGACCTGAGGGTCTGATGTCCCGCTGGCGTTTCGCTGCCGTTGCGGATCGTCAGTGGCGCCCGAACGGGTTGATCGAGCGGGTCGTGAACGCGTTGAGGGCGTACACGATGTCGTGGCACACGAAGCGTTGCGAACCGGGGGTCTCGCGCGCGATCGGTTCGAGCACGCCTCCGTCGACGAGATCGTTCAGGGCCCGTCGGATCGAGGCGGGGCTCGCGTCGAGGATCGGTTCGAGCACCTCGGTGTCGACCACCGGGTGGCTGAGGAGACCGTCGATGATCGGGTGGACCAACGCGTCCGACCGGAAGGACTCGGTCCGTTCACGCCACCGCGACCGCATCTGGACCACGTCGTCGAAGAGATGCGAAGCGTTCCGCAATGCCGCGAACATCGCGTCGGCCCCGAGCTCGACGATCGGCACGAAGTCGCCCATCCGGTACTCGGTCAACGCCTCGATGTAGCGGTGCTTCTGCGACACGATTCCCGCCGAGATCGGCAGCGTCGCCGCCTTGGTGAGCCCCTCGCGACGGAGCAGCGCGTGTACGAGCGCCCGACCCACCCGACCGTTTCCATCGGCGAACGGGTGGATCGTCTCGAAGTGGGCGTGCATCACCATGGCCTGGATGAACACGGGCATGTCCGTGCGGGCCATGAAGTCGCACAGATCCTCGATCGCGGCGGGAATCCGCTCGACCGAGGGCGGCACGAACTCGGCCTCGGGCGGGCCGCCGGAGTAGCTGCCGATCCAGACGGCCTCGTTGCGCCAGCGGCCGGCGAGTACCGGGTGCGTCGAGCCGAGCAGTGCCCGGTGGATGTCGAGGATCGTCTCGGGTGAGATGTCGTCGGCCAGGACGATCGCCGTCGTGGTCGCGTCGACATTGCCCATCACATCGGCGACCGAACGCCCCTGGTCGTCGCCGATCTCCGCGATCAGCAGATCCGGAACCGGGGCGGCGACGTTCTCGATCCGCGACGATGCCGACGACTCGATCCGGACGAGGAGTGATTCGAGTGGGGCCAGCGTGTCGCCGACACGCAGGTCGAACGCCGCGATGGCCGTCCGCACGTCCTCCGAGACCAGCGCACACTCCGACGGGAGCATCATCTCGGCATCGCCGATCTCGGGCACCACGGCGGAGTCGTATCGTCGACCGCCACCGGTCGACCGACGGGCATCGCCACCCTGCTCGATCAACCACGTCAGACGTTCGAACGTCACGGGTGGCCAGGAGGTGTTGCGCGGCATCGTTCAGCGGTCCCGACTCAACGGAACAGGTCGCGTTCGGAATCGCGCAGCACGGGCGCCATGCTCGCCTCGTCGTCGCGGTCCCAGTCGTGTCCGCGCACGACGGCGACCGGGACCCGGCTCGTGTTGCCCTTGACCAGTTCCGCGGCGGCGGCAAGTTCGTCGGCGGTGCAGATCTCCTGGACGTGGAACTCGTGACCGTGAGGATCACGCTGACCGATGTAGCTGTACAGCGGATTCATCCCCGCGATGCCGATCGCGATGTCGGTCTGTCCCTCCCGCCACGGACGTCCGAACGTGTCGGTCATGATGACCGCGACGTCGACGCCGAGCTCGACGAACCGAGCGCGATGCGCACGGGAGCTGCCATCGGGGTCGACCGGCAGCGTCAGGATCCGACCGTGGGCACCGCTCGACGACTGGTCGACCCCCGAGTTCGCACAGCAGAAGCCGTGATGCGTCTCGGTGATCAGCACAGGGCCGACCTGGCGGATGATCCGCTTCGACTCACGCATGACGATCTCGGTGACCCGCGGGTCCTTGTCCCACCGTTTCGACCATCGGGTCGCGAACTCCGACGGTTCGACATCGGCGAGTTCGACGGTGCACCCCTCGGCCTTCGAGACGATCTTCGACGTGATGAGCACCACATCGCCGTCGGCGAGCGGGTCGCCCTGGGCCGACGCCGCCGCGTGGATCAGCGCAGCGAGATCGGTCCCTTCGGTGATCTCGGGGAGTCCCTCGACACCGAACACCTGGAGTCGGGTCATCGGCCGGATCCGATCACGTGCGCAGCTCGGCGAGGAACGCGACGATGGCCGCGTTGACCGGCTCGGGATTGGTCAGGTTGGCCGCGTGTGCCCCTCCGACCGCCACGACCGGGCCCGCGCCGACGAGACCAGCGGCGAGTTCGTCGGCACGCTCCATCGGAATCGCCGTGTCCTCGGTGCCGTGCACGACGAGTGCGGGACACGTGATCTCCGACAGCCGGTCGGTGATGTCGTCACGCTCCAGGAGACAGTCACCCGGGGCTCGCATCTGCTCGTGCGGACGTGACTGCCACTTGGCGATCCACGCGGCATTGGTCTCCGGCTCGTTGATGATGATGCCGGCGACCGCCCCGGCGAGTTCGTCGATCGGACCCACCGTGACCCAGGTGTCGATCATCGTGCGGTACCCCTCCGCGACCGCCGGATCCTCGCCACCCGCCTGGGTGTCGAGCAGGATCAGACCCTCGACGCGCCCCGGTGAGCGCAGCGCGGCCCGCAGCGACAGGAATCCGCCCTGGCTCATCCCACCGAGCACCGCCCGCTCGATCCCGAGGTGGGACAGCAGCCCGAGACAGTCGTCGGCAGAATCCCAGTAGGTGAACGCCTGGCCGTCGAACTCGGTCTGGCCGAATCCCCGCTCGTCCCAGGTGATGACCCGATGGGTCGAGCGCAGCGCGGCGACCTGCGGATCGAACATCGTCTGATCCATCAGGAACCCATGGGAGAAGATCACGACAGGACCGTCACCACCCGTGTCCTCGTAGAAGATCCGCTGTCCGTTGACGTCTGCGAAGGCCATGCGCCGAAACTAGTGCGGCGACCGCGGGCAGACCATCACGGTCGACCACTCCGCCGCGCGCCTCGGGCAGACTGCACGGATGACAGACGACAACAGCCGACCGGTGTCGGAGATCTTCGACGCCGATGCCTGGGCCGAGGTTCCCGGATTCGACTTCACCGACATCACGTATCACCGCGCGAACGACGCGGGCGTGGTCCGGATCGCCTTCGATCGTCCCGAGATCCGCAACGCGTTCCGCCCGCACACCGTCGACGAGCTGTTCCGCGCACTCGACCACGCACGCATGTCGACCGACGTCGGTTGCGTGCTGCTCACCGGGAACGGGCCGTCACCGCGCGACGGCGGCTGGGCCTTCTGTTCCGGCGGTGACCAGCGGATCCGCGGCAAGGACGGCTACAAGTACGCCGAGGGCGAGGATGCTGCGTCGATCGAGCCGGGGCGCGCCGGACGCCTGCACATCCTCGAGGTGCAACGCCTGATCCGCTTCATGTCGAAGGTCGTGATCTGCGTGGTCCCCGGATGGGCGGCCGGCGGTGGGCACTCGCTCCACGTCGTTGCCGACCTGACGCTCGCCTCGACCGAGCATGCACGCTTCAAGCAGACCGACGCCGACGTCGCCAGCTTCGACGGGGGGTTCGGCTCGGCCTACCTCGCACGACAGGTCGGCCAGAAGTTCGCCCGCGAGATCTTCTTCCTCGGCGACGAGTACACCGCCGACGACATGGTCGCGATGGGTGCGGTCAACAAGTCGGTCCCCCACGCCGAACTCGAAGCGACCGCGCTCGAGTGGGGCCGCAAGGTCTGTGCGAAGAGCCCGACCGCGCAGCGGATGCTCAAGTATTCGTTCAACCTGATCGACGACGGCCTGGTCGGCCAGCAGATCTTCGCCGGCGAAGCGACCCGCCTCGCCTACGGCACCGACGAGGCCGCCGAAGGGCGTGACAGTTTCCTCGAGAAGCGCGACGCCGACTGGTCCCCGTACCCGTACCACTTCTGATCCGGAGCTGACGACCGTGTCGAACAGCGCCGACGTCATCGTCGTCGACGACCCCGACGATCCCCGCTTCGCTCAGTTCCGGCTGAACGAGCGCGGTCTCGCGAATCGCGCTCAGAAGCGCGACGACGCGGGTGCCGGGTTGTTCCTCGCCGAGGGAGATCTGGTCGTCGAGCGCGCGTTCGATGCCGGATGCACCCCGGTTGCAGCCCTCGTCGACCGAGATCGAGTTCCCACCGTGACCGGTCGATTCAACGGAACCGCAGCTCCGGTGTACGCAGGTGGTGACACGGTTCGCCAGATCGTGTCGGGACTCGGCATGCCGCAGTCGATCATCGCCCTGTTCGAACGTCCGGCACGCCCGAGTGTCCCGGAGCTGGCTCGACGCTGCCGGCGGCTGGTCGTGCTCGAAGCCGTCGACAATCCGGCGAACGTCGGATCGATCGTCCGCAACGCGGCCGCCCTCGGGTGGGACGGGTTGATCCTCGACCACACGAGCGCCGACCCGCTCGCACGACGATCGCTGCGCGTTGCGATGGGAACGGCCTTCGCACTCCCCCACGCCCGCACGTCGTCGCTCGCCTCCGACATCGCAGCCCTCACCGAGATCGAACTCTTCGCGATGACACCCGACCCGGAAGCGGTCCCCCTCGACGCCGTGTCCCACCTCGGTCCCGACCAACGGGCCGCCATCCTGATCGGATCGGAGCGCTCCGGCCTGTCGGCCGAACTGCTCGCCTTCGCCATACCCGTCCGGATCCCGATGGCGCCGGGAGTGGACTCGCTCAACGCTGCGGCGGCGACTGCGATCGCCTGCTGGGAGCTCCGGATCCGGGGATAGAACGAGGCAATGTCGAACGTGTTGCTCCTCTCGTGTCCGGATCGGCCGGGCATCGTCGCCGCGACGGCCCGGGCGATCGCCGACAACGGCGGCAACATCGTCCACGCCGAGCAGTACGTCAAAGCCGACGACGACGGATCCGGCGCCGTGTTCTTCCAGCGGGTCATGTTCGACCTGACGAACGGCATCACCAACGACCGGTTCCGCTCCGCCTTCGCTCCGACCGCGGCCGAGTTCGACATGACCGTCGAGCTGCGCGACGACACCGTCCCGATCCCGACCGCGATCATGGCGTCGAAGCAGCCCCACTGCCTCTACGACCTGCTCACCCGGTGGCGCAGCGGCGAGCTGGCGATGGATCTGCGTGTCGTCATCTCGAACCATCCCGATCACGAGGGCATCTGCACCCACATGGGCGTGCCGTACGTCCACCTCCCCGTCTCGAAGGACACCAAGCCCGAGCAGGAGGCCGAGGTGTTGGCCGCGCTCGACGAGCACGGCGTCGAACTGGTGGTCATGGCGCGCTACATGCAGATCCTCAGCGACAACTTCGTGTCGCACCACCCCATGCGGATCATCAACATCCACCATTCGTTCCTGCCGGCGTTCATCGGGGCGAACCCGTATCGCCAGGCCCACGAACGCGGCGTGAAGCTGATCGGCGCGACCGCGCACTACGCGACCGCGGACCTCGACGAGGGGCCGATCATCGCGCAGGACACCGCGCACGTCAGCCACCGCGAGACCGTCGCACAGCTCACCTCACGCGGCCGGGATCTCGAGACGGTCGTGCTG
>NZ_JBAVYV010000348.1:0-11676 GCF_049588435.1 Ilumatobacter sp.
CGGTACCGGCGGTGGAGGTGGTGGAGGCGGAGGCGGCGCCACGACCACGGGTGGTTCGGGAGTCAGCGTCGTCGTCGCGGCGGGCACGGTCGTGGTCGGCTGTGGTGCCTCGGTGGTGGTGGTCGTCGTGGTCGACGACGAGCTGCTCGATGGTGCGGTCGTCGACGGCTCGGTCGTGACGGGCGAGGTGGTGGCGACGGTGAGCGACGCGGCTCCGTCGGGCGCGTCGGCGGAGTTGACCATGAGGACGGTCGATCCACCGATCAGGATCAACACCAGCGCGGCAACGGCTGCGATGCGCCCCGCTGCCCATCTGCGGCGCTGTCCGTCGGTCGGTCCCAGGCCATGTCCGTTCGCGATGGAAGCGCTCCGGACCGGAGCGATTTCCGGATCCGGTGGAGGGTCGTCCGCTGAATCAGCGGAACGCGGCGCGAACTCGTTCGGTTCCTGGGGAGGTGGTGTCGTGTCCTGGCGAGTGGGTGTCGTCAGCTCCGGTGGCATCGGCGCGCCGGCCTGTTCGAGCGCGAACGCCGCCCGCCCTCGGAAGGCGAGCGGTGCGAGTGCGAAGGGCACCGCGGCGAACAACTTGGTGGGGTCGGTGTGGCGCCGTCGCTCTTCGCTGCATGCGGTACATGACCGGATGTGGCGTTTGACGGTCGACGCCACGTCGGCATCGAAGCTCGATCCGGTGCGACCGGCGAGGACCGGACAGTGGGGCGATCCCCGGTTCCACAGCAGGAACGCGCCGATCGCGTCGCCCAGCCGGTTGCGGAGCCGGTGCACGAGTTGGTGCGCGTGGTTCGGTGTGACCCCGAGATCCTCGGCCAGTTCCGCCGGTGACAGTCCGTGGCGGAGGTGGAGATCGAGAAGTGACGCGTCGCGCTCGCCCAGCGCTGCCGCAGCGGCCCACAGGAGTTGTTCGCGCTCGTGGACCTCCGCCGCCTCGGCTGGGCCGACCGAGGCCATCGCTGCGACCGGGCTGGGCAGGTCGCGGTCCCGGAGCGCAACGACCGTCTCGTCGTCGGTGGGCGACGAGTGCCCTTCCCGTCGCAGCGCATCCAGCGCTCGGTTGCGGGTGATCCGCAGCAGCCACCCTCCGAAGGCGTTCACGTCGTCCAACCGATCGAGCTGTTGCCAGGCGCTGACGAACGCGTCCTGGGCGACGTCGGCCGCCAACTCCGGACGACGGACGACGCCGCGCGCGACGTTGTACACGCGGTCGTACCACCGCTCGAAGAGCGGGGCGAAGGCGGTGGCATCACCGCCCCGCACCCGCTCCACGAGGGCGGCATCGGTGGCCGGGTCCATCGTGTCAGGCTCTCACGAATCACGCGATGTGGACAGGGGTACCGACCGGCAACCGATCGATCAGCTCGTCGATCACCTCGTTCGGGAGTCGGATGCACCCGCTCGACACGTCGTTGCCGATCGAGCCTGGGTCGTTGTTTCCGTGGATGCCAATCTGTCCGATCCCGCCGATGAACTCGTCGAGCACGTCGGAGTAGGCGGAGATGCCGAACGCATGCGCCCCCCACACGCTGCCTGCGTCACCGGTCGCCAGCTTGTCGGTGATGAAGTAGGTGCCGGTCGGTGTCGGGCGGTCGGGACGACCGACCGCGATCGGCCATTCTCCCGCCGGCTCGCCGTTCTCGCTCAACCGCAGGGTGCGGGTCGCGATGTCGATGTGGATCTCGGCGTCGACGGGCTCGAGTCGGACGTCGGCCTCACGAACCCAGCCGGTGAGGTCGTTGGGCCGGACCGGGACGAGGACCTGGACCCAACCGGGCGTCTGATCGAGCACCCCCACCACGGTGGGTGTGCCGAAGGCGGTCATCGCGGGAAGCGAGGCCACCTCGGCGCCGTCGGGTGCCGCTCGCACGACCAGTTGGTCGACGAGCGACACGCCACGGAACGCCGTGGGCTCGGCGTGGGGATCGATGTCCGCAGCGGTTGTCGGCGCTGCATCGGTCGACGTCGGTTCGGGGATCGGAGCCGACGTCGGGGCCGTGACCGTGGCTGGAGCGGTGGCTGGGGCCTCGGTCGTGGAGATGGCGGTGGTCGTGGCCGGGTGGGTGTTCACGGCGGACTCGGTCCCGGCGCCACCCCCGCCACAACCGGCGATGGCGGCTGTGGCGAGGACGATTCCGAGGAGCGCCCGTGTCGGTCGGGGAAGGTTTCGGGTGACGGACATCGTGGATCAGGCCGTGAACGTCGGGGTCCGGGTGCACACGTCATCGAGGGTGCACGGCTCGGGCTCGGGCTGCGGGTCCGGGTCGGGATCCGGATCGGGCTCGGGATCGCCGCCCCCGTCTCCGCAGTCCTGGACGACGGGGTCGCACGGGTCATCGGTGAAGCTCCCCGGTCCCTCGGGAATCGGAGTCGGGTCCTCGGGGTCGCCGCACGGGCCTTCGGCCGGGTCGCACGGGTCGTCGGTGAGGTCACCCGGCCCCGGAGGAATCGCCGGGTTCAGTTCCGGATCGGGGTCGGGCTCCGGTTGTGGGCAGATGTCCGTGGCGGGGTTGCACGGGAGGACGACGACGATCTCGTCGATCGTGCCGGGGAAGGCCGGTGACTCGGCGAGTGCGGTGGATCCGCCGAAGCCGAGGGTTGCGATCGTTGCGATCGCGAGTGGGAATCGGGTGAAGTGGAGCATGGCTGCTGTCCTTTCGTCGTGCACCCGGTCGTTCCGGGTGTCGACGGTCCTGACGCACGACCCGGCGATCGCCTTACACCCCCGCAAGAATTTTCTTCGCGACCCGTGTCAACTGCGGTCAGACCCCAGTTGACACGCGGTCAGGCGGGGTAGGGCGTGTCGCCGACGTCGGCCTGCACCCGCGCCAGTTCGGCGCGCAGTTCGGCGGTGATCGCCTCGGATCCGGGTCGTCCGGCGAGGTTGTCGACCTCGAGCGGATCGGCGACCAGGTCGAACAGTTCCCACTCGATCGGATTCGCCGGACCGCGTGCCCCCGGCTGGTCGAGGGGGTCGTTGTAGTAGCAGATCAGCTTGTGGGTGCGCGTCCGCACGCCGTAGTGGGCGGGGCAGGCGTGCGCACCGTCGTTGTGCATCCAGTACCGGTAGTACATCGAGTCGGGCCAGTCCGCCGGATCCTCCCCGCGCAGCACCGGCGCGAACGAACGGCCCTGCACGTGGTCCGGAATCTCCAACCCGCACAGGTCGAGGATCGTCGAGGCGAAGTCGACGTTGGTGACGATCTGATCGGACGTCGATCCCGGCCCGATCTGGTCGGGGTAACGGATCAGGAGTGGCATCCGGAGCGACTCCTCGTACATCAGCCGTTTGTCGAACCAGCCGTGGTCGCCGAGGAAGAAGCCCTGATCGGACGTGTAGATCACGATCGTGTCGTCGGTCAGGTCGTGCTCGTCGAGATAGTCGAGCAGGCGGCCGATGTTGTCGTCCATCGACGCGACGACGCGGAGGTAGTCCTTGATGTAGCGCTGGTAGCGCCAGTCGATCTCTTCGTCGAGGGTCAGCCCGTCGGGCACGGTCGACTTGAGATCGATGATCGGGTCGAGATCGAGCATCTTCATCCGCACGGACTGGACGACGTCGGCCCGCCCGGCGAGATCGTCACGGAACGTGTCGGGGAACGGGATCTCGACGTCGTCGTACATCGTGAAGTGTGCGGCATCGGGCTCCCAGGTCCGATGCGAGGCCTTGTGGTGGCAGAACAGCGCGAACGGCCGCTCGGTGTCGCGGTCATCCAGCCAGTCGATGCAGTCGTCGGTGATCAGATCGGTCACGTATCCGCCTCGCTCGACGATGCCCTGCTCGGAGTCGATGAACACGGGGTTGTGGTAGTGGCCCTGGCCGGGGAGGATCCGCCAGTGGTCGAACCCGGTCGGGTCGTGACCGTCACCGTGACCGAGGTGCCACTTGCCGAACAGCGCCGTCTGCCAACCCGACGCCCGGAGGTCCTGGGGAAACGTCCAGAGCGAGTTGTCGAGGTGGGTGTCGAGCGTGGTCACGCCGTTGACGTGGTTGTAGGTCCCGGTCAACATCGACGCACGGCTCGGCGCGCAGATCGAGTTGGTACAGAACGCCGCATCCATCCGGATGCCGCCCTCGGCGATCCGATCGAGATGCGGCGTCGTGTTGATCCGGCTCGAGTACGCCGAGATCGCATGTGCGGCATGGTCGTCGCTCATGATGAACACCACGTTCGGGCGGCGTGTCGGCATGATGTTGTTCTACTCCACCCGGACCGATCTGCTCGTGGGCCCGACGGGCAAGTAGGATCTCGTCACGTTCCACCCAGCGAGTCGCACAGGAGCGTGCATGCCCGTCACCGTCGTCGTCGGAGCCCAATGGGGCGATGAGGGCAAAGCCAAAGTCATCGACCTGCTCTCCAAGGAGCACACGTTCGTCGTCCGCTACCAAGGCGGTCACAACGCCGGGCACACGGTGGTCGTCGACGGCGAGAGATACGCGCTGCAGTTGATCCCGTCGGGCGTGCTGTACGAACACGTCATCCCGGTGATCGCGAACGGCGTGGTCGTCGATCTGCCGACGCTGTTCGCCGAGGTCGACATGCTCGAGAGCCGGGGAATCTCGTGCTCGGAACTGAAGGTCTCCAGCAGAGCCCATCTGATCTTCCCGTGGCACCAGGCCCACGACGCGATCGCCGAGGCGATGCGCGGCGACGACAAGATCGGAACGACGCTGAAGGGGATCGGACCCGCCTACGCCGACAAGGCGCGGCGTGTCGGGATCCGTGCCGGCGACGTGATCGACCCCGACCGCTTCGCCCGGCTGGTCCGCGAGCGCGCGACGGCGGAGAACAAGCTGATCTCCGAGGCCGGCGGCGAACCGCTCGACGTGGACGAGACGGTCGCTCACTTCCGTGATCTCGGCGCGCGGCTCGCACCGTTCGTGTGCGACACGATCGGTCTGCTCCACAACGGGCTCGCCCGCGGAGCGCACGTGCTGCTCGAAGGCGCCCAGGCCACCTTCCTCGACCTCGACCACGGTACGTATCCGTACGTGACCTCGTCGAACCCGACCGCTGGTGGCGCGTGCGCCGGGTCGGGGCTCGGCCCCCGTGACATCGACCGCATCGTCGGGATCACCAAGGCGTACACGACACGCGTCGGTGCCGGTCCGTTCCCGACCGAGCTGCTCGACGACGACGGTGAGACCCTCGGTCGCGTCGGCAAGGAGTTCGGCACGGTCACCGGACGAGCGCGGCGTACCGGCTGGCTCGACTGCGTCATGCTGCGCCACGCGGTGCGCCTCAACTCGCTCACCGAACTGGCGTTGACCAAGCTCGACATCCTCGACGGTTTCGACAAGGTGAAGATCTGCACCGCCTACCGTCGCGACGGAGAGCTCGTCGAGGACTACCCCGACCGCTCCGACATCCTCGCCGAGATCGAGCCCGTCTACGAGGAGCTCGACGGTTGGGGCACCGCGCTCAGCGACACGCGCGAGGCCGGTGAACTTCCGGCGGAGGCGAAACGGTTCCTCGACGTCGTCGAACGCGAGGTCGGTGTTCCGATCAAGGTCGTCGGTGTCGGCGCCGAGCGTGACGACTACCTCGTCTGGGGTGCGGAGTGATCCCCCGGTATTCGACGCCGGAAATGGATGCGGTGTGGTCCGAGCCGGTCCGCTTCGGACGCTGGCTCGAGGTCGAACTGCTGGCCACCGAAGGGCACGCCGTGGCCGGTGTCGTTCCACAGGAGGCTGCCGAGATCTGTCGGGCGAAGGCGCCGACCTCGGACGACGCGTTCGTCGAACGGATCCTCGAACGTGAACGGATCACCGACCACGACGTCGCTGCATTCGTCGACACGGTGCAGGCCGAGATCGACGACCCTGCGGGTTCGTGGATCCACTACGGGCTCACGTCGTCCGACGTCGGCGACACCGCCCTGTGCTGGGCGATGCGCGACGCCGCCGACCTGATGATCGACGCGTCGACCGATCTGATCGCGACGCTGGTGCGGATCGCTCGGGAACACGCCGACACGGTCATGATCGGTCGGACCCACGGCATCCACGCCGAACCCACCACGTTCGGGGCGAAGGTCGCGCTGTGGGCGCTGCAGGTCGATCGTGACCGCGAGCGCCTGCGGACTGCTCGCGACGCGGTTGCCGTGATGAAGTTGAGCGGTGCGGTCGGGACCTACTCGAACATTCCGCCCGAGGTCGAGGCCTACGTCGGTGATCGGCTGGGCCTCACCCCCGTTCCGGCGACGCAGGTCGTCGCCCGTGACCGCCATGCCCAGTTCCTGTACGCGTGTGCGTCCGTGGGTGCCACCTGCGAGATGGTGGCGGTCGAACTCCGTCACCTGCAGCGCACCGAGGTCCGCGAGGTGCAGGAGGGGTTCAAGCCGGGACAGAAGGGTTCGTCGGCGATGCCGCACAAGCGCAACCCGATCTCGGCCGAGACGATCTCGGGACTCTCGCGAGTGTTGCGCGGGAACCTGTCGGCCGGGATGCAGGACGTCGCCCTGTGGCACGAGCGGGACATCTCACACAGCTCGGTCGAGCGCGTGATCCTTCCCGACTCCAGCCAGTTGGCGTACTACGTGATGCGTCGACTGCGTCGGTTGCTCGACGGCCTGGTCATCCTGCCCGAACGGATGCAGGCCAACCTCGACGCGAGCTACGGGCTCGTGTTCAGCCAACCGGTGTTGTTGTCGCTCGTCCAGGGCGGAAAGACGCGGGACGACGCGTATCGCATCGTGCAGCGCAACGCGATGCAGGCGTGGGACGAGGGGATCGACTTCCGCTCACTGCTCGAGGCCGACGACGAGGTCGACAACTCCGTATTGGACGACGCGTTCGACCTGCGGCGGAGCCTGTCGAACCTCGATCTGGTGTTCGCTCAACTCGATGCGTTGACCGTGTGACGGGACGGGCCAGCGCGTGACGGGTCGGTCAGACCCGCGCCGTCACGATTGGTTCGAGCGTGAAATCCCGGCTCGTTTGAGCACGCTCGCCGGGACCCCGACATCACGCCAACTCGCGTACGAGATGTTCTTGCGGCTGCTGTAGCTGTCAGCAACGGTGACGAAATCGTTCTCACGTGCGGTCATGTCGATGGTCTTGGACATCGTGTCGAGTTCGGCCTCCAGGTCGCGACGCTCCTGGATGAGGAGCAGCTCGTCCATCGGGTTGGCATCGGCCAATTCACCGGTGATCGCATCGAGTCGTTTCTGCACCGTTTCGGGGGTGCGCTTCCGCCCACGCTTGGGTTTTGTCGCGCGGAGCCCTTCGAGGTACTCGCGTACGATCCGGCCTTCCGTTCGGCCCTTTGCGAGGGCAGCCTTGTGCTCGACGGACATCGCTTGCTCTTCGGTCATTCCCGAAGTCTAGGACGACGGTCATTCAAGGCAATAGCGTGCACGGGTAATGTTCGAATTGTCTGCACACGGACCCGACGTTCACGTCGGTGTCGGACCGCAATACCCCTGGGGCGGTCTCTACGGAGGCCAGATCGTGGCGCAGGCATTGCGAGCTGCGACGCTTTCGGTCGACGAAGGACTCGAGCCGCACTCGATCCGCGCCTATTTCATTCGTCGTGGCGACGCCTCCGAACCGGTTCGCTACGAGGTCGATCGGATCCGCAACGGTCGGTCGTTCGCGACGCGGCGGGTCGTTGCCCGCCAGGCGGTGGGCGCGATCCTGAACGCAGAGAGTTCGTTCCAACGCCCCGAGTTCTCGGCCGAGTTGCAGACGGTCGAAATGCCCGACGTCCCACCGCCCGATGTGCTCGAGCAGGAATCGTGGTCTCCCGCGTTCGAGCGCGCGTCGGTGCCGGCCGATCGGGTGGTCGACTGCCGCCGCGACGGCTCGGGCCGGACGGTCGCGTGGATGAAGGTCACCGAGCCGATCGGCGATCCTCAGGTCCCGGCCGCACAACTCCTCCACCGCTGCTGGCTCACGTTCCTGTCCGACGATCTGCCGACCGATGCCGTCCATCGCACGCACCCGATGTCGATCGGCACGGAGGGCGACGACCATCTCTTCGCCGCAAGTCTCGACCACACGATCTGGTTCCACCGTCGCGTCGCCGCCGACGAGTGGCATCTCCACGATTTCTCGTGCCTGCATTTCGTCGGCGGACGTGGGCTGGCACTGGGCCACATCTTCTCGGCCGACGGGATACACGTGGCGACGATCGCGCAGGAGGTGCTGATGCGCGACACTCGCGACCGTGCGTGACGAATCTGCGGACGCGGTCAGCGTCTTCGACATCTTGAAGATCGGCATCGGACCGTCCAGCTCGCACACCCTCGGACCGTGGCGCGCCGCCGAACAGTTCGTCGACGGCCTCCGCCGGGACGGACGGCTCGACCGAGTCGCCCGGGTTCGTGTCGAGCTGTTCGGCTCGCTCGCGAAGACCGGCCGGGGCCACGGGACCGGAATCGCGTTGATGATGGGCCTGTGCGGCCACGACCCGGTGACCTGCGACACCGCCGAGGTCCAACGGTTGGGTCCCGAGGTCCTCGACTCGGGTCGGCTGCTGGTCGGAGGGGTCCGCTCGGTCCCGTTCTCGCGCGAGCACGATCTCGTGTTCGACGGCGCGGTGACCCTGGCGGGTCACCCGAATGGGATGCGGTTCGTGGCGACATTGGACGACGGCGCGACCGTCGAGCAGGTGTCGTACTCACTCGGCGGCGGATTCGTCGCGCACGAGTCCTCCGACGAAGCGACCGGCGGACCGAGTGGTCCATCGAGGACCCAGCCCGTCGTCGAGTTGCCGTACCCGATCGGGTCCGCCGCCGACGTGATCACGTGGGGAGCCGAGACGGGGACGATCGCCGAACTCGTCCGGCGCAACGAACGGGTGTGGCGTACCGACGCGGAGATCGACGCCGGCCTCCTCCGGATCCGTGACGTGATGCGTGACTGTGCATTTCGTGGGGTGTCGACGACGGGAACACTGCCGGGCGGGCTCGATGTCGCCCGGCGGGCCCACGGCCTGCACGAATCGCTGATGGGCCCGGTGCGCGCCGCGGATTCGGACGAGTGGTTCGAGGGGGTGCGGCACGCCGACCTCGGATTCGGTGACACCGTGCGTTTCGTGAGTTGCCTCGCGCTCGCCGTCAACGAGGAGAACGCCGCGTTCGGACGCGTGGTCACCGCGCCGACCAACGGCGCGGCCGGCGTGATCCCGGCCGTCCTGTTCCATCATCTCGCGCAACTCGATCACGAGCGCTGGAGTTCGTCGGACATCGACGAGTTGTCGGTGAGCTTCCTGTTGGTCGCCGCCGAGATCGGGTCGATCTTCAAGAAACGCGCCACGATCTCGGCCGCGATGGGCGGCTGTCAGGCCGAGATCGGAGTGTCCTCCGCCATGGCGGCAGCCGCGCTGACCGAATGCCACGGTGGAACGATCGGCCAGTCACTGATGGCCGCCGAGATCGCGATGGAGCATCACCTCGGGATGACCTGTGACCCGATCGGTGGGTTGGTGCAGATTCCGTGCATCGAGCGCAACGCGATGGGAGCGATCAAGGCGATCTCCGCGGCGCACCTTGCGTTGACGGGCGAGCCCGCACTGGCGCGGGTGACCCTCGACGACGTGATCGACACGATGTGGGCGACCGCGCAGGACATGAGCGAGAAGTACAAGGAGACGGCGGAAGGCGGTCTGGCGAGACGGATTGCCGTCAGCGTCGTCGAGTGCTGACATCGTGCACGTCGGGCGCTCGCGCCGGATCGGTGACGGATCGGCTCGCGTTCGGGTTCGGTAGGTTCGTGTGCGATGAGCAGTGACCTCCCCGCACTCCCCCCGACCCTCGACCGGTTGCGTGCACACGTGATCGAACACTCGGTCAAGACGGGCGAGTTCGTCCTGAAGTCGGGAGCGACGAGCAGTTGGTTTCTCGACACCAAGCAGACAGCGTGCCGCGCCGACGGGATCATCGCGGTCGCGGATGCGATCGTGGAGATGTTCGGCGACGACCTCGCCGACATCGACGCGATCGGAGGCCTCACGCTCGGTGCCGACCCGATGGCGTACGGCGTCGCCGCGGTGCTCGCGACCCGCGGCGTCGAGCTGCGCAGCTTCAGCGTCCGCAAGGAAGCCAAGCAGGGAGGGATCACCGGCCGGATCGCCGGGGCACTCCGCCCGGGCGACCGCGTCCTCGTCACCGAGGACACGACGACACGGGGAACGTCGCTGATCGAAGCCGTCGACCAGATCGAGGCGTACGGAGCGTCCGCGGCGTTCATGAGTGTGATCGTCGACCGTGGCGGAACCTGCGCGGCGATGGCCGCCGAGCGTGGGATCGACTACCGGCCGCTGCTCGGTGCACCCGACCTCGGCTTCGGCTACGGGACGTGACCAACCGCCGGCGCTGACCACCATCACCGACGTCGTCGGATCGTTCCGTCGCCGTTCTCGAAGGACGGTCGCAGCGTCTACGGTGCTGTCGTCTCGGCGTCGGATCGGGAACGGAGACCGTGCGCAGATCGCGTCGGTCGGAGGGGACTGGCGATGGAGAACTTCTGGCGGAACACAGGGGTACGGCTCGGCAAGCACTGGAAGGTGGTCGCTGTCGTCACGACGGTGATCACCGCGGTGCTCGCGCTGGGTGCCACGAAGATCGAATTCGCGACCGGCCAGGACAGCTACCTCAACCCCGACTCGCAGATCGCGATCGACAACGTCGAGTTCCAGGACGACTTCGGCGGCGAGACGATCATCCTGCTGTTCTCGGCCGAGGAGGGCTCCGACATCAGCGACCTCTTCGTCGGTGACAACCTGACGAAGCTCCAGGACATGAGCGAGGAGATCGCCGCCGTGGAGGGGGTCTATTCGACCGTGACCCCGTACACCTCGCTCGAGTACAGCTCGTCGCTCGTCGGAGGCCCGACCGGTACCCAGGCGCTCACCTCGGCGGTGGGTCGTGACGAGGCCGGAGCCGAGGCGCGGAACGCGGACATCTCGATCGCGCTCGCGCGCCGCGGTGCGGTCGGTCCGGACTCGGAATGGGTCATCGGGAACCCCGGCTGGAACGAGGTGTTGATCTTCGACAACTCGGGATTCGCGCTCGACGATGCCGGTGATCCGGTGCCGCCCGCCGACGAGGATCTCGTCATCCGCAAATCGCTGCAGAGCACCTTCCCGAACGTCGAGGGCGGCCCGGTCAACGCGACTGCGGTCGGGGGTGTCGTTCTCCAGGGCAACGCCAGTCTCGACGAGCTCACCGAGTCGACCAACGAGGTCGTCGAGATCCTCGAGAAGCCCGAGTACGAGTTCGACGGATTCGAACTCACCGTGACCGGGTCGCCGATCTACCTCGGTGAGATCAATGACTATCTCAAGGGCGGGATGCTCACGCTCGGCCTCGCAGCGCTCGTGGTGATGGCGATCATCCTCGCCGTGATCTTCAAGGTGCGGTGGCGGCTGCTTCCGCTCCTCGCCGTGATCATCGGAGTGATCTGGGCCTTCTCGCTGCTCGGCCTGATCGGAATCGACCTGTCGCTCGTGACCATCTCCGGGCTTCCGATTCTCATCGGGCTCGGCATCGACTTCGCGATCCAGATCCACAACCGCGTCGAAGAGGAGGTCGTCCTCGACCGCGAGGTGCACCCGATCTCCGAATCGCTCGCCAACGTCGCGCCCCCGTTGATCGTGGCCACCATCACCGGGGTCATCGCGTTCCTGGCGTTGCGGATCTCCAAGGTGCCGATGATCCGTG
>NZ_JBAVYV010000349.1:0-3288 GCF_049588435.1 Ilumatobacter sp.
CGACCGTCACGCGGATCGTCTCTCGGTGCCGCAGGGCTGGCATCTCGACGACCGCCGTGGCGCCCGTCGCGGAGCGTTGATCGCCGTCTGAGCGAACAGTTCCGGCTCGGCCACGCGAACACGGCGCGGCGATAGCGTCGCTGGTCGTGTCCACGCCCGCGAAAAGTGCCGGTCTCGGCAACAGCGCACCGGGTCGGCCGGGTTCCGGCGCCATGTCCGGCGTCGCCGCCTTCATGATCATCTGGGTGGCGGCAGGGTTCGCGTCATCGATCGCGGTGCTCGTCGGTGGCGACACCGACGTGCTCCCGATCCCGGTGCTCGCGGCTTCGCTGGTCACCGGCTGGGCGGTGTTCCTGATCGGGACCTGGGCGACGTCGCGGATTCTCGGCACGGGACACGTGGTCGACGACTACGGACTCACCGCCCGGCCGATCGACCTCGTCGGCGTCCCGATCGGCGTGGTGACCCAGCTCATCCTGATCCCGGCGCTCTACGTCCCGCTGCGTGCGCTCTGGCCAGCGACGTTCGACGATGCCGCGCTCTCCGAGACCGCCGAGGACCTGGTCGAACGCGCCGATGGTGGCCTGATCGTGCTGCTCTTCGTCCTCGTGGTCGTCGGGGCTCCGATCGTCGAGGAGGTCGTGTACCGGGGCCTGCTGCAGAAGCCGCTGCTCGCTCACTTTCCACCGTGGGCGGTCGTCGTCGGTGTCGCCGCCGTGTTCGCCCTGATCCACTTCCGCCCCGTCGAGTACCCCGGCCTGTTCGTCGCGGGACTCGTGTTCGGCGTCCTGGCATGGCGTGCGGGACGGATCGGACCGGCCGTGGCCGCACACATCGGGTTCAACGCGACCGGGTTGCTGCTCGCGTTGTGATCGTGATGTTCGATTGTTCGTGCGCGGGTGACCCTCGACGGTGCCCGCCCTTTGTCAGAATGGACCGACTGTGATGGGCGCCGACCGTGAGTGACGACATTCGTGAATCCGATGGGTCGCCCGACCACGGGAGCGACCCGGACGACGACCTCGTGTCGTGGTTCGACGAACGCTACGGCGACGACCTGAACCCCGAGACACCGGCGACCGAGTCGGTGGCTGATGCATCCGTGGTGACCGACACCGGTACCGATACGGACATGGACACCGACACGGACCCATCCCGCGTCACAACCGTCGACACCGATACCGGTGTCGACGAGTCCGATCCCGACCACGCGTCGGCTGTCGCTGCGCCGGTCGTGACCAGGTCCCTTCTCGTCGACGACGACCCGCCCGATTCGCTCGTGCAGCGTGCGGCGCGCCGCGTCGTTCGTCGCCCACTCGCCTGGTGGCGGAGGCCCTGGACGAACGACCGCATCATGCGCCTGCTCGTCACCAGCACCGCGCTGACCGTGACCACCGTGATCGTCATGCGCGTCGTGCACTTCACGCCGATTCCCGGATTCTTGGATCAGGATCTGATCCTCGATCGGACGACCCCGACCGGCGGCGACATGGGCGCACACGTGTGGGCCCCGGCCTTCCTGCGCGATTCGCTGCTGCCGAACGGCCAGCTGAGCGGTTGGAGCATGGACTGGTACGGCGGACTCCCGCTGTATCGCTTCTACATGGTCATCCCCGCGCTGGCGATCGTCGCTCTGGACGTCATCCTCCCGTACGGGATCGCGTTCAAGATCGTGGCCGTCTCCGGCCTCGTCATGTTCCCCTTCGCCTGCTGGGCGTTCGGCCGACTCGCAGCATTCCGCCACCCGATCCCCGAACTGTTCGCCTTCGGCGGGCTGGCGTTCCTCCTCGACGAGAGCTTCGAGATCTACGGCGGCAACGTCAAGTCGACGATGGCGGGCGAGTACTCGTTCTCGATCGCGCTCACCCTTGCGATGCTGGGCCTCGGTCTGCTGGCCAACGGCCTCCGGACCGGACGTTTCCGCGTGTGGGCCGCGGTCGTGTTGTCGTTGGCAGCGGTGTCGCACGGCATCGTCCTGATCTTCGTCGCCGTCGCGGCGGTGATCCTGTGTCTCGTCTGGCTCGACCTGTCGCGGCTCTACTACATCCTGACCGCCGGGCTCACGACGATCCTGTTGGCGGCGTGGTGGGTCGGTCCGTTCCTGTTCGGTCACGAGTTCATGACCGACATGAAGTACGGGTTCCGTCCGAACAGTTCGACCGACTCGTTCTGGGACATGTTCTTCCCGCTGACCCCGGCACTCGACATCATCATCACGACCCTCGCGGTGATCGGGTTCGTCGCGTTCGTGATGCGGCGGCAGTTGACCGGAGCAGCGATCGGCCTGACCTGCATCGCGTTCGCCATCGGCGTCTACATCACCCGCGACAGCCTTCCGGTCATCGGGCTGTTGTGGAACCCGCGCCTGCTGCCGTTCGTCTACCTCACCCGGTATCTGTTGATGGTCGCCGGAGCGTTCGAGGTCGTCTCGCTGGTGATCAACGCGGTGCGACAGCAGACCGCAGGGCACCGCCTCGGGAGCTACGCCGGGGCCGGCGCGTTCTCCGTGGTCGGCGTCTCGATGCTGCTCGTGTTCGGCTGGATGTACGAGGTGCTCCCCTTCGACGGTCGGGCGGAGATCACCGCAGCGACCGACACCGAGGCGGCGCAGACCGCCTATGCCTGGGGACCGTTGCGCAAGGGCGCCGAGAGTGGTCGAGCGGTGGCCGACGGCTGGTCGCGCTACAACTTCCGCGGCTACGAGGGGCGTCCCGCGTATCCGGCGTATCACGACGTCGTGACGACGATGGACGAACTGGGCGACGAGCGCGGCTGCGGCCGAGCGCTCTGGGAGAACAACTCCGCGAACAGCGAGTACGGAACGACGATGGCGCTGATGCTGTTGCCGCACTGGACCGACGGGTGCATCGCGTCGATGGAGGGCTTGTTCTTCGAGGCGACGGCGTCGACCAACTACCACTTCCTCACGGCGGCTGCCGTCTCGGAGAGCTCGTCCAACCCGGTCCGTCAGCTGCGCTACACCAACAACGACGGCGAGGTCGGGGCCCAACACATGCGCGACCTCGGCGTGCGGTACCTGATGGTCCGCACCGATCCCGCCAAGGCGGAGGCCGAGGCGACCGATGGCCTCGAACTGGTCGACACGTCGGGAACCTGGGACATCTATGAGGTCCAGGACTCGAACATCGTCGAGCCGCTGGCCGTCGAACCGGTCGTGGTGGAGCAGGCCGACGAGGCCTGGTACAAGCCGGGCGACGCCCGTGAACGAAATCTCGAACTGGGCACCAGTTGGTTCCAGAATCGGGACCTGTGGCCGGCGATCCCGGT
>NZ_JBAVYV010000350.1:0-4301 GCF_049588435.1 Ilumatobacter sp.
CCAGGAACGACTCTGTCTCCAGCGTGACCGGCCTCACATCCTGAACAGCCGGCTCTTCGGACAAGTCACTTCCCGGACCCAACCACGACCCCACGACCGGCCCCGGCCGCCAGCAAGGGGCCTCGACCAACACGCCCCGACACCGACGAAGACCCCCTTGACAACCACAGACGCTTCGATCTGATCGGCTCGGCGAGTTCTCGCCGTCGGATGTTCTGGGCGGGCACCGCCCAGCCGTTCGCGCTCTATGAGCGGGAGCGTGTCCAGACTCGGGGATAGAGATCCGTGCCGGGCCGGTCGCCCGGCTTGAGGCCATACTCGGTCATGACCGCGCTGTGATCGGGATCCATTCCGCATTCGCGGAAGATGATGCGGGCATCGTCGCCAAGCCACTTCGAGGTGAACACTCGCAGGTCGGCGCCCGAGTCCAGCTTGCCCGATCCGCCATGCATCGTGCGGCCGTTGAACACCACACAGTCGCCGGGCTCCATCGCCCAACTGATCACGCCGAATGCCTCAGGGTCGGCGTCGATGTCGGGTACCTCCCGCGCTGACATGGCACCGAAGTCGACCTGGTCGACGTAGGTGTGATCGTCGGGGTTGAGGACGCCGAAGTTGAACTGTTTCCAGTCCGGCGTGCCGAGGTGCGACCCGGGCACGAACGCCAAGGCGCTCTTCGCCGCGACGGGCACGAGCGGCATCCAGATCGTGCAGCTGTCGTACCCGTCGATCGACCAGTACGGCTCGTCTTGATGCCACGGTGTCGAGAACTGCGTGCCCGGCGAACGAACGAACACGGCGTCGAAGAAGAAGTTGACCTCCGAAGCGCGCATGATCCGGCCGGCGATTTCGGCGGCGGGTGATTCGAATACGAAGCGTTGAAATTGCTTGACGTCCAACCAGGCCTGGCTGTCCCAGAACATGGTCAGCCCCTCGGCATCTCGATCCCACGGTCGGGCTCGGGCGGTCGGAGCCGCCAGCTGCGTGTCGAGACCATCATCCAGCAGGTCGATCCACTCGACGCCGAACATGCCGGGGAGCAGCACGACGCCGTCGCGGTGATAGGTCGCCACATCCTCATCGGTGATCTGCCGACGCAAACCCGATGTCGTTCGCACCGCGAGGCACGATACTCGACTCGCTGGCTTCGGCGAGACCGGATCGCCCATTCCGACAAACCGACCCGGGCGCACGAAATGCTCCCCCAGCCCGTCGGACCGCGAGTCCCAAAACTTGAGTCGACAACAGTCCGAGGCGCGGCGCAGCGCGCATTCTTGAGCGCCTGATCGCTCGCAGTCGTGCCGATCAGGAGTGGGGTTGGTTGCCGCTCGGACGATGTTGTTCTGAGCCCCCTGTCGGCAACCTCCGTTCACGGCGTTCCGCACAGGCTGGCCGAGTAGTGTGAGGCTCAGACACGACACGAGGGGGTTGTTCGATGGGTGTCATCGTCCTGACGGGGTGCAGCACCGGAATCGGTTTGGAAGCGGCACTCGCCTTCGCGCGCAGGGGTGACACGACTGTCGCCACCTTGAGGAACGTCGCAAAAGCGGACACGCTCCTGGAACGCGCCGCGAGCGAAGGGTTCACGGTTCATGTCGAGGCCCTCGATGTCGACGATGATGACTCGGTCGAGCGGACGATCGGCACCGTCGTCGAGCGCTTCGGGACGATCGACGTCCTGGTGAACAATGCAGGGATCGCCAACTCTGGGCCCGTCGAGGCACAATCGCTCGACAACGCCAGGCGGGTGATCGAGACCAACTTCTGGGGTCCGATCCGCACCATCCGGGCCGTGCTGCCGACCATGCGACGGCAACGGTCGGGCGTGATCGTCAACGTCAGCTCGCTCGCCTCACTGTTGCCCGCCACGATGTACAACGCGATGTACGCAGCCTCGAAGCGGGGTTTGAACGCTGTGAGCGAGGCTCTGGCCGGTGAGGTCGCGCCGTTCGATATCAGGGTCGTGTCGATCGAGCCGGGGTTCTTCAAGACCGGGATCACCGACAACAACATCAGTGAATCCGAGCCCGCGAGCGAGGTGTATGCGGCCGACCAGGTCTGGATGAGGTCGTTCTTCGAACAGGGTGGCTCGGCCGGCCACGCCCATCCGAGCGCGGTCGCCGATGCGATCGTCGCTGCGGCAATCGATCCTGAGACACGGCTGCATGTTCCTGTCGGTGACGATGCAACGATGTACCTCGGTCTGTTCGATCAGGTCGGCGGCTATGAGGGCTGGATGGACGCCGTGATGCCGATCGTGGAGAGCACCGTCGGGCCCCGCCCCACGAACCGCTGATCGAGGGTGTCGAGAACAACGTCGGCAGCGCCCGTCTCCAACCCGATCAGGACCCGGCAGTGGAGATCGGCGTACGAGACCGTCGAGAGCCTGAGCGATACATCGCCTGGAGCGCTTGTCGCAGGCAATTGATGGCCAACGTCGCGCCACTGGGCGAGACTGGTGTCGAATCGGGGAAATTGTGAAGTGCACGACGTGCGGTATGCCGAATCGACCGGGCGCGAGATTCTGCGTCGAGTGTGGATCGTTCTTCCCGCGCGCGTGCACGACGTGTGCAGCACCGATGTCCGACGCTGCAAAGTTCTGCGATCAATGTGGAGCCTCAGCAGAGGCAGCAGCAGAAGTGGTCAGGCCGTCGTTCCGAGACCAGACTCCCGGTGCTCCGGTCGATTCCACCGCCTCGGCTGGCGCCGTGCGCAAGACGATCACGGTGCTGTTCTGCGATCTGGTGGGATCGACCGGGTTCGGCGAGGCGGTCGACGCCGAGGCAGCCCGCGAGGCGATCGGCCGATACCACGCGATGGTCCAGGCCACCGTCGATGCCCACGACGGCACGGTGGCGAAGTTCATCGGCGACGGGGTGATGGCCGTCTTCGGCATCCCCGAGATCGGTGAGGACGACGCCGATCGCGCAGTCGCCACGGGGCTGGCGCTGCAGGCCGGATTCAATCCGATCCGTCAGCACATCCACGACCGCTACGGGTTCGATGTCGGTCTCCGCATCGGCGTCAACACCGGCGAGGTGGTCATCGACGAACAGGATGCCGACATCGTCGGCGACGCGCTCAACACCGCCGCCCGGCTGGAGGCGGCGTGCGCGCCTGGACGAGTCCTCGTCGGTGTGGACACCTGGCGCCTCACCCGCTCGACGGTGCAGTACGAGGTGCTCGGAGAAGTCACGGTCAGGGGCAAGGCGGCTCCCGTCGAAACCTTCCAAGTCGTCGACGAGACACCACAGGACGAGGCGGCGGCTGCTCCGTTCGTCAGTCGCCAGGTCGAGCTCGGCGCACTATGCGCCGTGTACGACCGCGCCGTTGCCGAGCGTCGGGCACACATCGCCACTGTCATCGGGGCACCAGGCGTCGGCAAGACCCGCATCGCCGGAGAGCTGGCACGCCTCTGCGGCGAGGCGCTGCATGTCGACCTCCGATGTGAACGTTCGGGGTCGGCGACGTTTGCGCCCGTCACCGAACTGCTGCGGGTGACCTGCGGCATCGGCTCGGATCAGGGAGCTTCGGATGCGCTTGCCGCGATCGGCCGAATCGTCGAGGAGGCAGAACCCGACCGCGCGCGAGTGATCGACCTCCTCGGCAGCTTCGTCGGCGCCACGATGGCGCGGTCGACAGAAGAAACGTTCTTCGCGGTACGTCGCCTGCTGGAGGTGCTCGGTGCCAGCCGGCCGATTCTGCTGGTGGTCGACGACGTCCAGTGGGCGGAGCCACTGTTCCTCGACCTGCTCGACCACCTCGTCGAGTGGGTGAGTGATGCGCCCGTCTTGATCGTGGCACTCGCCCGCCCTGAAATCCGCGAGCTGCGTGCCGCGCTTACCGAGCAGGGGCGCCGCGTCTCGGCAGTGCTCTCCCTCGAGGGCCTCGATGCTGCGGCCACCGAGGAACTCGCGGCCCGGCTACTCGGGGCGGAGTCGTTGCCGAGGGAGCTGACGGCGCTCCTGCCCGAGTCCACGGAGGGCAATCCGCTCTTCGTCCGCGAACTCGTCCGGATGCTCGTCGACGACGGCGTGGTCGCGCGCACTGCCGATGGCTGGGAGATGACCGTCGACCCCGAGGCTGTCGAAGTGCCACCCACCATCCAGTCGCTGCTCGCCGCCCGGGTGGAGCGCATGCCGCCGGCCGACCGACGATTCGTGGAGCTGGCATCCGTGGTCGGTTCCGAGTTCCCGCGCGGCGCGGTGGGGGCCATCGTCGAGAACGCCGCTGCGTCCGAGACCGAGGCGACGATCGAGCGTCTCCGACGCCGCGACATCATCGAGCCGACGGGCTCCTAC
>NZ_JBAVYV010000351.1:0-9722 GCF_049588435.1 Ilumatobacter sp.
ATCCGGCCCGACAGCGGCGGAGAGGGCGCACAGCGGGGCGGTCTCGGCCAGGTCATCGAACTCGGCCCGACCGAGGGCTACCGGTTCGACTTCTCGGCGATGTTCGACCGCATCGACCATCCGGCACGCGGTCGCGCCGGCGGCGGCGACGGCGCTCCCGGCAAGGTGTATCTCGACGACGGCACCCCGTTCGCCGGCAAGGGCCGCCAGGTGGTTCCCGAGGATCGCAGGTTGGTGCTCGAGCTGCCGGGCGGGGGTGGCTTCGGGGACCGCGCCGACCGCGACCCGGCCGCCGAGGAGAACGATCGGATCCAGGGGTACGTCTCGTGAGTCGTCGAATCCCGTGACCGAACTCGCTCCCCACTACGACGTCGTGTGCATCGGCGGGGCGATGATGGGCAGCGCGACGGCCTACTTCTTGACCGAGAACCCGGACTTCGACGGAACGGTCCTCGTCGTCGAGCCCGACTGGACCTACGACCGAGCCGCCACGACGCGAGCGCAGAACAGCATCCGCGAGCAGTTCACGAACGAGCTGAACATCCGCTTGAGCGGTTTCGGCGTCGACTTCATCGCCGACTTCCACGAGAACGTCCAGGTCGACGGCGATGCGCCCGAGATCAACTTCCGGGGCACCGGTTATCTCTTCCTGGCCGACACCGAGGAGTTGTACGAGCGACTCGAACGGGAATCGGAGGTGCAGCTCGCCGCGGGGGCCGAGGTCGAGATGCTGCGCCCGGCCGACATCGCCGAACGGTTCCCGTACATGGATGCAGATCAGCTCTCGGGAGCGCGGCTCGGTGGAATGCGCGAGGGCTCGTTCGACGGCTGGGCGTTCTTCCAAGGGTTGCGTCAGCGGGCGCGGCACAACGGCGCGGTGTACGTGAAGGATCGCGTGGTGGATCTCGACGTCGCCGGTGGGCGCGTCGTGCGAGTCCACCTCGAGTCCGGTCGGTCCGTCGCGTGCGGCCACGCCGTCAACACGTCCGGCTGTCGGGCCAGGCAGGTCGCGGCGATGGCGGGCGTCGAACTGCCGATCGAGCCCCGGGCCCGGACGAGTTTCGTGTTCGACTGTCGGACGCCGATCCCGCACACGGTGCCGCTCACGATCACGCCGGTCGGCGTGCACTTCCGCCGGGAGCAGAACCACTACATGTGCGGCGGAGTGCCCGAGCACGACGTCGCGGTCGACTACGACGACCTCGAGGTGCGCTACGACGAATTCGAGGAGTTGATCTGGCCGGCGGTCGCCCGGTACGTCCCGTGCTTCGACGAGATCGGCGTCGTCACCTCGTGGGGCGGCCAGTACGACTACAACACCCTCGACCACAACCTGATCATCGGAGCGAGCAGCGCCGTCGAGAACCTGATCTTCGCCAACGGGTTCTCCGGGCACGGACTCCAGCAGGGCCCGGCCGTCGGTCGCGGCATCAGCGAACTGATCACGTACGGCGGCTACCGCACGATCGACCTGTCGCCGCTCGGCTATTCACGCATCGAACGCAACGAGCCGATCGTCGAACACGCCGTCATCTGACGAGTTCAGGCCGTCGATGTCGCATCCGGTTCGTCGTCGACCTCGCCGTCCAACTCGACGCTGACGGTCTTGTCGAGCAGATCGGCGTATCCGACGAACGTGGCGAACGGTGCATCAGCGGCGTCGCGTCCGAAGCCGATCCGGGCGAGTCGGTTGATCGCCGACATGCCGGTCGGGTCGAACAGATACCAGTCGTCGCCGAGGTAGGCCTCGAAGAAGCCGTGGAAGTCCTGCGGTTCGACGCCGACGCCGTATCCCGACACGTAGCGCGCCGGGATGCCCAACGCCCGGCAGAGTGAGATCGACACGTGCGCGAAGTCGCGGCACACCCCCGCTCGCTGCAGCAGGACGTCGGTCGTGCCGCTGGAACCGTCGGTCACGCCGGGTTCGTACAACAGATTCGTCTCGACCCAATCGGTGATCGCCTGGACCCGTCCGTGACCTCGATCGAGGTCACCGAAGAGCCGGGTCGCGAAGTTGCCGAGCTTGTCGGACTCGCAGTAGCGGCTCGGGTTCAGATACGGCATCACCTCGGCTGGGATGTTGCCGAAGTCGACCTCGTCGAGATCGGTGGGGTCGGCATCTTCTCCGTCGAGGGTCACCGACGCCCGATAGGAGATGTCGAGTTGTCCGGGATCGGCATCGAACCGCAGCAGTTGGTGGGTGTCGGCGCCGTACGGAACGACCGACATCTCCACCTCCGGCGTGATGACGATCTCCTCGTCGGACACGACCTGATGCGGGGTGCGTGCCGCGGTGATCGAGAATGCGAAGGACGTGGGCTCGTGGATCTCGTAGCGCATGGTCGCGCTGACGTTGACGGTGCTCATCATGGGGCGTCTTTCTCGGTGGGGACATCGGTCGGGGGCGGCTGCTGTGGGGGGTCGATCAGTTCGCTCGCCCAGTCGCTCGGGACGGAGTCGAGCGCGTCGCTCAGGCTCTGATTCCATGCGTCGTGTTGCGGTTGGAGATCACGCTCGGTGAAGCGGCGGATCGTGAACGCAGACGCCGTGTGGGGAATGACCGCGACGTCGATCGGGAAATCGACGTCATTGGCACTCGTACGTGTCGCGTCGAACGCGAGGTAGGCGAGTGTGGCGGCCTGGTCCAGCGGGGTATCGCTGCGCAGCAGCCGATCGAGGATCGGCTTGCCGTAGTTCGAGCGGCCGATGATGATCGACGGATCATCGGCGGTGGCTTCGACCCAATTGCCCTCCGGGTAGACGTGCAGCAGCAATGGTCGTTCGTCGTCGAGGAGGCGGCCACCGATCAGCGCGTGCGAGTTGAACGTGAACCCGGCGTCGGCGAGCGATGGACCGTCTTCGGCCCGCACCTCGCGCAGCCGATCTCCCCACCCGGTCGCCAGTTGGTGCATTCGATGGACGGGTCGCGAGTCGAGTTGGTCCTGGACGCGGTGGGCGACCTTGTCGCGGACCGAGCGGAGACCCGAGGTCATCAGCACGGCGGAACGGTCACCGCTGGACAGACTCGACAGCTTGGCCTTCACCGAGATCTGAGAGCCGCGCACGATGCGCGTGTCCGAGAGCGCGACGACACCCGCGTCGACGCAGATGCCGATGCAGAACGTCATCGGCGTCGATCGTCGCAGGTGGTCGTGAGGACGAGGAGTCGGGGCACGCGTTCGATCATTCCCGATCGTCGGGCTCGTGAAACGACCGTTGGTCGCGCCGTGATCGAACATGATGACTTCGGCCGAGCACTCCGTCACGTCCGTGGGACCCTGCCCGAGCCGGTCATATCATGGACGGCGATGAGCACCTACACGCCACCGACCGACGACATCCGCTTCGTGATGACCCACGTCGCCGACCTGGACGGGATTCTCGCCACCGAGAAGTTTGGACACGTCGATGTCGACAGCATCGATGCCGTCATCGAGGAAGTCGCCCGGTTCATGGCCGAGGAGGTCGCTCCGACCAACGTCGACGGTGACCAGATCGGGTCGCAATGGCAGGCCGACGGCACCGTGGTCACCCCCGAGAGCTTCGGTCCGGCGTACGAGAAGTGGGTCGCATCCGGGTTCGGAGCGATGCCGTTCGCCGCCGAGTTCGGCGGCGCCGACTTCCCATGGATCTCGGCGATCGCGGTGCAGGAACTGTTCACCTCGTCGAACATGGCGCTGTCGCTGTGCCCACTGCTCACCCAGGGTGCGATCGATGCGATCCTCGCCCACGGTTCCGACGAACAGCAGGCGACCTATCTCCCGAAGATGATGACCGGCGAGTGGACCGGCACGATGAACCTGACCGAGCCGCAGGCCGGTTCGGACGTGGGAGCGGTCACCACCAAGGCCGAGCCCAACGGCGACGGATCGTGGAGCGTCACCGGCCAGAAGATCTTCATCACCTTCGGCGAGCACGATCTCGCCGAGCAGATCGTCCATCTCGTTCTGGCTCGCACGCCGGGCTCCGCCCCCGGCACGAAGGGCATCTCGATGTTCCTCGTTCCCAAGTTCGTCGTGGGTGAGGACGGTTCGCTCGGGGAGCGCAACGGCGCGACGTGCGTATCGATCGAGCACAAGCTCGGAATTCACGGTTCACCGACCTGCGTGATGTCATTCGAGGGGGCCGCCGGCTGGCTCGTCGGCGGTGAACACGAAGGCATGCGCAACATGTTCACGATGATGAACAACGCGCGCCTGTCCGTCGGGTTGCAAGGCCTGAGCGTGTCCGACCGGGCCTTCCAGCAGTCGCTGCAGTACGCGCAGGATCGGGACCAGGGCACGGCGATCGGTGCGCCCAAGGGGACGAGCAGCCCGATCATCGATCATCCCGACGTCCGGCGGATGTTGATGACCCAGCGTGCATGGATCGACGCGATGCGTGCGCTCACGTACACCAACGCCGGAGCGCTCGACCGTGCCGACGCCGCCACCGACCCGGACGAGGCGCGCCGGTGGCGTGAACTGGCCGACCTCCTGATCCCGCTGTCGAAGAGCCTGTGCACCGACGTCGCGAACGAGATGACATCGCTCGCTCTCCAGATCCACGGCGGCATGGGCTACGTGGAGGAGACCGGCGCGGCGCAGCACTATCGGGATGCCCGAATCGCTGCGATCTACGAGGGCACCAACGGGATCCAGGCCGCCGACCTCGTCGGTCGCAAGCTCGCGATGCGCGGCGGCGCCGTGATCACCGACCTGCTCGACGAGTTCGAGACGCGGGCGAACGACCTCGCAGAGATCGAGGGTCTGTCGACGTTCGCCGACCGCTTGAACGATGCGATCGCAACCGCCCGAACCGCCACGGCGCACCTCATCGAGACCGGTCCGTCCGATCCTCGTTCGCTGCTCGGATCGTCGGGTCCGTACCTGCGGCTGCTCGGCACGACCGTGTGCGCAGGCCTGCTGGCCAAGTCGGCGATCGCCGCGTCGAGTGCCGACGGGTACGACGCGAGCTTCCTCGCCGCCAGGGTGACCAGCGCCAAGTTCTTCGGTGAGCAGATCCTGCCGACGACCGCGGGGCTCCTCGCTGCGATCACCGCGCCCGCCGACGACCTCTACGCGCTCACCGCCGACCAACTCCTCTGACCCACACCGACCCACCGTTCTCGTGAACTGTTCGCGCACGGAGCGCCGGACAAGTTCACGAGATCGGCGATTGGGTGGCTCGCGTGGGCGTGTTTGGCGGGGTGCGGTGTCAGCCGACGGGAGCGGGATCGGCGTCGGCGTCCGGTGGCCGCAGCTCGGTGAACGTGTCGATGCGGCGCAGCGACGGGAACACGAACGCGAACGTGGCGGCGATCCCCATGGTGATGAACCCACCGCCCGCGATCGCCGCCGGGAGTCCGAATGCGCGAGCTGCGACCCCACTCTCGAAGGCGCCGAGTTCGTTCGACGCGCCGATGAACACGCCCTCGACGGCGTTGACCCGGCCGAGCTGTTCGTCGGGGGTCACGAGCGGAACGATCGCTCCGCGGATGTTCATCGAAATCATGTCGGCCGCGGCGACGACGACGAGCGCGATGAACGCGACTGCGTAGCTCCGGGTCAGACCGAACACGATGTGGCCGAACCCGAAGATCGCCACCACGATCAGCAGCGTCGGCCCGACCCGCCGTGTGAGCGGTCGGCGCGCGAGCCAGAGCGCCATCCCGGCGGCTCCGATCCCGGGTGCCGCACGCAGCCACCCGTAGCCGATGTCGCCCACGCCGAGCCGCTCCTCGGCCACCGCCGGGATCAGCGCGATCGCACCGCCGAACAGCACGGCGAACAGATCGAGTGAGATCGTCGCCAGCACGACCGGAGTGCGGCGTACGAAATGCAGACCCTCGACCGCACTCGCCCACGTCGGACGCTCGGTGATCCGCTCCGGAGTGCGGTGGTAGCGGAGGAGGATCATCGGGATGATCGCGCCGAACTGCAGCGCCGCCGCGAGGACGTATGCCCACGATGCGCCCACGCTGTAGATGAACCCGCCCATGATCGGGCCGATGATCGCCGACGCCGTGAACGTCGCCGTCCACAGAGCGATGACCGACGGGAACAGTTCCTTCGGCGCGAGGAACGGCGCCACCGAACGGCGCGCCGGCGCCAGCATCGCGTCAGCGGTGCCCAGCGCGAACGCGATCGCGAAGAGCTGCCACACCTCCGTCGACTCGCTCACGGTGAACAGGATCAGCGCTCCGGCGGCCAGCCCGCGACCCGCGAGGAACAGCCCGGTCACCCGGCGGCGATCGAAGCGATCGGCGACCCACCCACTCACCAGAACCAGCAGCAATGCCGGGATGAACTGGGCGAGACCGATCAGGCCGATGTCGAGTTCGTCGCCGGTGAGGTCGAACACCTGCTTGAACAGCACCGTGAGCAGCACGTTCTGGCCGACCGCGGCGAGCGCCGTCGAGGCGAGATACAGCCGGACGGCCGGGATTTGCATGACCTCGTTCGTGGTGCTCGAGCCGCCGGTGGACATGACGTGGCGACAGTACCGACTGGTGCAGGCCGCCCCCGCGTCCGATTCGAACCGTTCAGTCGACGGGGTCGAGCAGATCGAGGCCGACGCGCCGGGCGATCGAACGGAACCGTGCGGCCGCGGGGATCAGCGTCCGCCCGGTGCGCGAGATCAGTTGGATCGCGCGCGGCGGCAGCGGCGGGTCGATCGGGAGGATCGCCACGCCCGGATCGTGGTGGTCGACCGCCAGCGACGGCATGACGGCCCAGCCGACGCCGGAGCGGACCATGCTCTGCACCGCGTTGTTGTTCTGGAACCGGAACGTGTAGTCGGGTGTGACCCCGGCGCCGGTGAGTCGTTGGTCGATGAGGCGTTGGCTGGTTTCGGAATCCGGCTGACCGATCAGCGGATGGGTGTTCAGGTCGTGCGCGGTCGCCACACCGCGGCCGGCCTCATCCCCGGGGACGACCACGACGAACGGATCGAGCCCGAGCAGGTCGATCTCGAGGCGTGGATCGTCGATGGCATCGATCGTGAATGCCAGATCGAGCTCGTCGTCGAGGATCTCGCGGAGCAACGTCTCGAGGTCGTCGGTCTCGTCCAGTTGGATGTCGACGTCGGAGACCTCCTCGCGCATCGCGCAGACGATGTTCGGGAGCAGCTCGGCCGATGCCGACTGGAATGTGCCGACCAGCAGGAGACCGGATCGGCCGCGACGGAGCAGGTCGAGTTGCGCATCCATCTGGTCGACGCGGGCGAGGGTGCGTCGCGCGTACTCGAGCACGAGGTTGCCCGCCGGCGTCAGCTCTGCGGGACGGGGACCCTTCGGCCGGTCGAAGAGCACGACGCCGGTCGCCTTCTCGAGTTGCGCGATCTGCTGGCTGACGGCGGATTGGGTGAAGTCGAGGGAGTCGGCCGCGCGCGCGAACGTGCCCTGTTCGGCGACGGCGACGAGGGCGGACAGATGCCGTGAGTCGGCGTCGCGGAGGGTGGGCATTGATCATCAGCATAACTGATCACTATGTATAGAAATCGTCGCTTTTCATAATTACGCAACGTGCGTAGCATTTCATGCATGGCTCCGATCACCGCTCTCGAACTCGCACAACACGTCGTCACCGACGGCTTCGCCTCGCAGAAGGATGCGCTGACGGTTCTGTATCGGACCGCCCGTGAGCAGGAGGTCAGTGGCGTTCTGCTCGAAGTCGTCGCCGACGAGCACGAGCCGCGTCCCGTGCGCGAGCGCGCCCTCGGACGCATCGTCGTCCAGCTCTGCCGCGCAGCCTGATCTCGACCCCGACCCCTGAGCTCGCACCGGTTCTCGCCGGCCTCGACGATCGTTCCGAGCGGGTCGAGCGCCGCCGACTCGGGCACGTTCGCCGGAGTGTCGCGGCGTGAGACCCGGTCGTGATAGAGATCACTTCCACGAGGTGTCATCGGTTCGACCGATGACACCAGGGGAATTCGGGGGTGAGCGGTGGTGCTGCGAATCGGGGACACTGGGGCGATGACACCGGGCGGCGCGCGATGACGCGACTCGGTTTCCTGCTCGACAGTGACTCGTGCATCGGATGTCATGCCTGCACGATCGCCTGCAAGAGCGAGCACGATGTGCCGCTCGGCGTGAACCGGACGTGGGTGAAGTACATCGAGACCGGTTCGTTCCCCGACGCGAGTCGTCACTTCTCGGTGATGCGCTGCAACCAGTGCGAGGACGCACCGTGCATGACGATCTGCCCGACCAATGCGCTGTTCCGCGCCGACAACGGGGTCGTCGACTTCCAGGACGACAACTGCATCGGGTGCAAATCGTGCATGAACGCATGCCCGTACGACGCCCTGTTCATCAACCCGGAGACGAACACGGCGCAGAAATGCAACTTTTGCAACCACCGCATCGAGGTTGACCTCGCTCCGTCGTGTGTCGTCGTGTGCCCGACCGAGGCGATCAAGGTCGTCGACTTCGACGATCCGACCGATGTGAACCTCAAGCTGATCGGCCGTGAGGACGTCGCGGTCCGTTCGCCCGAGCAGAACACGAAACCGAAGGTCTACTACAAGGGTGCCGATCAGGCGTCGCTCGACCCGACCCGGACGAAGATCAACGCGGACGGGATGATCTGGGCGGACACGACGAAGAACCACCGCCAACTGCCGGTCCTCGACGAGCACGGACACGGCGACGTCGGGGTGGTCGCGCGGACCACCTACACGACCTCTCACACGACCACCTGGGACCGCATGGTGTCGGGGTACATGGTCACCAAGGCGATCGCCGGCGGCATCATGCTGATGGCCGCGCTGATGATCGTGCTCGGCCACGCCGACGAGCAGGCCGCGGTCGGCGTGGTCCCGCCGATGGTCGCGGGGGTCTGCCTGGCGATCACCGGTGCGCTGCTGATCGGCGACCTGAAGCAACCCGGCCGGTTCTTCTTCCTGCTCACCCGCTCGAACTTCTCGTCGTGGCTGGTCAAGGGCGCGTACGTCCTGGGTGCATTCGCCGCGGTGTGCGGACTCTGGTGGCTGTTCGGTCTCGCCGACGCCGACGGAGCGCTGAAGGTGCTCGCCGTCCCGGCCGCACTGCTCGGCGCGGCCACCGCGGGCTATACCGCGTTCCTCTTCGCGCAGTGCGAGGGCCGAGACCTCTGGCAGACGCCGTTGCTGCTTCCGCTCCTGCTCGCCCGGGCCGTGGTCGCCGGTGCGTCGGCGTACGCGGTGCTGGACCTGTTCATGGACATCCCGTCGCCGCACGCGGGCTGGTGGGCACTGCTCGGCGGCGTCGTCGCCGTCGCGTTCCTGACGTGGGTGGAGTTGTCGTCGCACGGCAGCCGCCACGTCGAACTCGCCATCGCCTCGATGACCCACGGCGACCAGAAGCAGTGGTTCCGAGCCGGCAATGTGCTCGGAGTCGCCGCGCCGGCGATCCTCGTGATCGTCGCCCTGTCGATCGGCACCGACAGCCCGGATCTCGTGGCCCTCGCCGGCGTGGTCGCACTGATCGGGATGTGGCTGTCCGAGACCGCCTTCGTCCGCGCCGGCCAATCCGTCCCCCTCTCATGAACGGACAACTGGTGTCAGGCACCCGTTGTCCGGAACGATCGACCGTCCACCTCACAGCACGTCGGACAACTGGTGCCTGACACCAGTTGTCCGACGCGGAGGCCAACATGACTGAACTGAACAAGTATCCGCCGCAGTCGAAGTGGCACGACTGGACCGAGCTCGACGCGAAGGCCTGGCCCGACAGGAAGGAGCGCAATTACACTCTGGTACCG
>NZ_JBAVYV010000352.1:0-1698 GCF_049588435.1 Ilumatobacter sp.
GGCGGGGAGCCTCGGTCCGCCGATCCGCACGTCGTCGCGTCGGCGGGTGATGCCCCGGCTGTCGAGTTCGGACACGAGCGGAAGAACGTACTTCCGACTCGCTCCGGTGACGTCGCGGAAAGCCGCGACCGTGAAGCCATCGGGGAACTTCTCGAGCAGATCAGCCGCGACCTCGGCGGCATCGTCGATCGTCGCCGTGTGGAAGACGAGCCCATCGCGCTGCACGATGTGACCGCGGCGGGCGAGTTCTCGGATGTCGTTGCGGTCGACGTCGTCCGCGGCCGGCGGGGTGAATCCACCGGCGAGCAGTTCGGCGAGGAACGGATGATCGACGTACGGGTCGACCGCGTCGGCGGGAAGCACCAGACCCGTCTCGACGACGACCTCATCGGTCGTCTCGATTGCGGCACGCTCGCGTTCGTCGAACACTGCGAGATCGATTCCGGTGACACCGGCTTCCTCGACCCGGTCGACCACCGATCGCACCGTCGCCTCCAACGCCTCGGGCGTCGTCACCCAGTCTCCCAGCGACGGCTCGGCGACCTCGCCGGTGAGCCGCTCGAGTTCGTCGGCACGTACCCATCCCCGCTCGCGAACGACGCGCTCGATCGACCGGTCCGGTGCGGCCCGCGACGCTCTCACGACGGGAGCAATGTCGAGGACCTCGCCGCCACCGACCGTCTCGTCGCGGCCCGACTCACGCAGGATGTAGCGATCGCCAGGCAGCAGCGGAAGTGCGACCGGAGCGAACAGCCGAACCGCACCCGTCGTGCCGGGGGCGAGCGACTCGGTCCCGAGAACGCGCAGCTTCACGGCGTGCTCACCCGCACCGAAGTACGCCACGTAGGCGCCACGTCGCGACACCTCGTGGTCGAGTGAGGACAGGACGTCGAGCGATGCATCGATGCGATCGGTGAGATGCCATCGGTCTGGCTCGACGACGGCATCACCTCGCGTCAACTCGTCGTGATCCACACCGTTCAGGTTGAGCGCGACACGGTTGCCGGGCCCGATCCGTTCGACGGTCGAACCAGCGGTCTGGATCGAGCGGATCCGCACATCCCGGTCGAGCGGGGTCACGTGCATCGTGTGGTCGGAGACCATCGTCCCGCCGACCAGCGTTCCGGTCACGACGGTGCCGCTGCCCTTGGCCGCGAAGACCCGGTCGATCCACAGACGCGGTCGGTCACGATCGGCCGCAGCCCCGCTGCGTTCGATCAACGCGTCGATCTCGACGCGCATCTCGTCGATGCCGATTCCCTCGGTCGCCGCAACCGGAACGACCGGTGCCGATTCGAGGAACGTCCCCACGACGTGATCCGCCACGTCCATCTTCGCGAGCTCGAGGAGGTCCTCGTCGACGAGATCGACCTTGGTCAGCGCGATCAGCCCGAACTCGACGCCGAGCAACTCGAGGATGCGCAGGTGTTCCTCCGACTGCGGCTTCCAGCCCTCCGTGGCCGCGACGACGAACACGCAGGCGTTCACCCCGCCGACTCCGGCGAGCATGTTCCGCAGGAACTTCACGTGGCCGGGAACGTCGATGAAGCTCAGCTCCGCCCCGGACGGCAACACCGTGTGAGCGAAACCGAGATCGATCGTGAGACCGCGCCTCTTCTCCTCCTCGAATCGGTCAGGATCGGTGCCGGTGAGCGCTAGGACGAGCGACGACTTTCCGTGATCGACGTGGCCCGCTGT
>NZ_JBAVYV010000353.1:0-11489 GCF_049588435.1 Ilumatobacter sp.
CTGACTATGTCAACGCGGAGCTCGGTGGGTTGCAGGGTCGTCCGATCGAGATCGAGTTGTGCAAGTCGATCGTCGCTCCGGATGATTCGCAGCGTTGCGCGAACGAGCTGTCCGCATCGGGAGTGGAACTGGCGATCTCGACACTCAACTTCTTCGGCAATCACTTCTCGATCTACCAGGGTTCGGACATCCCGGTGCTCGTCGGCACGCCGATCACGATCGGTGACTTCACCTCCGAGGGTGTCTACGCGATCGGGGCCGGCGGTGGCTGCCTCGGTGCGCACACCGGCTTGGTCGAGTTCGCCACCAATGAGATCGAGGATCTCGAGGGCATCGATGTCCAGTCGGTTGGTGTGCCGTGGGCGGACACGCCTCCCGGTGTGGTCTGTTACAACGACCTCGAGGCGAAGCCGCTCGACGTGATCAACGGCACGGAGCCGGGTGATGCCGCCCGGGCCGGCGAGAAGCCGGATCTCACCTACGTCGGCGTGCCGGTTGCTCCGGCCGCTCCCGATGTGACGCCGCAGGCGACCGAGGTCCTGGATTCCGATCCCGACGTGATCATCTACTCGGCGCAGGGTGCCGACTGTTGGAACTTCGTCGATGCGATGGGTCGCCTCGGGTGGACCCCGCAGGAGACCCCGTTGGTGCTCTCGGGCTCGTGCACCGACTTCGACGCACAGCGCGCGGCGGGTGAGCTTGCCGAGGGTGTGTACTTCATTGGGAGCGGCAACTCGCTGCTGACTCCGTTGGACGTGCAGGAGCCGGGCAAGAACCTCGACGATGCAACCATCTATCAGGAGAAGGGCGCCGAGTACGGCCTCAGCCAGGACGACCTCTACAAGGGCTTCTCGACCCAGGGCTTCTCGGCGATCATGAACATCTGGGAGATGGCCAATCAGGCCGACGGTGAGGTCACCGGGCAGTCGATCGAGGACGCGTTCGCCGCGACCGACGGCACGTATCCCACCTTCGGTGGGCTGCCGCTCGACTGCGCCGGTGCGCCCGCCCCGTACGTTGCGGTTTGCAGCTCGGCATCGAGCGTCTCGCAGTGGAACGGAACGGAGTCGGTCAGCGTCATCTCCGAGCTCAGCGGGCTCGATCTCGTCGCCGGTACGGAGCTCCGCCCGGGCGGCTGAGCCGTCTCATCGAGGGAGTTCGGAAGCGGGGCACGCGCCGGTTGCGTGCCCCGCGTCGACGCGCCAGGGGACGTCCGGTGCGATCGCGAGAGTCGATCGGTGTCGAGACGAGGGCAGTGGACTTCGCCCCGCCTCGTCAGTTAATTGATCGATCGGTTACTTTCACGCGTCCGGGCGATCTGCTCGCTCGGCCTGCGGCCGAATCCGGACGCGGTGGGACCAGGTCCAGCTGTTGGACAACATGGGAGACACCGACATGAGAACACGATCGAATCAACGAACGCGACGGCTTGGAGCGGCGATCCTCGGCTTTGCGCTGGTGGCGGCTGCGTGCGGGGGTGACAGCGACGCCGACGAGACGGAGACGACCGAAGCGGTCGACGAGACCCCCGAGGCGACCGACGCCGCGGACGCGTCCGAAGGTGACGAAACCGACACGACCGACGCCACCGACGCCACCGACTCCGGCGAGGAGTCGGGCGACGGCGAGGACGCTGCGACGGGCGAGGAGGCGGCCGGTGAACCGATCAAGATCGGCGTGCAGAACCTCGAAGGCGACCCGGCCGGGTCCTTCCCCGAATACTCGATCGCGATCCAGGCCGCAGCCGACTACATCAATGCCGAACTCGGCGGACTCGGCGGACGCCCGGTCGAGATCGAGTTGTGCAAGTCGATCGTCGCACCCGACGATTCGCAGCGGTGCGCCAACGAGTTGGCGGCCGACGGCGTCGAGTTGGCTCTGTCGACGCTGAACTTCTTCGGGAACCACTTCTCGATCTACCAGGGTTCGGACATCCCGGTCATCGTCGGCACCGCCGTGACGATCGGTGACTTCACGTCGGAGGGCGTGTACTCGACGGGCGCGGGCGGTGGCTGTGTGGGCTTGCACACCGGCCTGATCGAGTTCGCCACGAACCAGCTCGAGGAACTCGAGGACATCGACGTCGAGACGGTCGGTGTGCCGTGGGCGGACACGCCTCCCGGGGTCGTGTGTTACAACGACCTGCTGGCCAAGCCGCTCGATGTGCTCAACGGGAGCGAGCCGGGCGACTCCTCCCGCGCCGGGGAGAAGCCGGACCTGACCTATGTCGGTGTCCCGATCGCTCCGGCCTCGCCGGACGTGTCGCCACAGGCGACCGAAGTTCTCGACGCCGACCCCGATGTGATCATCTTCTCGGGACAGGGTGCGGACTGCTGGAACCTGGTGGACGGTCTGGGCCGACTCGGTTGGACCCCCGACGACATCCCGCTGGTCCTGTCGAGCGGGTGTACCGACTTCGAGGCGATGCGCGCCGCCGGCGAACTCGCCGAGGGCATCTACATCGTGGGCACCTCGAGCGGCCTGCTGTCGCCACTCGATGCGCTGAAAGGTGACCGTCTCGAGGAGGCGACCATCTACCAGGAGAAGGGTGCCGAGTACGGAATGTCGGAGGACGACATCTTCAAGACCTTCGCCAGTGCCGGGTTCAGCGCGATGATGAACATCTGGACCCTCGCAGCCGACATCGACGGCGAGGTGACGGGTCAGGCGATCGCCGATGCGCTCGCCGCGACCGATGGCACGGGGGAGACCTTCGGGAGCACGCCACTCGATTGTGCCGGCGCGGTCGAGCCGTACGTCGCGGTCTGCAACACGACGCTCGGCGCCAACGTCTGGAACGGCGACGACCTCGAACTGCTCATCGAGGAGTTCAGCGGCTTCGAACTCGTGGCGGGAACCGAGCTGCGACCGGGCAGCTGATCTCGGGTCACCGAGACCTCTCGTGACGATGGTCGTGACCCGGTTCGCTCCGGGTCACGACCATCGGACACGGCTCGGATGGAAGCGCTGCTTCGTCCGAGGAGTCGAAGTAGTGCGAGAATTTTCGACCGGTGTGACGTCCGGCTCGTCGATTAATTGGTCGTTCGGTTACTTTTCACGAAATCGGGTGGTTGCGACCGCTCGGGAGGTGGTCGGGGGCCGGACGCCATGGATGACATATTCGATGAAACTCAATGGGGGAGATCATTCAGATGACGACACGATCCAGTCGGCGAACACGCCGAGTCACCGCAGCGATGTTCAGCTTCGCACTCGTCGCCGCAGCCTGTGGCAGCAGCGACGATGGCGGGGACGACACCGACACGACCGAGGCCAGCGACGACACTGCCGCCGAGGCATCCGATGACGCCGTCGCCGAAGGCGACGACACCGACACGACCGAGGCCGCTGACGCCGAGGCGACGGATGACACCGCTGCCGCCGACGGCGGCGACGAGGCTGCCGAGCCTGCGGGCGAAGCCACCGGAGAGCCGATCAAGATCGGCGTGCAGAACCTCGAGGGAGACCCCGCTGGTTCGTTCCCGGAGTACTCCGTCGCAGTGCAGGCAGCGGCTGACTACATCAACGCCGAGCTCGGCGGACTCGGTGGCCGACCGATCGAGATCGAGTTGTGCAAGTCGATCGTCGCACCCGACGATTCGCAGCGCTGCGCGAACGAGCTCTCCGCCGATGGCATCGAGCTCGCCTTGTCCACCCTGAACTTCTTCGGGAACCACTTCTCGATCTACCAGGGATCGGATATCCCGGTCGTCGTCGGCACCCCGCTGACGATCGCCGACTTCACGTCCGAGGGCGTCTACTCCGTCGGAGCCGGTGGCGGCTGCCTCGGCGTGCACACCGGCCTGATCGAATTCGCCACGAACCAACTCGAGGAGCTGGAGGGCATCGACGTCGAAACCGTCTCGGTTCCTTGGGCCGACACGCCTCCCGGCGTCGTCTGCTACAACGACCTCGAGGCCAAGCCGCTCGACGTCCTCAATGGCACCGAGCCTGGCGATTCCGCTCGGGCCGGCGAGAAGCCCGAGCTCACGCACATCGGCATTCCGATCGCACCGGCCTCGCCGGACGTGACGCCGCAGGCGACCGAGGTCCTCGAGAACGATCCCGACGTCATCGTCTACTCGGCGCAGGGTTCGGACTGCTGGAACTTCCTCGACGCACTCGGCCGTCTCGGCTGGACCGCCGAGGAGACCCCATTGGTGCTGTCGAGTTCGTGCACCGACTTCGAGGCGATGCGCGCCGCCGGAGAACTCGCCGAAGGCGTGTACCTCGTCGGCAGCTCGAGTGGCATGCTCTCGCCGCTCGACAGCCTCGAGGGCAAGCGCCTCGACGAGGCGACCGTCTATCAGGAGAAGGGCGCCGAGTACGGCATGTCCGAAGATGACATCTTCAAGACGTTCGCCAGCGCAGGATTCAGCGCGATGATGAACATCTGGCAGTTCGCCCAGGAGGTCGACGGTGAGGTGACCGGTCAGTCGATTGCCGACGCACTCGCCGCGACCGACGGCACCGCCGACACGTTCGGCAGCACGCCACTCGACTGTGCCGGTGCTCCCGAGCCCTACGTCTCGGTGTGTAACGCATCGGTCGGGGCCAACGTCTGGGACGGCGAGAAGCTCGAACTCGTCATCGACGAATTCAGTGGCCTCGACCTGGTCGCCGGAACCGAACTCCGCCCGGGCGGCTGACCCGAGCACGAATCGACTCGACCGGTCGAAGTAGGACGTTCTCGTCCCACCTCGGCCGGTCGGGTGATCCTCCACGATGTCCCCTGAGCCGCATGTGCGGCGCTGCGGACATCGTGAGCCGAACGATCTAACATCAATACTCCACACGACCGGGGGACGGCGTGAACGACATCATTTTCGATTTGATCGGTGGACTGGGCCTGGGGGCACTGTTCGCCATGCTGGGCGCGGGTCTCGTCGTGTCCTACAAGGGCTCGGGCGTCATCAACTTCGCCCACGGTGCACTCGCCATGTACGGCATGTTCACCTTCGACACCGCCTGGAACCGCGGCGAGCTGTTCCTGCCGTGGCTCGACTTCCTCCCGACCAAGACGCTCAACGTCCCGGTACGGATCACGCTCAGCGACAGCGGGGGATGGCCGTTTATCCCGTCGTTGATCATCGCTCTCCTGATGGCTGCTCTCCTCGGCCTCGCGATCCACTTTCTCGTCTTCAAGCCGCTGCGGAATGCAGCCCCGCTCGGCAAGGTGGTCGCATCGGTCGGAGTCCTGCTCTACCTCCAAGGTGTGGCGCTGCTGAACTTCGGCACGGCGTTCCCCCAACCCCGCAGTGTCGTTCCCGATGAGGTCGTCCAGAACTTCCTCGGACTCGGCAAGCCGTTCCCGCGCAACTCGATCTACGCATTCCTCTTCAGCCTCCTGTTCGGGCTGGTGCTCTGGGCCGGATATCGCTACACCCGCTTCGGGCTTGCAACACGTGCGGCGGCCGGCAACGAGAAGGGAGCGATCCTCCTCGGCTACTCGCCCCAGACGCTGGCAGCCGTCAACTGGGTGATCGCCTCCGTGAGCGCGACGCTCGCGGTGATCGTCGTCGGCCCGATCCAGGGCACGATCACCCCGATCGGCCTGACCGCACTGATCGTGCCCGCCCTCGCTGCTGCTCTCATCGGGAGTCTGCGTTCGATTCCACTGGCGATCGCCGGTGGTCTCGCGCTCGGCGCGGTCCGCAACCTGCTCGAACTCAACAAGGCGAGTTGGTTGGACGCCCCCGGGCTCACCTGGCTGCAGAACGGTGTGAGTGAGGCATTGCCGCTGATCGTCATCGTCGTCGTCCTGTACGTGAAGGGTCAATCGCTGCCGATCCGCGGCACGGTGAAGGAGCGAAGACTTCCGCTCGCTCCACAGCCGAAACGGATGTACGAGCACGCTCTGGTGTGGGTCACCATGATCTCGCTTCTCGCGTTCGTGTTCGAGAACTCCGGTGCACGCACCCGCTTCGCCGGATCCCTTCAGCAGGGTCTGATCTTCGCGATCGTCAGCCTGTCGCTCGTCGTCCTCACCGGCTACACCGGTCAGATCTCGTTGGCGCAGATGTCGTTCGCCGGGATCGCCGCATTCATCACGGCCCGCATGATGGCCGACGGTGTCGGACGAGGATCCAACCTCGTCCCCGTCGAGGGGCCCGGGTTGCCCTGGCCGATCGCCGGCTTCATCGGGGTGGTGGTCGCCGTGATCGTCGGTGTTGTCGTCGGCCTCCCAGCCGTCCGAATACGAGGCGTCCAACTCGCGGTCGTCACGATCGCGGCTGCGGTGGCGATCCAGTCGTTGTACCTCGAGAACGAGGTCATCACCCAGCTTCGGGCCGGTGTCCCCGCATTCGTCAAGGAACCGACGTTCTTCGGTCTCGACATCGCCGCTCGAAGCGTGCGCCAGCAGAACGAGAACCCTGCCTTCGTGGTGTTCGGAGGAGTCGTGCTCGCACTGTTGGGCATCGGCGTCGCGAACCTGCGACGCACCGGGATCGGACGTCGCTTCCTCGCCGTGCGGGACAACGAGCGTGCCGCAGCGGCGGCGGGGATCAACGTCTCACGCACGAAGTTGCTGGCGTTCATGCTCAGCTCGGGGATCGCCGGCATCGGCGGTGTGATGCTCGGCTTCAAGCAGGTCGAGGTGTCGTCGGCGAACTTCCTCTACGGGTTCAGCCTCTCGGTGCTGGCGTTCGCCTACCTCGCCGGCATCACGTCGATCAACGGGGCGATGGTCGCCGGCATGTTGTTGAGCGCGGGTGCACTGGTCCCCACGACGTCGAACTACTTCTTCGCCGGCACGAACATCGACAACTATCTCGCTCCACTCGGCGGTATCGGCATCATCGTCACCGCGATCATCCACCCGGAAGGTGTTGCGCCGTTCTTCGGGGAGGGGATGAGACACGCAGGAAACTGGCTCGTGAGCGCGCTCCCGGGCGCCGAGACCATCCGCAGCAACTACCGCGGTCCTCGCGGCGTGCTGGTCAAATCCGTCCTCGCCGCTGCGGTGATCGGATTCGCCTTCCTCGTCTACAACATCCAGTTGAGCGAGGTCGTCGAGTTCCAGATCCTGGGTTGGCTCGCCATCGTGGCGCTGGCACTGCTCGCCTTCGCCGCCTCGCTCGGCTCACTCTCACCGACGTTCGGTGAGGCCGGCTCCCAGTGGGTCGACTGGGCCAAGCGCTTCGGTCCGACCGCCCTCGTCGGCTACATCCTCGGCTGGATCATCTGGCCGCTGCGGGTCGATGAGTACGAGCGGTTCTGGATGCCGCTGCTGGGCGCCGGACTGGCACTCTTTGTCCGGAACATCTACCGTCTCATCCGGTACGGCACCGATGGCCCGGACACCGATGTCGTCGGCCGTCCACCACACGATCTCGGCGACATGGACCACCTCGATTCACTGCCCGCCCACGAGGGCGCGAACGCACCGGAGATGATCTGACATGGCACTGCTTGAAGCACGCGGACTCAGCGTCAACTATGGAGGTCTGTACGCCAACCGCGACATCGATCTCGACTGCCACGTCGGCAAACTCGTCGGGCTGATCGGTCCCAACGGTGCCGGCAAGACCACCTTCATCGACGCCATCACCGGCTTCACGCCGGTCTCGGAGGGGCGGGTCACCTTCGACGGTGTCGACCTCGCCGGGATGAGCCCGGACAAGCGGGCGAAGATCGGTTTGACCCGAACGTTCCAGTCGTTGGAACTGTTCGAGGATCTGACAGTGCGCGACAACCTGATGGCCGGCGCCGAACGAGCCCAGTGGCACTCGATCATCACCGACGTGCTGATGCCCGGCCGGAACGAGCGCCAGTATCGCGAGCAGGTCGACTGGGCACTCGACATCATGCGCCTGACCGATCGTGCCGACACCCTGCCGAGCGACCTGAGTCATGGACAACGCAAGTTGATCAGCGTTGCGCGGGCACTCGCCGCGAAGCCGAAGCTGGTGCTGCTCGACGAGCCTGCGGCCGGCCTCGACACGGCGGAGAGCCAGCTCCTCGGAGCTCACCTGCGTGAGTTCCTCCAGCACGACATGAGCCTGTTCCTCATCGACCACGACATGGGGTTGGTGCTGAACGTCTGCGACTACATCTACGTGCTCGACTTCGGCGAGATCATCGCGGCGGGAACCCCCGCCGAGGTGCGTGCCGACCCGGCCGTGATCTCGGCCTACCTGGGCGAGAACGCCGGCGAATCGCAAGCGACCAGCGGAGCGAGTTTCGGCAGCGAAGCCCACACCACCGGCGAGATCGCACATGCGATCGACGCCATCATCGAAGACGTGAGCGAGGAGACGCGATGAGCACCGACGCCAACACCACCGACGCCGACACGAGTGTCGATCCCGCGTCGGCTCCGAGCGGCGAACTGTTGGTCGACGTGCGCGGCCTCCACGCCGGATACGGAGGGATCCCGGTCGTCCGCGATCTGAATCTGACCGTCGGCAAGGGAGAAGTGGTTGCGCTGCTCGGCCCGAACGGTGCCGGCAAGACGACCACTCTGCTCACGCTCTCGGGTCTGCTCACGCCACTCGGAGGCGAGGTCATGGTCCTCGGCGAGCTCGTCGACGGATCTCGCCCGCACACGATTCCCCGGCGCGGTCTGGCCCACGTGGCCGAGGACCGTTCGCTGTTCTTCGATCTGACCGTCGACGAGAACATTCGTCTCGGGCTGACCGGAAACAAGAGTTCGCGCAAGGCGGCGTACGAGCGGGCGATGGAACTGCTCCCCGCACTGCAGCCGCTCGGAAGTCGGCAGGCAGGTCTCCTGTCGGGTGGCGAGCAGCAGATGCTCGCCGTGGCGCGGGCGCTCGTGTCGGAACCGAAGTGTCTGCTCGTCGACGAGATGAGCCTGGGGCTCGCCCCGATCATCGTCGAGCGGCTGCTCCCGATCGTCCGCGACATCGCCGACTCCACGGGGTGCGGTGTCCTGGTGGTCGAGCAGCACGTGCACATGGCGCTGGAAGTTGCCGACCGCGGGTACGTGTTGAACCACGGCGAGGTCCTCCTCCAAGGAACCGCAGCCGAACTGCTCGCCAACCGAGGGGTGCTCGAGGCGAGCTACCTCGGCGATGCCGCGCTGCACTGACGAGACGCGCAGCGTCGGGAAGGGCGCGACGATGACAGCGATGGAGTGTGCGTCCGCCGCGCGCGATCGGATGCGTTCAGCCCATGGGTGAATGGCCGTTCTACGCGCTCCTGGGCGTCGGAACCGGAGCGATGTACGCCGCGTTCGCGATGAGCGTCATCATCACATATCGCGGGAGTGGGGTCGTCAACTTCGCCGTCGGTGCGATGGCGATGATTCCGGCGATGGCATTCGCCGAGCTCCGCGAGAGTGGCGACCTTGTCATCCCGGTCGTCCTCCTGCCGAATCGTTTCGACCTCGGCGAGCCGATGGGCTTCGTCCCGGCAGCGCTGATCGGAATGGCGGTCGGCCTGATCGTCGCGGCCATCATCTACCTGCTGGTGATCCGCACCCTTCGTTCGGCCCCACCGGTGACGATGCTGGTCGCGACGGTCGGGCTGACGCTGGTCCTCCAATCACTCGCCGTGCGCGGGTTCGGGAACATCACGCTGCGCGTCTCCGCGATTCTCCCCGACGACGTCATCCACCTGGGAGGTCGACGGTTCCCGGTCGACCGGCTGTGGCTGTTGGGCGGGGTGTGTCTGCTCGCCGCCGGCGTCGCTGTCGTGTATCGGGTGACGCGTTTCGGACTGGCCACCCGAGCCTCGTTCCTCAACGAGAAGGGTGCGATCCTGCTCGGGCTCGAACCCGCACGGATCGGTCTCTACAACTGGTTGTTCGCAGCGGGGCTGGCCGGGTCGGTCGGGATCATCGGATCGTCGCTCGGTGGGGTGAGCCCGTTCACGTTCAGTCTGTTCGTCGTACCGGCGTTGGGTGCTGCGCTCGCCGCCCGGCTCAAGTCGATTCCGGTCGCCGTCGCAGTCGCGGTGGCGATCGGCAGCTTCGAGGCGATCGCCGTCCACATCGTGGCGCAACAACAGGTGCCGAGGTTCTTCCTCGGCGGGATCAGCGCGCTGGTGCCGTTCGTGGCGATCGTCGGTGCGCTGGTCATCGTCGGGAAACGGCTGCCCAACCGTGCGGCGATCCTCGAACGCGCCCAGGTACCGGTGAAACTCGCGGCAGCGAGTCGATGGATCTGGGCCGCCACGTTGGTGTTGTCGCTGATCGTCGTGACGTCAGGGGATTCCACGGTTCGGTTCGCCGCGTTGCAGACGATGTTCATCGCGACGCTGCTGATGTCGATCGGTGTCCTGACCGGCCTGATCGGGCAGGTGTCGCTCGCGCAACTCGCGCTCGCCGGGTTCAGCGCGTTCATGCTGTCGCGTTTCGACGGTGCGCTCCCGTTCCCGTTCGCGCCGCTGGCCGCGGTCGCCGTCACCGTCGTCGTGGGCACCCTCGTGAGCATCCCCGCGCTGCGTGTACGTGGGGTGCAGTTCGCGATCGTGACCTTCTCACTGGCGGTCGTCTTCGACGAGTTGCTGTTCCGGAGTCCGACGTTCGTGGGACGGGGCGGAATGGCGCAGGTCGCGTCCCCGTCGATCGGCGGATTCGAGTTCGGCATCTTCGACGGTGGAGAGTTCCCCGGCCGGTTGTTCGGCGTGCTGATGCTGGTCGTGACGGCGTTGTGCGCGCTCATGGTCCAAGGGGTCCGCCGAGGTCCGCTCGGTCGCCGCTTCCTGGCGGTCCGGTCGAACGAACGAGCAGCCGCAGCGTCCGGGATCAACGTCGCCGAGACCAAGGTGCTCGCCGCCACGATCGCATCGTTCCTCGCCGGGGTCGCCGGGTTGATGTTCGCCTACAAGGCGACGACGTTCAACGGTGGCGGGCTGAGCGCGCAGGACGGCCTACTCGTGTTGGCACTCGGCTACGTCGGCGGTGTCGGCTCGATCTCGGGTGCGGTCGTCGGCGGGATCCTCGCACCGTCGGGGGTGTTCATCGTGGTCGTCCTCGGAGGCGGGTCATCGCCCGACCAGTTCCTGATCACCGGGCTGGCTCTCGTCATCGTGGCGATGAAGTTCCCGCAGGGGATCGCAGGTTCGTGGCAGATGCTGAGGAGCAGGATCGCCGCGAATCGCATCGGTCCGTCGCTTTTCGCCACACCGGTCGATGCGGACCTCGTGATGGTCGAGACCGGTCGGACGGGAGACCAGGGTGACGCCTCGGCGTCGGCCAGCTCCGTCGGTGCGTCCGGGGACTCGTCCGAATGGTCCGACGACAGCGGCTGGCGACCATGATGGGTCGATGACGAATTCCGACTCCGAACCCGCCGAAGCCGGTGCGTCGACATCGGCAGCGTCACCCGCGCCCCGATCGATGTTCGCGCTCGATCTGCTCGAGGGTTCGACCGCGCTGGTCACCGGTGGTGGAACGGGTCTCGGACTCGCGATCGCTCACGGACTCTCCGCGGCAGGTGCCGATGTCGTGATCGCTGCCCGCCGCCAGGACGTCCTCGACGAGGCCGCCGCCGGGATCACCGCCGTCACCGGGAACCCGGTCG
>NZ_JBAVYV010000354.1:0-3682 GCF_049588435.1 Ilumatobacter sp.
AGATCCCCGGCGGTCAGTCGTCGACAGAGATTCGAACCGATGAACCCGGCTCCACCGGTGACGAGTACGCGCATGGTCGGCGAGCCTACGGCCCGTACCTCAGCCGAGTGCCTGGTCGAGCGCTTCGTGCACGTCGATCGTCGTCGCTCGAACTCGGTCACCCATCGAATCGATCAGCTCGGCCCACGCCATCTCCGACGGCTTCGCGAGACCGAACACGTGTCGACGGGCATCGTCGAGTTCGAGGTCGCCATGTCCACCCATCACGACTGCCCGCAGCGGCCACGATTGAGACCCGAGCGTCACCAAACCATCCGCCGGGTCGATGACCGGCTTCCACGTCTGGATCTCGTGGATCCCGATCTTGGCGAGCCGACGCTCGTCGACATCGATCTTGAGCGGGGCATGGAACAGCACGACCTCGCCACCACGCTCGAACGCTCGCGCCTCGACGGCCACCTGTCCGGGGCGCGAACTCATGAGCGTTTCGAGACGCTCCATCTCGCGCAGGAACCCAGCGACTGCATCGACGGCTTCGTCGACACTGTCGAACCGCGCCCGGATCGGTGACCCGTGGTGGAGCACGCCGACCTTCTTGCGTCGGAAACCGACCTTGACGACCCGCACACCGAATGCAGCCGGCACATCGCGCTCGTCGTCGCTGAGCCACGATGCGCAATGTTGGCGGAGAAGGTCACGCGTTTCGGTGCTGTCGTACTCCACGGCCACGAGGTGGTTGCCGGCTCGGAGGTTGAGGTGTCCCGCCCACACGGGGCGGTTGGCGGCACTACCTCAAGTGTCCGGCGGCCGTCCGAGGATGTCGAGGCGCAGCGGGACATCCTCGCTGACGGGCTCGCTTGCAATTGCGTCGGTACGGGCGTCCTCGTCACGTGCCTCGTCGGTGAGCTGATCGGTGCCGTCGAGCAGACCGCGCGCGCGGAAATCTTCGACGGCCGCGTCGACATCAGGGCGAAGCTGCTCACTCGGCACGGAGAAGATCTCGCTCAGCTCATCGGCGACCTCGGGGATCGAGAGGTCACCGTCGAGCATCATCCAGACGGCCGAGGCGGAGGAGTTCAGGTGGTGGATCTCGCCGTGGCGGTCGTCGAAGAGCACGACATCAGGTGGGAGGAACGCGGTTTCGACGGACGCGTGCGGTCGAGGACGCAGGCGCTCCGTGGATGTGGCGGTCTCGGACGTGCTCATCGGTTCGACTCCGAACCGAGCAGCTGTTCGCCGGCTTCGGCTCGCTCGTCGATCAATCGGTCGACCAGCGAGGCCAGCTCACGCTCGGCGGTGTCGAGATCGTCGACCAGCATCTGGAATGCCGGAATCACCGAGACGACGTCTGCGAGCGCATGGAAGACCGGACCGCCGTCGCGACCCAGACTGGGCAGCTGGTCGGCGACCAACGTGAGGGCGGCAGCGGCGCCGAGCGGCTCGAGCGAACTCGACGCTCCCTCCGAGTAGGTGGGACAGACGAGCGCGACCAGCGGTGCGGGTGAGGCAAGTTCACCGATGCTCGATGCGGGGAGCAGAACCTCCGAGGCGTCGCTCGGCAGCTCGACGACGTCGTCGAGCGGGCCGGGGCGGCGCACCCCGATCGGACGCCAGAACGGGTTCACGATCGGACGATCGGCGACCGACGTGTCGAGCAGGCTCACCTCGTCGGTCAAAAAGCCCCAGCCCGAACGGGTCAGCCAGGCGGCGAGCGTGCTCTTGCCCGAATGTGACGGACCGGTCAGTGCAATGGCATGGCCGCGGTGGACGAGCGACGCAGCGTGCATCGGCACGACGGGCATCTGCGCTCCTTCGAGCGCGAGCCGCGTCACCTCCCACAGCACGTACGGAATCACGTAGTCGTTGGTGACGGTCGTTTCGCAGGGCTCGTCGTCGCGCCACAGTCCCCACGGGTGCGACATCCATGTCGGACCGTTGCGCTCGATCCGGAACACCGTGATCTCTTCGTCCACCCGGTCGGTGGCGTCGACCCACACGGGCTCGTTGCGGAGATCGCACAGCCGCTGCGCCAGATCATCGAGGAGTCCTTCCTCCAACGACTCGATCACGAACTTGCGGTTGGCCGACCAGAACGGTCCGATCTGCGTGCTCATGCAGCGAAGATTCCCAAGGCAGCGACCACGATGAGGCCACCGTTGCGGAGCAGGTGGCGACGGCCGAGCGGACGCGTCGACCGCGACCCGAAGCAGGCGCACGGTGGGCGGGTGCCGTCCAGCATGCGTCGTGCGATGAACCAGGTGAACACCACCAGCGTGACGACGGCGACGATGGCAGGCCACGGCCGAGCGAGTCCGCTGAGGAGCGCTGCTCCGAGCACCAACTCGTACCACGGGACGATCTGAGCCAACCAGCGAGGCACATCGAGATCGGCCGACTGGCGCATCCAGTCGTCTCGCCCGGCGAGCTTCGCTCCGCCGGAGAAGATGAACATCGCGCCGATCGCGATCGAGGCCACCAGGCCGACCGTCGTCATCGCATCCACCGTTCCGATTCAACCCCGACCATGAATGCCGAACGATACCCTCGCAGCGGTGGCGTTGAGGGTTCTCTGGGTGAGCAAGGGGCTGGGGCCCGGCGGGGCCGAACGGCTACTCGTCGCCGCCGCCGCCGCGATCGATCACGACGAGTTCGACGTCGACGCCGCATACGTGCTGCCGTGGAAAGACCACCTCGCGGGTGAACTCGAGTCGAACGGTGTGACCGCGACATGTCTCTCCACTCGTCGGAGAGACGCGCTGTGGCCGTGGCGGCTTCGGACGGCCATGGACGGTGTCGACATCGTGCATTCCCATTCTCCGGTCCCGGCGGTTGCAGCCCGCCTCGCCTCACTGACACTCCCCCGTTCTCGACGTCCGGCACTGATGACCACCGAGCACAACTCGTGGGCCTCGCACCGCCGTCCGACGCGCTGGGCGAACCGGCTGACCTCGGGGCTCGACGACTACACGATCGCGGTCACCGACGAGGCCGCCGCCAGCCTGCGCGGCGCGGCCGCACGGCGAGTCGAGGTCATCACCCACGGGATCGACGTCGCCGGGATCGCCGGCACCGCTCGATCGCGGAAGGACATGCGGGCCTCGCTCGATGTCGGTGACGGCGAGATCGTGATCGGGACCGTCGCGAACTTCCGCGCTCAGAAGGACTACCCCAACCTGCTCCATGCCGCCCGGGCGATGACCGACGCCGGGGTCGCATTCCGGATCGTCGCCGTGGGGCAGGGGCCCGACGAGGACTCCATCGTCGCCCTGCGTGACCGCCTCGGTCTCGAGAATCACGTGCTCTTCGCAGGTTTCCGCGCCGACGCCGTCGACGTGATGGCCGCGTGCGACATCTTCGTCCTGGCATCGGCCTGGGAGGGCTTGCCCGTCGCGGTGATGGAGGCGCTCGCGCTCGGTCTCCCGGTCGTCGCGACCCGAGTCGGCGGAGTCACCGAATCGCTCGACGAGGCCGAGGCCGCGCTCGTCCCACCGCGGGATCCCGCTGCGCTCGCGGCAGCACTCATCGGCCTCGTCACGGATCCGGACCAGCGCACGCAACGCGGGGAGGCTGCTGTCGCCGCTGCCTCCCGCTTCGATGTCGCTCACGCCACGAAGGAGATCACCGACCGATACGTCGAGCTCGCCGCCGCTCGCTCACCGGCCGGCTCGGACCAGTTGTCCGA
>NZ_JBAVYV010000355.1:0-3447 GCF_049588435.1 Ilumatobacter sp.
AGACCCGACACGACGCACACGCCGGCAGCCGCCAACTCGTGACCGAAGCGGGCAGCGATCTGGCCGCCACGACGAGTCGGGTTGCGAGTGCCGACGATGCCGACTCGGCGGGCGTCGAGCGCGGTCAGATCGCCCTGGGCGAACAGCACCGCCGGGCGCCGCGGATCATCGAGGAGTTGCGCCGGCCACTCAGGATCGCTCGGGACCACCACCCTCACGCCGAGTTGTCCGCACCGATCCCCCATCCGCTCGGGCTCGATCCGCTGGGCGGACGATCTCCACCGCTCGGCAAGGTCTCGTGACCGAGCGAAGACGCCCCTGATCGCTGGGGACGGGGCGAGTTTTCCTGCTGCCATCGCGTACGCCTCGATCGCCGAGCGCCCCGACATCAGCGCCACCAGGCGTGCGGTGGTCATGTGATCGAACCCGGCGAGTGCGGCGAGATGTGCTCGATTCGTGCTGTCCATCAGGTCGTTCGTGATCTCGACCATCACGCCGCCACCGTTCCCGCACGGAGCGGACCGACCGAGGCGCGCATGTCGAGCGCCAGTGTGATCGCGGCCTCACCGATCACCTCGGGAGGCTCTGATTCGAGATCGGCGATCGTGCGCGCCACCCGACGGATGCGGTGGTACCCGCGCCCGCTCAGACGACCCTTGTCCATCTCGAATCGGAGCACGGCGAGCGCCTCGGCGGTGAGCGGGGCCACCGCGTCCAGGTCGGCGGGTGACAGTCCTGCGTTCACCCCGCCCTGACGCCTGGTCGCCAGCGTTCGAGCCACGCGCACGCGTTCGGCGACGACGGCGGTCGATTCGCCACGTTCTCCGCTGAGCAGGTCGTCGACGAGCGGACGATGGACCCGCACGCGGAGGTCGAATCGATCGAGCAACGGCCCCGAGACCCGGCCCGCGTAGCGGGCGACCCGGGCGTCGCCGCAGTCGCACCCTCCGGGACGACCGCCCTCACCGCACGGACACGGATTCATCGCGGCGACCAACTGGAATCGCGACGGAATCGTGGTGTGGTGCGCCGCGCGACTGACCCGGACTTCGCCGTCCTCGAGCGGCTGGCGGATCGTGTCGATCACGCGCGGGTGATACTCCGGGAGTTCATCCATGAAGAGCACACCGCAGTGCGCGATCGAGATCTCGCCCGGTCGCAGGCTGTGCGACCCACCGCCGACGATCGCCGGTTCGGAGCTGGTGTGATGAGGCGCACGGTAGGGCGGTCGCGTGACCAGGCCGGTGGCGGGCAACGCGATCCCCGCCGCCGAGTGGATCATCGTGACCTCCAACGCCTGGTTTCGATCGAGCTCGGGAAGCAGCCCCGGCAGGCGTGCCGCGAGCATGGTCTTCCCGGATCCGGGAGGTCCGACGAAGAGACAGTGATGTCCCCCGGCCGCTGCGATCTCGAGTGCCTTGCGAGCCACGGGCTGGCCGACGACGTCGGCCAGGTCCGCGGTCGGGCCGTCCTCGATGTCGACCACGCAGATGTCGTGGTCGGGCCACGGCGCGCGGTCCTCCCCCAGGACGGCGATCAGCTCACGCAGATGTGCGACCGGATGGACCCGGCCGTCACACACGACCCACGCCTCGTGGGCATTTGCGACAGGAACCACGAGTTCGGGCCGCATCGCCACCCCCGCCATCGGAGCGACCCCGGGGACCCCTCGAATCGATCCGTCGAGTCCGAGTTCGCCGATGAACGCCATCTCGCTCACGGAGTCGGCCGGCACCTGTTCGGAGGCCACGAGCACACCGACGGCGATGGCGAGATCGAGGCCGGACCCCGATTTGCGCTGTTGCGACGGCGCCAGGTTGACCGTGATCTTCGTGTCGGGCCAGATCGCATCCGATGACATGACGGCGGCGCGCACGCGATCGCGCGACTCGCGGATCGACTCGTCGGGCAGCCCGACGACGTGAAACCCCGGCAGGCCCCTGCCGACGTGTACTTCGACCGTGACCGGATGACCGCGGGCCCCGAAGAGGACGGCGGATGGGATGGATGCGAACATGACGCCTCCGAGATCGATGTGATGGATCCGGGAGGGTGGAACAGCGACCCCACGACGCTTCGGTCGACACTCTACGCAGCGGGTGCGACAGAGTGACTCAACTCATGTCGGGCGCGATGGATGACACCGTTGCCGGATGGTCTCATGACGAATCGCCCCGGCTCCCGGAAACCGGGAGGCGGACTCAGAGGTGGGCCGGAAAACCGAACCGCTCGAACGCTTCGGTATCGAGAAAGGCGTGGAACTCGGCCACCCGGTCACCGCGCAACTCGAGCACCTGCAGGGCCCACGGGGCGTGCCCACCCTCGGGATCGACCCGGTACTGGGCGAAGGCCGGGCATCCGTTGGCCCAACCGTTCAACAGCTTCGAACCCGCGCATTCCGCCCCCGGACCGACCCACCACGCCAGCACGTCGTCCCGGCCGTGCAACCACATGGCGTATGGCGGCATGGTCTGGATGACGTCGTCGTGGAGGAGTCGGCTCAGCGCATCCATGTCGTAGCGCTCGAATGCCTCGACGTATCGCGTGAGCAATCGTTGCTGTTCGTCGGTCAGCGCCTCCGCTGACGCGGGTGCAGCGGCGGAGTCGGCCATGGTCGCGCGGGCGCGTTGCAGTGAGCTGTTGACCGAAGCGGTCGACGTGTCGAGCAGTTCGGCGACCTCGGTGGCCGGCCAGCGCAGGACATCGCACAACACCAGTGCGGCGCGCTGACGGGCCGGCAGATGCTGCAGCGTCGACACGAAGGCGAGTCGGATGGTGTCACGCATGGCGACGACCTGGGCGGGGTCGCCGTGGACGTCGATGACGCGTTCGTCGGCGATCGGAGTGATCCAGGTGTTCTCGGGCAGGACATCGGACAGATGAACGGGATCCGGGGTGCGTGCCGGACCCAGATCCATGGGCCGGGCACGCCGCTGCGGGCTTCGGCCCATGTCGATGCACACGTTGTTGGCGATCCGGAACAACCACGTTCGCACGCTGGACCGCCCCTCGAAACCGTCGGCGGCGTGCCACGCTTTGACCATCGTCTCCTGGACGGCGTCCTCGGCTTCCGCTCCCGACCCGAGCATTCGGTAGCAATACCCGGTCAGCGCTCGACGATGGACGTCCAGATCCTCCGGCCGCAGGGTTCGGGTCGGCGTGCTCATTTCGGTCATCGTAGATCCGTTCGGTCGACGTCGGGCTGCAAGTCGATGACGACGCCCGATACTCCGGCGAGGTCGAGCAGGGAGCGCAACTCATCGGACACTCCCTCGAGTCGCACCGTGCAGCCGAGCCGCTGGGCGGCCCGTGCGAGGCGGCACAGCTCGTCGACCGCTCCGAGATCCGGGGATGCCATGGCGACGGCCTCGCGATCAGCCGTCCGCCGCGGCGCAGACCTCCGCGACGTCGGACGACGTGGTGGCGATGAATCGGGACACGTCAGGC
>NZ_JBAVYV010000356.1:0-8403 GCF_049588435.1 Ilumatobacter sp.
CAGCCGAGGCTCCCGCAGCCGAGGCGGCCCCGGCCGTCGAAGCCGCAGCGCCCACCGAGACCCCTGCCGCCGAAACGGAGAGCTGAGCGATGGCATTCACTGCACAAGACGTCAAGGCGCTTCGCGAGAGCTCAGGCGCCGGGATGATGGACTGCAAGAAGGCACTCCAGGAGAACGACGGTGACATGGAGGCCGCGAAGACGTGGCTCCGTGAGAAGGGCCTCGCCGCCAGCGCGAAGCGCGAGGATCGTGACGCCACCCAGGGTGTCGTCGCACTCCACCTCGACGGCAACGTCGGCGCGATCGTCGAACTCAAGAGCGAGACAGACTTCGTCGCCGGCTCCGACCAGTTCAAGGCCGAGGCACAGGCATTGGCCGAAGTCGTCGCCGCGAACGGCGTCGATGCCGTCGCCGAGCGCGCCACGCAACTCGAGGAGCTCAAGGTCACGCTCAAGGAGAACATCGGTCTCGGTGGCGTCCAGCGCATCGCGGCCGCCGAGGGCAACGAGCTCGGTCACTACCAGCACAATCAAGGTGGGCGTGGCGTCAATGCCGTGCTCGTCGAGATTGCTGGCGGCTCACCCGAACTCGCTCACGACATCGCGGTGCACATCGCGTTCGCTCGTCCGACCTACCTCTCGCGTGACGACGTGCCCGCCGACGTGCTCGATGCCGAGCGCGCCACACTGCGCACGATCACGATCAACGAGGGCAAGCCGGAGCAGGCGGTCGACAAGATCGTCGAGGGTCGCATCCAAGGATTCTTCAAGGACGTGGCGCTGCTCGATCAGCCGTACGCGAAGGACGACAAGCAGTCGGTCAGCCAGTTCCTGGGCGGCGCGAGCATTCTCCACTTCGCCCAAGTCGAAATCGGCTGATTCGGTCCGATTCGCTCCCTGGCTGCGGCAGCTCTCGCTGCTCACGGCCGGAAGGCCGCTCGGCTCACGCTTTCTTGCCAGGAAACGAATCGATCCCGAATCAGCAGAACTGATCGCTGAAACCTCGACCGCTGTTCTGCGGCGCGGATGCGGCGGTCACGAACGTCACAGCATTGAACGGCCTCGTGGGAGCTCATGTAGTTTCCACGGGGCCGTTTCGCGCCTGCACCCTGGATCCGGAGAGCCATATGACCGACACACCACGTCCGAGTTTCAAACGGATCGTCTTCAAGCCATCCGGCGAGGCGCTGGCCGGCGATTCCGGTTCCGGTCTCGACGGCGCCACGCTCGACGCGACCGCAGCCGAGATCATCAACCTCCGCCAGAACCTCGGCGTCGACGTGGCCGTCGTGGTCGGTGGCGGCAACTTCTGGCGCGGGCGCGAGGGTTCGTTGACGGGGATGGACGCGACGCAGTCCGACCACATCGGAATGCTCGGAACCGTGATGAACGCGCTGGCGCTCCAGGACGCGCTCGAACGTCAGGGCCAGGAGACGCGCGTGCAGTCGGCGATCGAGATGCCGCGCATCGCCGAGGCGTACATCCGACGCCGGGCGGTCCGACATCTCGAGAAAGGTCGAGTCGTCATCTTCGCCGCCGGTACGGGCAACCCGTTCTTCACCACCGACACCGCTGCTGCCTTGCGCGCTGCGGAGATCGAAGCCGACGCGCTCATCAAGGGAACGCACTCGGGCGTCGACGGGATCTACAGCGCCGATCCGCGAACCGAGTCGGGCGCGACCAAGTACGACGAGGTCTCGTACATGGAAGTGATGACGAAGGACCTCCGGGTGATGGACAGCACGGCCATCGCGTTCTGCCGCGAGAACGGGATTCCGATCATCGTGTTCGACATGTCGCAGGCCGGGTCGCTGGCGAGCATCGTGCAGGGCGGCCCGGAGGGCACCCTCGTACGGGAGTAGATAGCCGCTACTGTGGCCGCCGTGATCGAAGACACACTGCTGGAGACGATGGAGAAGATGGAGAAGGCGGTGGAACACACGCGCTCCCAGTTCTCGACGGTCCGCACGGGCCGGGCGACGCCGTCGCTCGTCGATCGCATCACGATCGAGTACTACGGGGCGCAGGTCCCGCTGCAGCAGCTGGCCTCGATCTCCGTCCCGGAAGCACGTCAGCTGCTGATCAAGCCACACGATCGAGGCTCGCTCGAGTCGATCGAGAAGGCGATCCGCGAGAGCGATCTCGGTGTCAACCCGAACAACGACGGGATCTCGATCCGCATCTCGCTCCCGCAGTTGACCGAGGACCGTCGCAAGGAATACGTCAAGGTCGCGAAGAACATGGCCGAGGACGGTCGCATCTCGCTGCGCAGTCTGCGTCGCGATGCGCGCAAGGCCATGGAGGCCGAGGAGAAGGACGGCGACGTCTCCGAAGACGATCTGGAACGTGCGGAGAAAGAACTCGACAAGGCCACGAGTGGCTACGTCGAGCTCATCGACGAGGCCCTGGGCCGGAAAGAACAGGAACTGCTCGAGGTCTGACGGCCCCGAACGGAACCGAGAGGAACTGAACCATGAGCGATGACATCTGGCGCGACGACGAAGGGTCGGAGCAGAGCACGGGCGGTCGACGTCCGGGCGAATTCGAATCGTCGATGGACGAGTTCGACGATGAGGAGTTCGGAGGACCGCTCTTCGGCGACGATCCCGGACCGTCCCGTCCCGGCCCGGGAATGACCGGAGAGAACACCGGGCTCAGCTTCGGCGAGGATGCGACCGGACCGCTGCCGCACTGGAGCGAACCGGCCACCGGCCAGATGCCCAAGATCGACGCCGTGCCGCCCGAGTCGAGCGACACCGACGATCTCGACGTGTGGTCGACGTTCACGTCCGACTCACCCGTCTGGAAGGAAGGCGACTCCGTCGACGCACCATCGGGCACGGTTCCCGGCTCCAGTGCCGCAGCGGCACCGAGCCCGGCCACGCCCGAAGCGGCGGTTCCCGAGGACCCCACCGGTGAATTGCGCTGGGAGGACGAGCCGCTCGACGCCGTTGCCCCGGCCGAGCCGGCAAGCACCGATGGTGGACTCGCCAGCACGACGACCCACGACGCGGTCGTGCCCGACGTGGCCCCCCGCGTTCCCCCGCGGATCACGATCGGAACCGACCCGTCCGGGATGCCCCGTCGGCCGGATCCGGCTCGGCGTGGGTCGACACCGCAACGACCGCCGAGTTCAGGCTCGACGGTCGGGGTCAGCGACAATCGCAACCTGCCCGTCGCCATCGGGACCGGGGTCGGTCTGGCGGTCGTGTTCATCGCGATCATCCGCTTCATCGGCCCGGTCGGCGCGCTCGTGTTCGTTACCGTGCTGCTCGGCATGGCCGGAATCGAGTATTTCGGCAAGGTCACCGAGAAGGGGTACCGTCCGGCGGTCGCACCCGGTGTGACGGCGATCGCCGCCGCCCCGCTCGCCGCCTACTGGGTCGGTGACCAGGGCATCGTCCTCGTCGTGGCGTTCGCGTTCATCGCAGGCTCGCTCGGGTTCATCGGCGCCACGTCGATCGAGTCGGGTCCGATGCCGAACATGGCGATCACGACGCTCGGCGTGGTGTGGATCGGTGTGCTGGGTGCGTACGCGGGCATGTTGCTCGACTTCTCCAACGTCTCGACCACCCTGTACCAGGACGGCACCCCGTGGGGGACCGACACCCTCGTGATCCTCGCGATCGGTGTGGTCGCGAACGACGTGGGGGCGTACTTCCTCGGGTCCGCATTCGGCAAGACCCCGCTACGAGCGTGGATCAGCCCGGCCAAGTCGGTCGAGGGATTCCTCGGAGGAACCGTCCTGACGATGTTGGCGATGGTCGTGATCGCATCGCAGGACTTCTTCGACACCTGGACCCAGATGAGCGACCTACTGTTCCTCGGCATCGTGATCTCGATCCTCGCCCCGCTCGGCGACCTGACCGAGTCGATGTTCAAGCGCAACCTCGACGTCAAGGACTTCGGAGCGATCGTCACGGGCCACGGTGGCGTGCTCGATCGGTTCGACGGGTTCCTGTTCACGCTGCCCGGCGCCTACTACCTCTTCCTGGTGCTGACGCCGTTCGCCGACTTCACCCCGAGCTGAGCCGGCGCCATTGTCGAGAAGAAAGTCGAGCCGACCGTTTCGGCATGACGATTTCGAGACGATGATGTGGGGATGACCGTTCGCGTCGCCATCGCCGGTTCGACCGGCTCGATCGGAACTCAGACGATCGAGGTGATCCGAGCGGAGAACGACCGTGCCCCTGGGTCCTATGCGGTCACGGCGTTGAGCGCCGGGTCGTCCGTCGACCTCGTCCTCGCCCAGATCGACGAACTGCGCCCCGACGTCGTCGCGATCGCCGATGAAGATGCGCGACGCGAGGTCGCGGCGCGGACGACCGGTGTCACGATCGTCGCGGATTCCGCCGACGTGATCGACGTGGCCGACGTCATCGTCAACGGGGTGGTGGGCTTCGCCGGTCTCGCCGTCACGGTCGGAACACTCCGTGCAGGCAAGCGACTCGCGCTCGCCAACAAGGAGAGCCTGATCGCCGCCGGTCCGGTCGTCCAACCGCTGCGCACCACACCCGGCGCAGAACTCGTGCCGGTCGACAGCGAGCACTGTGCGCTGCACCAGTGTCTCCGGTCATCGTCTGCGCCCGATCGTGAGGTCGCCCGCCTCCTGCTCACCGCCAGCGGCGGACCGTTCCGCGGACGCACGGAGGACGATCTCGCCGCGGTGACGGTCGAGTCTGCGCTCGCTCATCCGACGTGGGCGATGGGGCCGAAGATCACCGTCGACTCGAGCACGCTGATGAACAAGGGCCTCGAGGTGATCGAGGCGCACGAGCTGTACGGGACCCCGTACGAGGACATCGACGTCGTCGTGCACCCTCAATCGGTGGTCCATTCGATGGTCGAGTTCAGCGACGGGTCGACGATCGCACAACTGTCGATGCCCACGATGCATCTGCCGATCGGGTACGCGCTCGGCTATCCCGACCGGATCGCCACGCCGTTCGGTCGGATCGACTGGACGACACTCGGTTCACTCGACTTCGAACCACCCGATCGCTCGACATTCCGATGTCTCGACCTGGCCTACGCGGCCGGGCGCATCGGCGGGACCGCGCCGGCGTGGTTGAGCGCGGCCAACGAGGTTGCCGTGGAGGGTTTCCTCAGCGGAAAGGTGCGATGGAATGCCATTGCTGACGTCTGTGTTGAGGTATTGGAGCGCCATGATGGTGCAATCCCCTCCGATGTCGACGACGTGATCGAAGCCGATCAGATCGCTCGACGAATTGCCGAACGGATCGTTGAACAGCAGTGACCGACCAACTCGAACAACTCCCACCGCCCGACCCGATGACGCGCGCCGACCGGTTCCGGAGCGAGATCGTGGCCGGGGGCTCCGCCGAGGAGGTGTCCGACGACGACCTCGCCGGCGGGTGGAGGGGCGCGCTCGCGATGGCCGCCATCGCTGGTCTGTTCGTCTGGCTGTACACGCTCAGCGTCTGGTGGTTCATCTTCGTCGTCGGCCTCATGATCTCGATCTTCCTGCACGAGGCCGGACACTTCATGACCGCGAAGTGGACCGGGATGAAGGTCACCCAGTTCTTCATGTTCATGGGTCCCCGGCTGTGGAGCTTCCGCCGCGGCGAGACCGAGTACGGGGTGCGGCTGCTTCCCCTCGGCGCGTTCGTACGGATCATCGGCATGCACCGGATCGACACCGACGTCGCCCCCGAGGACGAGGGAAGGACCTATCGACAGAAGAGCTTCCCGCGTCGCATCCTGGTGATCTCGGCGGGCTCGATCATGCACATGATCATCGCGGTCTTCCTGCTGTTCATCGTCTACGTCGGCCAGGGTGAACGAACCGATGCCGTCGTCCAAGAGGTGTACGTCGCGCAGGCGATCGACGGACTTCCGGCCGAGCAGGCGGGAATCCGGGACGGCGATCAGATCATCTCGATCGGCGGCATCGAGTTGACCGATGCCTCCGAGCTCGGGTCGGTCGTGCGCGACTTCGAACCTGGCGAGGTCGTCGACTTCGTCGTGGTCCGCGACGGTGCCGAACAGACCATCCCGGTGGGCCTCGGAAGCCGCACCGATGTGCCCGAATCCGACGAACTGTTCGGGACGGCCTACATCGGCGTCGCCCCGTCCAGCCCGATCGTGTACGAGGAACACGGTGTGTTCGGCGCGGCGGGGAACGCGGTCGTCGACATCGTTCCGGTGGCATGGCAGTCGACACAGGGCGTGTTCAAGGCGCTCAACCCGATCAACGTGATCTCCCACCTCGACGGTTCGAACGACGACCCGACCACGCGACCGGTCACGCTCGTGGGCGTCACCGCGGTGTCGGACGACATCGGTGCGGCCGAGGGAATCTTCGGTGTGCTGTGGCTGCTCGCCGTGCTCAACGTGTTCGTCGGTGTGTTCAACATGTTCCCGCTGCTCCCACTCGACGGCGGGCACGCTGCGGTGGCCGTGTACGAGCGTGTGCGCGAGGCGATCCGTGGTGGCCACGAGCGGTACTTCGCCGACGTCGAACGTCTCATGCCGCTCGCGATGGGCGTCGTGATCTTCCTCTTCGCGTTCATGTTCGCGGGGTTGTATCTCGACATCACGCAGCCGTTGTAACCCGCCCGTCCGCCTCAGCGCTCCAAGCCTCGCTGCGCTCGGCGCCGCCTTCCCTCCCTGGCGGAGCTCGCGGCGAGCGCGGGTGACAGACCTGACCCAACGCACGCTGTCCGCGGGTGGTTGACTGGAGCCATGGAAGTCACCTCCGCTGCGGTTCGGAAGAAGACCAACCAGATCTTCGTGGGGGATGTGGCGGTCGGTGGGGACGCTCCGATCACCCTGCAGTCGATGACGATCACGAAGACTGCCGACGTCGAGGGGACGCTTCAGCAGATCTATGCACTCGCGGCGGCGGGAGCCGACATCGTGCGGTGTACGTGCAACGAGATCGAGGCGGCGGAGGGACTCGCCCGGATCGTGCCGCGGTCGCCGGTCCCGATCATCGCCGACATCCATCATCAGTACAAGATGGCGATGGCGGCGATGGAGGCCGGTGTCGACGGGCTCCGCCTGAACCCGGGCAACATCCGCAAGCCCGAGCACATCAAGGCCGTGGCCCGGGAAGCAAAGGACCGCAACATCCCGATCCGGATCGGTGTCAACGCCGGTTCGCTCGATCCGAAGCTCTACGAGAAGTACGGCGGCGCCACACCCGAGGCGATGGTCGAGTCCGCTCAGACCGAGATGCAGTACTTCGACGAGGTCGGGTTCGATCTGATCAAGATCTCCGTGAAGGCATCGTCGGTTCCGCTGATGGTCGAGTCGTACCGGGCGCTGAGCGAGGTGACCGATCATCCGCTCCACCTGGGCGTCACCGAAGCGGGTCCGCCGCCCGCCGGTCTGATCAAGGCGACCGCGGGCATCGCCACCCTGCTGATGGAGGGCATCGGCGACACGATCCGCTACTCGCTGACCGCCGATCCGGTCGAGGAGGCGAAGGCCGGTCGCCAGTTGCTCGAAGCGCTGGGTCTGCGCGAGCGCAAGAACGTCGATCTGATCGCGTGTCCGTCGTGCGGGCGTGCCGAGGTCGATGTGATCAAGGTCGCCAACGATGCGATGGCCGCGTTCGGTGAGCGTGAGCTTCCGCTGCAGGTGGCCGTGATGGGCTGCGTCGTCAACGGGCCCGGCGAGGCCCGCGATGCCGACATCGGGATCGCAGCGGGCAACAAGCGTGGCCACCTGTTCATCAAGGGCCAGAACGTGGCGGTCGTGCCCGAGGATGAGATGGTCGACCAGCTCGTCGACTGGGCCGAGTTCATCAACGAGAACGGTATCGATGCAGCGCTCGAACGGGCCGACCTCGACAAGGCTCGCCGCGAAGCCGAGAAGGACCGGGCGAAACTGCTCGCGGAACAAGGCGACGACGCCAACCACGCGATGGAGAAGATCGTCGAGATCCGCAAGAAGTAGCACCCCGACAACCGGTGCCTGGCACCAGTTGTCCCCGTTGTCAGGTGGTGACGACGTAGGTGGTCGAGTCGGCGTAGATCGGTGTGCCGGGGGAGAGGTAGAGCGTGGTGCCGTCGAGCGCGATCGCAAGTTCGTGGCCGGCCGAGGTGTGGCCGTCACCCGGTTGCAGACACACGAGAACCACCCCTGCTTCCGGGAGTGGATAGCGCCGGTCGGTCACGGTCATCAGGGGCTGTTCCAGCGGCGTGGGATCCACGGTGTCGAGCAGCAGATCGACGTCGACATGCTTCGACGTGAGCCCGCCGCGCACCACGTTGTCGGATGCACCCATCAGCTCGATCCCCGAGCCGTGCAGGTAGCCGTGCAGATTTCCGGCGGTGAGGTGGAGAGCCTCGCCCGGCGCGAGCCGGACGTGGTTGAGGAGCAGCGACACGACGACGCTCGGATCGTCGCCGTAGGCGGCGCGGAGCCGGGTCGCCCA
>NZ_JBAVYV010000357.1:0-3680 GCF_049588435.1 Ilumatobacter sp.
GCTCGGCTACATGGGACTCAGCCTGTCGCTGGTCACGATCTCCGGGCTCCCGATCCTGATCGGGCTGGGGATCGACTTCGCGATCCAGATCCACAACCGGGTCGAAGAGGAGGTCGTCCTCGACCGCGAGGTGCATCCGATCGCCGAATCGCTCGCGAACGTCGCGCCGCCGTTGATCGTGGCCACCATCACCGGTGTCATCGCATTCCTGGCATTGCGGATCTCGAAGGTACCGATGATCCGCGACTTCGGTGTCCTGCTCGCCGTCGGTGTCATCGTGCTCGTGATCGTGGGAATCGTGGTCCCCGCTTCCGCGCTCGGTATCCGGGAGTGGACGAAGCCGACCAAGGAACGCGGGGACTCGGCCGTCGAGAGGCTGGTCGTCAAACTCGGCGGCCTGCCCACGAAGTTCGGCCTGCCGCTGGTGGTCCTCGCTGCGGTCCTGTTCGTGGGTGGTGTGCTGGTCGAGGGTCAGACCAAGATCCAGTCCGATCCGATCAAGTGGATCGATCAGGGGAGCCAGACCGTCAAGGACCTCGACCGGCTGACCGACGAGACCGAGTTCTCGTCCACCCTCGGGGTGCTCGTGGCGTCGAACAACGTGCTCGATCAGGACGTGGTCGACCTGATCTTCGACTTCACGGTCGACGCCGAGGCCCGTGACGAAGTCGTCGGCTCGTCCAGCCTGGTCGGAACGCTGGAGAAGATCATCGACATCGACGGTGCGACACACATCGCCCCGACGTCGGCCGACATGGTACTCGCCGCGCAGGCGGCCGAGGAGAGTGCTCCGGCGATCCGTCGTGCACTCATCAACGACACGGAGAACCCGACTGCGGCGCAGATCAACCTCCGATTGAAGGAGGGCAGCCTCGAGGACCGGGCGGTGCTGGTGGACGACCTCGAGGAGGACCTCGATCGTCGGATCGACGAACTCCTCCCGAATCTTCCCGAGGACAGCATCCTCCTGACCGACATCTCGGAGGGGCAGGATGCGGTCAAGGCGACACCGGCCGGACTCGCGACCGTCGGGATCGGGCTCCTGGAGAACCTGTCCGCGAACCGGGCGAACCTGACGTATCTGGCCCTCGTGGGTGCAGCGCTGTGGCTGGTGCTGCGATTCCGTAGCCTCAGCCGGGCGTTGCTCGCGTTGGTGCCCGTGCTGATGGCCGTCGGGGCGTCGTCGCTCTTCGTCGGGCTGCTCGGATTCGAGCTGAGTCCGCTGACGACGGTGTCGGGTCCGCTGGTGATCGCGAGTTGTGCCGAGTTCTCCGTCCTGATCATGGGGCGGTATCTGGAGGAGCGTCAGGCGGGTCGAGAACCGCGTGAGGCGACCGACACGGCCGCGAGTCGAACCGGACGAGCGTTCTTCACGTCCGCGATGACGACGATCGGCGGCTTCGCCGTCCTCGTCCTCTCGCCACTCCCGCTGCTGCGGGACTTCGGCATCATCGTGACGCTGAACGTCGCGATCGCGTTGCTGGCCGCACTCGTCGCGATGCCGCCGTTGCTGGTGTGGATCGACGAGAAGGGTTGGCTCGGCACCCAGGAGCAGGGTGTCGACACGGGACACTCGGTGCGTCTCGCGGCGCTGGTCCCGGGTAAGCAGACCGTCACCGCAGCGATCGGTGCCGTCGTCCTCGTCGGTGCCGCGATCGCGGTGTACGCGACCGCCGACACGTCGAACGGGTCGGCCGAGGTGGCCGCGTTCGACGCGGTTCCGTTGCCGACGACCACCACGACGACGACCGAACCCCCGCCTCCACCGGAGGACGACGGATCGGGTGGCCCGCTGATCGATCCGTCGACGTTCGGCGACGAGAAGCCGACATCGGTCGTCGGCGGCGTGCTGTTCGACCTGCTGACCTCGCCCGACATCGGCGTCGAGCCGAACGTGGCGAATTGCACGATCGAAACGTTGGCGACGCGGATCTCCGATGACGAGCTGCTCGGGCTCGGCGCGGCCACCGGTGAGCCGGCGGCGGTCGAACCGGTTGCGCAGGCCGCACTCGACTGTGGCGTCACCCAGAACCAGATCGACCGGGCGGTCGCCAGCCTGCGCAACGAGCCGCTGCCGCCGATCGAGGACGCCCCCGCCGAGGGTGCTGAATCGGCTGCTCCCGAGATCGATCCGTCGGGCTTCAGTGCCGACCGGCCGACCGACGTCGTGCAGGGAACGGTGTTCGATCTGATGGTCGGCGGGGGAGAGTACGAGGGCCAGGGACTCGATCCGATGGTCGCGAACTGCGGCATCGAGACAACGGTCGCCGACCACGGTGAAACCACGCTGACGCTGCTCGCCGGCGGTGACCCCACGGCAACGGAGAACGTCAAGGTCTCGGTCCTGAAGTGCGGGATCCAACCCGAGGTGGTCGACGCTGCGCTCGCCGAGTTCAGCAGCTGACCCACACCTCCCACCCGGCTGGCCGCCAACCCAACCCCGATCTCGTGAACTGTTCGCGCACTCCGTGCGCGAACAGTTCACGAGTTGCCAGCGGCCGCGCGAGCATGGACGTGATGAGCGACGTTGGGCTGGCGGATCTCGCGGCGCCGTGGGGTGTCGTGTTCGACGAGGCGTGGGCCTCGTTCCGGGCGGGGAGTTTCGGGATCGGAGCAGCGCTCGTCGACCCCGTCGATGGATCGATCGTCACCGTCGGACGCAATCGCGTGGCCCAACACGACCCGGAGCCGCGAACGCTCTCGGGAAACATGATGGCCCACGCCGAGATGAACGCGTTCGCCCGAATCGACCGGTTCAACGCCGACGGGCTGCACCTGTACACGACGCTCGAGCCGTGCCTGATGTGTGCTGCGACCGCGATGCAGATGCGGGTGGCCCACGTGCACGTCGCCGCTGCGGACGAGTTCTATGCCGGAATGGACGACCTGTGGTCGCATCATCCGGTCACCGCGGCCCGTCGACCGCTGACGACCGGTCCGCTCGGCGGCCGCCTCGCGCGGTTCGCGCGGCTCCTGCCGATGGTCTACACGCTGCACCATTTCCCGGGTCGCTCCGCAGAACAGCGCGCCCGCCGGGAGCACCCCGACCTCGCGATCGTCGCCGACCGACTCAACACCGACCCCGAGTTCGCCGGCACCGTCCGCGCCGGATCGGTCATCGACGCGATCGACCTCCTCCTCGGCCCAACCCCGCCGATCTCGTGAACTCTTCGCGCACGGAGCGCTGGAAGAGTTCACGAGATGCCTCGGTTTTCGGTCGGAGCAGGGTCAGGTGTCGGTGACCTCCCACGGCGGGGTCCAGTCGCCGGGCAGCCGGAAGTCGACTCCGGCATCGTCCTCGAGGCGTCGGGCGACGTGCAGTTCGCCCGCGTCGCGCCCGTAGCGGTCTCCCGCGTCGGAGAACACGGCGCGTGCGGCATCCGTCATCACGAAGTCCGCGGACACGTGCTGCTGGAGCTCGTCGATGAGGCCGAGATCCTTCAGGCAGAGGTCGAGCGAGAACGACGGGTCGTAGTGTCCGGCGAAGATCGAGGGCGCGTCGTGGCGCGCGACGAACGAGTCGCCGACGGAGTCGCAGATCGCCTCGTACAGCACCGGAAGTTCCACGCCGTTCGCCATTCCGAGAGCGAAGCCCTCGCCGATCGCGGCCGCCGCGACGAACCACAACTGGTTGGTCACCAGTTTCACGACGTTGCCGGTGCCGAGGGGCCCGCACGCGA
>NZ_JBAVYV010000358.1:0-6636 GCF_049588435.1 Ilumatobacter sp.
CCACCAGTTCCGCACCGGCTGGACCACGATCACCAACGTCGACCTCAACGGAGACGGAGCCGACGAACTCCTCTACTACAACGCCAACACCGGCTTCACCCGCTTCATCAACCCAAACAACACCGGCACCGGAACCATCATCCGCGACCACCAGTTCCGCACCGGCTGGACCACGATCACCAACGTCGACCTCAACGGAAACCGAACCGACGAACTCCTCCACTACGAGGACTAGCTCACTCGGCGCCACGGCACCGTCGTTCGACATCGGCTTCGTGATCGGTCATGCGGCGTCAGACGGGAGACGACCCGCCGACCAACTCGACCAACGGTTCGGTCGACGTCCGTGACGCCGATATGTTTCGCCACGTGACTTCGACACATGGTGGGCAATGACTGACACACCGATCGAACGCGTGGCGCTGCGTGTCCGGCTCGGCGATGACGACATCTGGCGTGCCGACGACGAATCCGATGTGTCGTACCCGGCCAGCGGTCACTCGTCATGTCTCGCTGTCGAGGAGAGCTCGTTCTGGTTCAACCATCGCAACGACTGCATTCGCGAACTCGTTCAGGCGTTTCCCCCCACCCCGGGAAAGCCGATGCTGGATGTGGGCGGTGGCAACGGCTACGTGTCCCTCGGCCTCGCCCGGAGCGGCCTCGACGTCATTCTGATCGAACCAGGCGAGTCAGGGGCACGAAATGCCAAACGACGCGGCCTCGCCCATGTCATTTGCGGGACGACGGAGACCGCTCGGATCCGGCCGGGCTCGATCGGCGCGATCGGGCTCTTCGACGTGATCGAACACATCGCCGACGACACCGCATTCCTGGTCGAGATGCATTCTCTGCTCACGACGGGAGACAGCGTCTACGCAACCGTCCCGGCATACCAACGGCTGTGGTCCGCAGACGATGAGCGGGCCGGCCACCACCGCCGTTACTCGTGCGCCGAGATCTCTTCATTGTTCGACGCAGCGGGGTTCGAGATCGACTATGCGGGTTACTTCTTCCGTCCGCTGCCGGCCGCCGTGCTGTTGTTCCGAACGATTCCGTACCGCATCAGACGGGCGCTCGGACGATCGGGGTCGAACGAGCGAGCGACAGACATGCCTGATGCGGACGAAACCGCTCGGGCCGGTGCAGCAGCTCGCAGCCACGGAGCGAATGCGCGGTCGCTCTCGACCGCGGTACGCACGCTGCTGCGGCCGGAGCTCACCAACATCGCGAAGCGCCGGCGGATGCGATTCGGTGGCAGCATTCTCGTCGCAGCTCATCGTCGCTGAGAGGACCGTTTGCCATCGACTTCTCGCCCCCACGATGCTTGTACACTTTCCCGGTCCCGCGGAGTCGATCCACCGATCCCCGGACGGGAGTTCACCATGATCCGCTTCAATCAGCCCGGTCTCGTCGGCGCCGAACTGGACTATCTCGCGAAGGCCGTCGCCGACGGGCACACGTCATCATCCGGGCCATTCTCCGAACGCGCGTCCTCGATCCTCTGCGACGCTCTGTCGGCCCCGGACGTGGCGTTGACGACCTCGTGCACAGATGCGCTCGAGTTGACTGCGATGTTGCTCGACCTCGGGCCCGATGACACCGTGATCGTTCCATCCTTCACGTTCACGTCGACGGCGCTCGCGTTCGCCCGACAGGGAGCTCGCATCCGGTTTGCGGACATCGAGCCCAAAACGCTCGGGATCGACCCAGAGCACGTCGCCGAACTCATCGACGAGAGCGTCCGGGCAGTCGTCGTCGTTCACTACGCCGGCGTACCGTGCGACCTCGACGGAATCCAGGCGGTCCTTGCCGAACATCCCGAGATCGAACTGATCGAGGACAACGCGCACGGACTGTTCGCCACCCACCGGGACCAGGCCCTCGGGACGTTCGGGCGCTTCGCGACGCTGAGTTTCCATGAAACCAAGAACTTCATCTGCGGAGAGGGCGGTGCGCTGATCATCAACGACGAAGCCGACATCTCGCGCGCCCACACGCTGATCGACAAAGGCACGAACCGGCGCGAGTTCCTTCTCGGCAATGTCGACAAGTACAGCTGGCGCGATACCGGATCCTCATTCGGGCTCAGCGACCTGCTCGCCGCGTACCTGGTGGCGCAGCTCGAGGGAGCTCCAGACATCCTGAGCAAGCGAGCCGAGGTCACGGAGCGCTACACGCGGGCGCTCGCCCCCGTGAGCGAGGCCCTGGGGCTGCAGCTTCCGCACGTTCCGGAACACGGAACGTCGGCCCACCACATGTTCTACGTTCTGCTTCCAACGAGCGAGGCTCGCAATGACGCGCTGGCAGCAATGAAGGCTCGAGGCGTCCAGGCCACCTTCCACTACGTCCCGCTGCACTCCTCCGAAGCCGGACGTCGCTTCTCCGACTCGCATCACGAGTGTCCCGTGACGGACGACGTTTCCGGGCGCCTGCTCCGGCTTCCGTACTACAACGATCTCACCGTCGCCGATCAGGACCACGTGATCGAGGTCTTCATCGATGCTGCCGCCGCCACCGCCTGACAGCGAGGCGCCGCAATGACGCTGACCCGTCGGACTGGTTTTGCGACTCTGGCGGCAGCGGTCGCCGCCGGGCTGCAGGCCGTCGTCATCCTCGTCATCTCGAAAGCGGCGCTCCCCGCGACCGAGTTCGCTCCTCTCGCCCAACTCTGGGCAATTTGGGCGGTGTGCGCCGCTTCGTTCAACTACGGGTGCCAACAGTGGGCCGCCGTCCGCCCGGCGGGCTTCGGAATCTTGGCGACCTCCGCCGGGCGACAGCTCCTGGGCGCCCTGTGTGTGATCGGGCTCCTCGTCGGTGCCGCCACCTATCTCGTGCGCGATGAGCTCTTCTCGAGCCGATCTCTGTGGTGGCCGTTCTTCGCCTCCCTGTTGCCGCTCGGCACCGCCGCCGTGGGTCTGAACCGAGGAGAGCTCGCACGAACCGGACGATCGATGGCGTTGGCCTTCGTCATCGGCGCGGAGAACACTCTGCGCATTGCGATCACGATCGTGTTGGCCGTGGTTGGTGCACCAGCCTGGACCTATGGAGCCGCCTTGGTCGCCGGGTTCGCCGTGGCAGCTCTCCCCCGTCCGTCACGCGACTACCACGAGGACCTCGATCTCCGGCCTCTCGCAACCGCGACGGGCTCCGGCATGGCGGCGCACGCCCTTCTGTTCGGCTCCCCGCTCATCCTTGCGCTCGGAGGTGGCGATCCCGACGAGGTGGTCGCGTTGTTCCTCGTCCTCTCCGCGGTGCGCGCGCCCTTCGTTCTTCTCCAAGGCCTGATCCCTCATGTCGCGGTTCGGTTCGGTCAGAACGAAGGCGATCTCCGGCGTACTGTGCGGTTCCTCACCGCCACAGGGCTCATCGCCGCGATCTTCGCATACGTCGGTGGGGCGCTCCTCGGCGACGCCGTCGTCGGACGGATCTTCTCGATCCAGGGTGAGCTGTCCGGATCGACGTTCGGGCTCGTCGCAGCAACCGCCATGCTGTCGGTGGCGTTGACCATCGTCACGGTTCGGCTGGTCGCAAGCGAGCAGATCAGACCTCTTGTGCTCGCGTGGTCGATTCCGGTGATTGCCACTGTGTGTGCGATACCCACCGGGCTGCTCGACAACATCTCGACGACGGCATGGTGGATCCTCGGATGTCACCTGTTCGTGTCGCTCATCGTGGTTGTCGTCACGCCGGACCGAGCATCCGCATCCCATGACGAGGCAGATTCAGCGGATAGCGTCGTTGATCGTCCGCACTCGCCACCGCCCGCCCTCCGATGATCCACGCCTGCCCCGACCTCTCCATCGTCGTTCCGTGCTATCGGGCCGAGAAGAGCCTCGAATCCCTCGTTGCCGAGCTCGACGATGTATGCGATCAACATGGCTGGACCCACGAGATCATCCTCGTGAACGACGCTTCGCCCGACGCCACATGGGTGAAGATCGACGAGATCGCTCGGCGGAATGATCATGTCATCGGGGTCGATCTCCTCAGCAACCATGGTCAACCGATGGCGACGATGTGTGGTTTGTCGATCGCACGGGGCCGACTGATCGCCACGATGGACGACGACCTGGAACATCGTCCCGACCAACTGCCGGTTCTGATCGCGCGTCTCGATGCTCATGCTGACCTCGATGCAGTCGTCGCCACTTGGCCGATCGAGCGAGGTCATTTTCGCGATCTCGGTACGAGGGTCCACTCGTTTGCTGATCGCGTCGCGTGGGGTACTCCCAAGGGATTTCGACACACCGCCTTTCGTGTCATGCGCCGTCCGGTGTGCGACGCGCTCGTCGCCTACGAGACTCGGTCGCCCGTTGTCGGGCCGATGCTCACTCGACTTGCGGGGCGCGTCGAGAACGTCGAGGTCCACAACGGCGAGCGAGCGCACGGCCACTCCGGGTTCACCACCAGGGACGGGATCCGCCGTGTCGTGCTCAACTTCTCGTCCGGATCGACCGCCCCGCTGAAGTTGATGAGCCTCACCGGGTTCATTCTCGCCACGTTCGGATTCCTTGCGGGAGCCGCTCTGCTCGTGCGATGGATCGCGGGCGCGGATTCGCCTGCGGGGTGGCTCTCCGTGATGTTGGCGGTCTTGGTGATCGGTGGAGCGAATCTGATGGCGATGGGCGTGCTCGGTGGTTATGCCGAGGTCATCGTTCGCGAAGTCAGGCGATCGCCTCGGTGGTCAGTGCGAACCATCGCCGGTGCCGTCGAGGAAGACGAATCGTGATCACCTCGTTCCAGCAGTGATGAAGACGGTGGCCGAGGCGGTGGCCCTGGCGATCTCGCGGGTTGAACCGTTTGTGACGGACATCCCATGAGACACCGCCAAGACAACCTTCGCCGTGCAGCCGGAGTACACCCGGCTTCCGAGCATCCATCTTGTGGAGTCCCGTGGATCGTCTAAGCTCGGCAGCTTCTACTCCCAAGTGACTGCGAGCGAAGCGATATGCAGATTCCTCCAACTTCTCGAGCTGGCGACGGCTTCACTCATGGCAACAACTGCGTGGTCGGCGACAGCGTCCAGATCGGAGAGAAGGTATCGCTCGGACACAACTGCATCATCGAGAATGGCGCCATCATCGGCGACGATGCAGTGATCGGTCACAACTGCATCGTCGGCGAGAACTGCATTGTCGGCGCGCGCACGCGTGTGATGAACAATGTCGAACTGCGCACCGACACGAAGGTCGGGGCTGACTGCTACATCGACTCAGGGGTGAAGTCGTCCGGCGCAAATCGCACAGGTGATCGAGTTGTTCTACGCTATGACGCGATCATCGCTCGGGGATGCGACATCGGGGACGACGCGTACGTATGTCCACAAGTCATGACCAACAATCTGAATCATCTGCGCGAGGAGGTTGGGGGCGCTCACGTCGGTCCGAGAGCTTTCATCGGCACGAACGCCACATTGGCGGCTGGCATCAAGATCGCCGACGGCGCGATCATCGGTTCGAAGGCCTTTGTGACGCGTGATTGTCCTGTGGAAGATGGCGTCTATATCGGCATGCCCGCTCGGCTCAAGGAGTGACAGCCCAGACGAAGTTTGACTCACGCAGCAGGGCGCCGATACAACGTCAGCACGATCTCGTCGAGCCGCTTGCTTGAGCGGATGTGGTTGCGGATCACCGGCGTGTTCGTCAACTGCGTGGTGTTGTCGAGGAACCAGTCCGACAAGCCCAGGCGATGGTAGAGGAAGGCTTGCATTGCCAGATGCCCATTCGCCCCTCGAGAGTTCGGCGCGACGGCCGTCAAGATTCCTTTCACGACCGGCAACTCCTCATACTCGCCGCGGACCTGGTAGATGAAGTAGCCCCGCACCTCGTTGTCGATCTCGAGCACCGCGCTGGCTGCGTCCGCCTCGAAGGCGGTCGAATCGATCCACGCTTCAAAGTACCGACGAGTGTCTCCGGCGCTGAAGTAGTCAGGATTTTTGAATCGGGAGCAAAACTTGTCGTTGTCGGTGAAGCCTTCATGGGTGAGTTCCACGATGCGATCACGGTCGCTGGGGACCGCCCAACGGATTGCACCGTCGAGAGGAGTGGTGACGGGCACGTCGGCGAGCGTCCACCGAGTGAGGAACCTCACGCGAGAGTCGACGACTCGAAACCCGATGTCTTCAAGGAGTGAGATCAAGGTGAAGTCCGTCATGCCGACGTGGCATTCGACGAGGGAATAGCCAGCGGCATCGGACAGTTCGGCGATTCGGCCAAGCTCCGTTCGGCCCGCTTTGCGGTCGGCCGGCAGTTCGGTCCATGACAACGACCCGATCTGACGGCCGAAGAACGTCGAGTCCCATCGCTTTTCGTCGACGCGGAAATGACCATGCCCAACGTCGGGGCGAGCAGGGTCGCGATCGATGGAGTGGTCAATCATCAGGTCGTCCTTCGGCGTGGTTGGAAGACAGACGATAGCCAATGTGCCCAGGCCCGCCTCCCGCCAGCAACCAGGGGCAAGATTCGGCTCTCGCGCCCCGGATACACTGACGAGCCGGCAGGGGGCGACACCCACGGTGATCGGTGGAATCGCGTTACCGTCTCCAGACATGGCCCCTGATCCACAACGCCCGACCGCCTCGGCACTGATCGAGGTTGCGCAGCGTGACCTTCGCGCGTACCTCGACGACGGCAAATC
>NZ_JBAVYV010000359.1:0-1531 GCF_049588435.1 Ilumatobacter sp.
TCGCTGGGAGGCGCGTGGCGGCGGGTTGCTGGACGTCCACACGGTTTCGGGGGTCGACCAGTGGGTAGCGTGTCGCGATGGCAAATCCGCAGCTCTCCCAAACTGCCTATGACCGCCTGAAGGCGGAGTACGACGACCTCACCACCCGCGGTCGGATCGAGGTCGCGAACAAGATCGAAGTCGCACGCGAGGAGGGCGACCTCAAGGAGAACGCCGGATACCACGCCGCGAAGGACGAGCAGGGCCACATGGAGGGTCGGATCCGCCAGCTCGAGCACCTCGTGGAGAACGCCGAGATCATCGCGGCGTCGCAGGTCTACACGATCGTCTACGAAGGCGACGGCGAGGACATGGCGGAGCGGTACCTGATCGGCAACATGGAAGAGGACATCGAAGGGGCCGACGTGATCAGCGCCACCTCACCGCTCGGTGCCGCACTCGACGGCGCCGAGGCAGGCGCGACGATCTCGTACGAGGCTCCGAACGGTTCGTTGACGGTCACCGTGTTGAAGGTCGACACCGTCTGAGCCGGATCGACGATCGCCACGACGTCGAACCGTCACGGTCGAGGTCCACCGAGTCCATGAACACGGACGCGGACACGGAAGTTCCCCGCCCGCTCGGGCCCAGGGTTCCGCCGTCGCAACCTGTCGAACTGGCAGAGCTCGGGACGATTCCGGTGCGCGACTTCGGTCCCCGCGATGCGGAGATGACCATCGTCCTGCTCCACGGCTGGACCGCCACCGCCGACCTCAACTGGTTCCGCTGCTACGGGCCGCTCGCCGAACGCCACCGCGTCATCGCCTACGACCAACGCGGTCATGGGACGGGCTTGCGATCGAGGAAACGGTTTCGGCTCGAGGACTGCGCGGACGATGCAATCGCGGTCGCCGATGCGCTCGGGATCGAGCGGTTCGTGCCGGTCGGCTACTCGATGGGAGGCCCGGTCGCGCAGCTCGTGTGGCGGCGCCATCCCGAGCGTGTGCGCGGGCTGACGTTGTGCGCGACCGCCCCGGTGTTCTCCGTCGAACGCATCGAACGACTGTCGTTCCTCGGCGCCAGCGGTCTTGCCGCGCTCGCCCGGATCACCCCCGAGCAGGCCCGCAGCTGGCTGACCGACCAGCTGTATCTCCAGCGCAAGGCTCGCGACTGGGAGCCGTGGGCGATCCAGGAGGCCGCGAGTCACGACTGGCGCATGCTCCTCGAGGCCGGTACCGCGATCGGTGGATTCGACTCGACCTCGTGGATCTCCGACGTCGACGTTCCGACATCGCTGGTGGTGACGATGGGCGACCCGGTCGTCAGCCGCCGCCGTCAGACGATGCTCTTCAACGCGCTCCCCCAGGCCGACGTGTTCCGCGTCGACGCCGACCACGGGGCACCCGTCGAGGCCGCCGATCATTTCGTTCCCGCGCTGCTGCGTGCACTCGACTCGGTCGAACGCGAGGTGCGATGACGGTCTGTCGGCGACTCGTGGCGATCACCGCCGCAACCGGTGCGCTCGTCGGCATCGGGGCAGCGGTCCTCGCCC
>NZ_JBAVYV010000360.1:0-21818 GCF_049588435.1 Ilumatobacter sp.
GTACAGCACCGAGTTCATGATCACGTAGCTGCGGTTACGCGGGCTGTCGGTGTAGCCCTTGCGGAAGATCGAACCGGGGCGGAAGATCGAGCTCCAGGCCTGACTGCCCTGCACGCCGTCGACCACGGACCGCAGACGTGTCGTGAACCTCGGTCGTCGCGCGTGGTCGATGATCCGAGCCATGGTCAGCGACTGCCGATGTCGATGAACGTCGAGACGGCGCTCGGAAGCGCGATCAGGACTGCCACGATCCCGACCACCCGGCCGGCGGTGATCCAGCGCCGAGACCGCACGGCATCGACCAAGGGCTGCCATCTGGTCAGGACGATCGCTGCGACCGTGATCACCACCACGAGTGCGGTGATCGAGAACGCGAGCACCGCCAGCAACGCAGGCGCGAGATAGCGCAGCAGGACGCGTCGGTCGACGGCCAAGAGTGGCAACCACTGGCTCAGCCTGGCCAGGACCCCGGCCAGCACGATGCCGAAGGCGACCGCGAGCGCACCGAAAACGACGAGCGAGAGCCAGCCCGGACCGACGATGTCGAAGTCGGGATTGTCCGCACGGAGTGGATCGATCGTCGTGCCGGCCAAGATCAGCAGCCCCACCCCGAACGTGGCCCCACCGAACCGTGCCCGAGGCAGGAATCGGCGGACCAGGAGATACAGCGATGCGGCAGCGACGCCACCGAAGATCCCGTTGAACAGCACGAATCCGACAGTGCCGTCCACCGTGATCTCGCCGACCGTCTCGCCCGCCTCCGTGGTCCGACCCTGCGCAGGATCACCAGCGGTGACGGCGAGCAAGCGCATCGCGAGGCGGCCTCCCCCACCGATCACGGTGATGCCCGCGACGACCCCACCGGTGAGTGCGAGCGACGCGAACCACGCAACTCGCGCGGCCACGAGAGTCGGCGTCAACGCCTCACCCGAGCCCGGCGGGTCCGGACTCCGGAAGTCGAGCCGGCTCCATACGCCGCCGAGCAGGAGACCGACGAGCAGCAGGATCGCGCATGCGACCATCAGCTTCATGGTGCCCTCCTTCCTCTGAACACGACGAGCCAACTCGGGTACCCACCCATGTGTCGCGCCGAACCGATTCGTCGGTTCACCGGCGAACCGAATCCACTGCTCGGCGCAACGGACCGGTATGCGCACCACCCGTCGACACACACGATTGGCCACGGCTCTGATCGTCGTGTGGTCGACCGTCTCGGCCTGCACCGGCCTGCCTGGTGACACCGACCATGACGATCCCGAGTCCGGCGAAGCGCACCCGGCGTTCGTGTCGCCTTCGCTCCGATGACGTCGACCGGGTTCCCGTGCGAATTCGGTGAACCGCCCCGGGCGTTCGGTGGCACAGTTGTGCATGACCCGGGGGTGTCCCGATGATCGCACCGACGTCGAGCTCGTCGCCGCCGTCGTCGAGCGAGATCGTGCAGCGCTCCACGAGCTGTACGCACGCCACCAGCCCTGGCTCTCGATCCGTCTCGCATATCGATGCTCCGACCGCACGATGGTCGAGGAGGCGGTGCAGGACACGTTCGTCGCAATCTGGAGTTCGGCCCACAAGTACCGCGCCACCGGTCCGGTGGCGGCATGGATCTGGGGCATCGGTATCCGTCGGCTGTTGCACGTAATGAGACCCCGGAAATCACTGCGCGAACGTCTGCTGGCACAGCGTTCGCCCGACCTGCTGTCGGCAGAGGACGAGCTCCTCGTCGGAGTGGAACACGGTGATGTCGGAATGGCGCTGGGACGGTTGTCTCCCGAGTTACGGATGGTCGTTCAGGCCACGGTGCTCGACGGGCTCAGCTGTCAGGAGGCCGGCCGCCTGCTCGGCATCCCGACCGGGACGGTGAAGACGCGGATGATGCGGGCCAAGCGCGAGATGAGAGAGGCACTGATATGACCGCCGTCGAGGATTGGCACATCAGTGACCACGACCTGGACCGATACGCCCACCAGTCGATCTCGACATTCACCCGCGCGTCGGTGGAGTCCCATCTCCTCGGGTGTGATCGATGTCGATCAGCGCTCATCGGTCGATCGCCCGCGGGAGCGGACACGCGGGCACAGGAGATGTGGGCGCAGATCGCCGATCGGATCGACGTGAGCGGCCGTCCATTGCGCTCGTCAACGACCGCGCTCCAGGTCTCGACGGCGAGCCCGCTGCTGGTGCTCGCGACGCTTGTCGTCGCCGTCGGGGTGCTCGTCAGCGTCGGCATCGCCGCGACCGTGGCCCCCCGGGCGTCGCTTCCCCTGTTCGTCATGCTCGCACCCGTGGCGCCACTCATCGGTGCCGTCGTCGCCTTCCAGACCGGCATCGACCCAGCCGGTCAACTGGCGGGTGCGACACCGCTGGCCGCCGGGCGGCTGCCGTTCTTCCGGGCGATGCTCGCGAGCGGCTCGGCACTGCTCGCCGTCGCGGCAGCGAGTGTCTTCGTGTCCGTCGGGCTCTCCGACGTCGCGATCTGGCTGCTTCCCGGGCTCGCGTTGACGGCTCTCGTCGTGGCGGCGTCCACCTGGGTCGAACCGCGACGGGTCGCGCTGGCGCTGGGGTGCGTGTGGGCACTGGCCGTCGCGACGTGGTCGTGGGGCCCACGATCGCCCAGCGCCCAACTCGATCTCGCCGACTTCGCCGCTGAGCGAGTTCCGGTCCAAACGGCGCTCGTCGCCATCACCCTCGCTTCCATCGCCATCACGGTCGTGCGGCGCAACGAACTCCCTGCCTGGAGGATCCGATGAGTAGTGCCCCGGTCATCGAGCTGACGTCGCTGAGCAAGACCTTCGGCTCCACCATCGCCGTCGACGATCTCGACTGGTCCGGTGGGCTCGGCGTCATCGGGTTGCTCGGCCCCAACGGTGCAGGGAAGAGCACGTTGCTGAGGATGCTCGCCACGGTCCTCGCACAGGACGGCGGGGCGATCAAGGTGTTCGGCCTCGACCCCGCCGATGCCGACGACCGGCTCGCCATTCGCCGACGACTCGGGTACCTGCCGCAGGAGGCCGGCCTGTACCGGAACTTCACCGCATTCGATCTCGTCGACTATGTCGCCGTGCTCAAGGAGATCACCGATCGACCGACCCGGCGCGCCGAGGTTCGCCGGGTCCTCGACGACGTCGGGATGACCGACGACATGCACCGACGGATCCGGACACTCTCCGGCGGGATGCAGCGCAGAGTGGCGCTCGCCGCCGCGCTGCTCGGGCGGCCCGACCTGCTCGTGCTGGACGAACCGTCGGCGGGTCTCGACCCCGACCAGCGCCTCCGCCTGCGTACGGTGCTGTCCGAGATCGGTCGACGAGCCACGGTGCTGCTCTCGACGCATCAGACCGAGGAGGTCGCCGCGTTCTGCCAACGCGTCCTCGTGCTCGATCACGGACGTCTGCTGTTCGATGGTTCACCACGTGACCTCGCCAACCGGGCGGTGGGAAGAGTCTGGATCAGCGAGCAGCCCGACACCGATGCGCTCCGGTCATGGGTGACCGGCGATGGCGACATCCGCAACATCGGGGTCCCTCCGGCCGCGGCAGACGTGGTCGAGCCGACGCTCGACGACGGATACCTGCTCGTCGCAACCGACGAGGCGGCGGGCACATGACGGCCACTGCACTCCTCACACCGTTCGAACGGGACGCCGTGCGACGCGACTCCCTCGTCGAACTCGCTCGGATCGAAACCGCCACGATGCTCACACGGGCATCGATTTGGATCGGGTTCGTCGTGAGCGTGGTCGTGGCCGTCACCGGAGCGCTCGCCGACGAGGAGTGGTCCGCTCAGAAGTACCAGTCGCTCGTGCCGCTCGCCATCTATCCGATGACGCTGACGACGTTCGTGGCCGGCGTTCGTGCGGGACATCGCGATCGCTCGCACCATGGCGCACCGCTGTCCGAGGACGCGCCGCTCGATGGCGACGATCGCGCGTGGGCGCGACTCGCAAGCCTGATCGTGCCGGTCGGTTCAGCCGCCCTCTTGACGATCGTGATCAGCGTGGGCAGCCGCATCGAAGGCGGATTCTGGATCGGCGAGGGGACGGCTCGCAACGACCGCGCCACGCACTCGATCCTCGAGCTGCTGCAGCCGCCACTCGTCGTCGCCGTGGTCGGTGCGGCCGCCATCGCGGTCGGACGCGCCGTCGTCCGGTCGGGCCCGGCGATCGTGCTCGGAGTCGTGGCGCTGTTCATGACGGGGAGCGTCTACTGGATGTGGAACGCGGACTACGTCTACGCGACAGCGCTGATGCAGATCCAGCCTGTCGAGGACCTCGACGCCGTCCACTGGCCGACCGTCGGCCTGCACGATCTGTACCTGGTCGGCCTCGCCGCTGGATTCTGCGGGCTCGCGGTGCGCGGCCCCGTCAGACGTCGGCTCGCGCTCGGCGGCGCCGCGATCGCCGCGCTGTCCGTCGTTGCCCAACTCGTCGTCGCGCCGCAGTGATCGAGTGATGATCGGACACACCGCCACCGAGTCGATCCCCGCCACTCCATCGCTCGCGGATGCACGCCACCGCACCGCGATCGCCCACCTCGCCCGAGTCGAGTCGTTCACGATGCTGCGACGCCTCTCGCTGTGGATCGGCCTCGCGCTCACGCTCGCGAGCCTCGTCGTCGCGATGAGGGGACAGCCGCAGTCGGCCACGAAGTATCGGGATCTGGTCCCGCTCTCGAGCTTCCCGATGACGTTCGCAATGTGGATCGTGGGGGTGCGTGCGGGACATCGGGACCGATCATCGCGACGCCCGTCGCTCGCTGACAGCGCACCACTGGGTGGTGATGAACGGGCGATGGCGAGGCTGGCCAGCCTCGTCGTGCCGATCTGCCTCGTCGCGTTCGTCATGGCGCTGTTCGGTATCGCCAGTCGTCTCGAGGGAGGTTTCCGGATGGGGGACGGGTCGGCGCGTACGGAGGGCGCGGTGCACTCGATCTTCGACCTGCTCCAGCCGCCGCTCGTGGTCGCCGTCGTCGGAGCGGCCGGCGTTGCGACCGGTCGAGCAGCTCGCTGGTCCAGTCCGCCGATCGTGCTCGGACTGCTCCTGCTGTTCATCGGTCTCGGCCCCTGGTGGCTGTGGAACGAGCGCTACGTCTACGCGACGGCGCTGATGCAGGTCCAGCCACTCGAATTCCCGGAGCGCCAGTTGGTCCACGCTCCCACCGTGGCTCTCCACGACCTGTACCTCCTCGCGCTCGTCGCTGTGTTCAGTGGGCTCGCGCTGCGACAACACCCACGTGGGCGACTGGTCGGCGGTGGAGCGCTGCTCGCCGCGCTCGCCGTTGTCGCGCAACTCGTCGTCGCGCCGTTCTGAGCCCTGCCGCGCGGACACTGTCATGATCGAACCCGCCGTCGCCACCCAGTCAATCCGAGCGACCGTCTCGGTGACTCCGCTGGGCCCGTTGGCTGCGATCACGACGGGGTTGGTGACCATCGGCGCAGTGATGAGCTGGCGCTCGTCGCAGGTTCCCGACGTCCTGGCAACGGTCGCACCCGGAGCGTTGGCGGCGGGCGTCGCGCTCGGCCTCGACGACGAGGGTTTCCGGTTCATCCGAGCGTTGCCGACGACGGCATCAGCGCGCCTCATGCTGCGCTTGGTGGTCCTCCTCCCCGCGGCGATGATCTCGGTGACGATGCTCCTGATCGCACGAGCCTGGTTCTTCGATCAGCACGCCGGTTCGGTGTCGCCCGCTGCTGTGTCTGCGCTCATCGGGACCGCGATCGCCATCGCGGTCTGCTGGGCCCGTCACCGACCCGAGAGCGCGGCGGAAGCCGGCGCTGCGGTCGTGGTCGTGTGGACTCTGGCCGAGGCGTACGTCCCGGACATCGCCGTGTTCCGAAGCGCTGCGAGTGCGTGGCACACCGATCCGTTCGCGGTGTTGGGTGTGGCGGTCGTGCTGACGGTCGTCGGGTCTTCCGGACGCACGGCGTAGCTCGCCCCCGCTGAGTGCCGATCCTCGGTTGACGGCATGGGGCCGCGGCCGAGAACCCCCTACGCGTCGATCGCGGCGCGTACCTCAGCGACGTATTCACCGACGGCGTCGGGACCCGACTCCATCAGGCGACGCACCATGCTGGCACCCTGGATCACACCATCGGCGATCCGCGAGGCCTGGTATGCCTGCTCGGCGTTCGAGACGCCGACACCGACGAGGACGGGGACATCGGTGATGGCCTTCAGCCGGGCGGCCAGATCGGTCGCGGTCTCGGCGAGGCTGGTGCGTTCGCCGGTCACGCCGAGCAACCCGACCGAATACAGGAAGCCGCGCGCACGGGCAGCGACGAGCGGCAGCCGCTCATCCGGGGCGGTTGGAGCGGCGAGCATGATCGTCTCGATGCCGTGTTCGTCCGCGGCCGCACACCAGGGCCCGGACTCCTCCAGCGGCAGATCGGGAAGGATCGCCCCGGCAATTCCGGCGCGCTGGAGGCTCGCCGCGAACCGTTCTGGCCCAGGGTGATGGACCAGGTTGTAGTACGTCATCACCGCGAGCGGGATCTCGACGTCGAGGTCGGGGACCTCGTCGAGGATCGCCATCGGGGTGATTCCGGCGTCGAGCGCGGCCTGGCTTGCCTCCTGGATCACCGGACCGTCCATCACCGGATCGGAGAACGGAATCCCGATCTCGACGGCGTCGGCTCCGTTGGCCGCACAGGCTCGGATCGCCTCCTGCCAGCCCGGATAGCCCCCCGTGATGTAGGGCACCAGAAGTTTGCGGCCGTCGGCTCGCTTGGCCCGAAACTCGCTCTCCATCCGACCGATCGGCGTCTGGTCCATCAGACTTCACCGCCCATCTCGTCAGCGAGGATGTCCATCATCTGTGCGACGTCCTTGTCGCCACGACCGGACAGACTCAACAGGACCGTCCGGCCCTCGATCTCGTCCGCGATGCGGCTGATCCATGCCACCGCATGCGCCGACTCGAGCGCCGGGATGATTCCCTCGGTTTCGGATAGGAGTCGGAACGCCGTGATCACCTCGGCATCGGTGACGCTGGGGTACTCCGCTCGGCCGATCGCCGCGAGGTGGGCGTGCTCGGGCCCGACACCGGGGTAGTCGAGGCCCGCCGAAATCGACAACGCTTCCTCGACCTGGCCGACCTCGTCCTGCATCAGGTAGCTCCGTGAGCCGTGGACGACACCGGGTGTCCCCCGCCCGATCGCCGCTCCACCGGCGGGTTCGACACCGACCAGTCGGACGTCCGGCTCGTCCACGAAGCCGGAGAAGATCCCCATCGCGTTCGAGCCTCCGCCGACGCACGCCACGACCACGTCGGGCATGGCGCCCGTCATCTCCTGGATCTGCTCGTGGGCCTCATCGCCGACGATCGATTGGAACTGGCGCACCATGTACGGATACGGGTGCGGACCGACGACCGACCCGAGACAGAAGTGGGTGTCGGACACGTTCGCCACCCAGTGACGCATCGCTTCGTTCACGGCGTCCTTGAGGGTCCGGCTGCCGGACTGGACCGACTCGACCTCGGCGCCGAGGAGCTTCATCCGGAACACGTTCAGAGCCTGACGCTCCACGTCGACCGCGCCCATGTACACCTTGCAGTCGAGCCCCATCAGCGCCGCTGCGGTTGCGCTCGCGACCCCGTGCTGGCCCGCTCCGGTGTCGGCGACGATGCGTTTCTTGCCCATCCGCTTGGCCAGCAGGGCCTGGCCGATCACGTTGTTGATCTTGTGTGACCCGGTGTGGTTCAGGTCCTCTCGTTTGAGGATCAAGCGGATCCCGAGGCGCTCGCCGAGGTTGTGACACTCGGTCAGGATCGATGGACGGCCCGAGTACTGCGTGTGCACCCGCGTCAACTCGTCACGGAAGGCGGGATCCACCCATGCGTCGGCGAATGCCGTCTCCAACTCCTGGCACGCGGGAACGAGCGTCTCGGGGACGAAACGTCCGCCGAACTCGCCGAAGCGACCGGTCGAATCGGGGGGTGCACTCAACGTGTTCGCAGCTGGTGGCGTCATCGCTGCCGAGGGTACCCATCGGTCATCGGGTGTCAGGCACCGATTGGCCGATCGCTGTCCGGTCATCGTGCGTGTCATCGTATGTGAGACGCAGAATGACGGCTTTGAGCGTCGTCCTCAGTCAGCCGCCTACTCGAAGTCCCAGTTGTAGGGGCCCTCGTCCTCGCCGAGATACTGCTCGGGTGCGGCCGCTTTCGCGTTGGCGATGAAGCGCATCACGGCGATCGGATCCTTCTTGCCCGGAGCGCTCTCCACACCGCTCGCCACGTCGACGCCCCACGGCTCGACCTCGGTGATCGCCGCGGCGACGTTGCCCGGGTTCAGTCCGCCGGCCAGAATCAGTTTCATCTGCGAGGGAGCGTCACCGGCCAGGTTCCAATCGAAGACCTTGCCCGAGCCCGGTTCGGGGGCGTCCATCAGGATCATGTCGGTGCCGTACGTGTCCGCCGATGGGAGGTTGTCGTCGCCCGCAGCGAACGCCTTGATCGTCCACCGGAAATGCCCGGCGATCTCCCTGCACTGCTCCGCCGTCTCACGCCCGTGGAGTTGCACCGCCTTGACGCCGGCGCGGTGGGCGATGTCGACGACCCGGGCGGGAAGGTCGTTGCGGAACACTCCGACGGTGAGCACTTCGGGCGGCAACCGACGCGTGATGTCGTACGCCTTCTGCGGCGCGATCTGTCGTTCCGATGGGGCGAAGATGAAGCCGACCGCATCGGCCCCCATCGCCACGGCGAGCAACGCGTCGTCTTCGTTCGTGATGCCGCAGATTTTGACGAACATGGTGATGTGACCGTATCTCCCGGGCGAGGGTCGGCGGTCTATGGTCGTGCCCGATGGGGCGCCTCGACGAGATCGATCTGACACTCCGACTCGACAAGGACGAATACGAAGAACGTCTCCGCATCGCGCAGGCGAAGTTCCTCGAGCTCCGACTCGGGCTCGGTGGTCAGACGACCGGCGGCCAGATCGGCCCAGGCCTGCTGATCGTCGTGGAAGGCGTCGACGCCGGCGGCAAGGGCGGAGCGATCCGCCGCACGGTCGAACGGCTCGACCCACGGCACTACTCGGTGTACTCCTACGCAAAGCCCTCGGACCGCGACAAGCGCCACCACTTCCTCTGGCGATTCTGGAGCAAGGTCCCCGGACAGGGCGGAATGTGCGTGTTCGACCGCAGTTGGTACGGCCGGGTCCTGGTCGAGCGCGTCGAAGGTTTCGCCACTCGCGAAGAGTGGATGCGCGCCTACGACGAGATCGTTCAGTTCGAACGCGGCGTCGTCATGGAGGGCGTCATCGTGGTGAAATTCTGGCTGCACGTGAGCGAAGACGAGCAGCTCAAGCGATTCGAGGCCCGGCGGGACGACCCGTTGAAGCGGTGGAAGTTGATCGACGAGGACTGGCGAAATCGCGAGAAGTGGCCCCAGTACTCCGCTGCGATCGAGGACATGTTTGCGATGACCGACCACCAAACGGCTCCGTGGAACCTGATCTCCGGCGAGCAGAAGAAGTGGGCCCGAGTGCAGTTCCTCGAGACGCTGAACGAACGTGTCGTCGAAGGCATCGAACGCTGGCACAGCTGAGCTGACGACGATGCCGATGATCAAGGATTTTGGATGAAGAGTTTCGGATGAAGAATTTCCGTGGACGTGTGGCGGCGATCACCGGTGCCGGCTCCGGCATCGGACGCGCATTGGCCGAGGAGCTGGCGCAGCGTGGTTGTCGTCTGTCGTTGAGTGACGTGGACGAGGAGGGACTTGCCGAAACCGTGTTGCGCTGCGAACGATTCGGCGTCGCGGTGCGACCCGCCCGGGTCGATGTCGGCGATCGTGCCGCCGTGTTCGCGTGGGCCGACGAAGTCGCAGCCGACCACGGACAGGTCAACCTCGTCGTCAACAATGCCGGAGTCGCGCTCGGGGCAACCGCGCTCGGCCAGTCGATCACCGACTTCGAGTGGCTGATGAACGTCAACTTCTGGGGCGTCGTGCACGGGACCCAGGCGTTCCTGCCGCATCTGAAGGAGAGCGGGGAGGGCCACCTCGTCAACATCTCGAGTGTGTTCGGATTGATCAGCATCCCGACCCAGTCGGCCTACAACGCGTCGAAATTCGGTGTCCGCGGCTTCACCGACGCGCTCCGGATGGAGCTCGAGATCGACCCGTGCGGGGTCTCGTCCACCACGATCCACCCCGGTGGGATCAAGACGAACATCGCCCGCAACGCCCGGACCGACGAGTCGATCCTCGTGGCGGGAGCCGATCCCGAGGAGTTCGTCGACAGCTTCGACAAGCTCGCTCGAACCACGCCCGACAAGGCGGCCCGACAGATCCTCAAGGCGGTCGAACGCAACCGTCGCCGCGCGCTCATCGGTCCCGATGCAGTCATGTTCGACATCGTCTCGCGTCTGCCCGCCGGGTTGTACCAGCGGGTGCTCGTCGCCGGAGCGCGTCGCGAACGCGCTCGGCGTTCCGAAGCACAGCCGACACCGACGTGACACAGCTCCGAACGACCATCCGTGGCGCCGTCGCCTGCGGTGCGGTGGTGCTCGCAGCCTCGTGCTCGAGCAGCGGCGACGTCGAGGTCGCCGACACCGCAACCGCGCCGACCGACCCCGCTCCGAACAGCTCGCCGATTTCGGTATCCGCCAGTTCGAACTCGACGTGTTTGCCGACCCCGACGGCGGCTTGTACGCCAACCGTGCGGCGAATCCCGTCGTCGGTCTCCCGGTCGAATCCGGCGAGCCGGCGCTCGACGAACCGGGCTTCAAAGTGCTGCACACGCAGGATTTCGACTACGCGACCACCTGTCTGACACTCGTGGCGTGCCTCGGCGAGATCGACACGTGGTCGGCCGACCACCCGAACCACCTGCCGATCGTCGTCCTGGTCGAGTTGAAGTCGCTGTCGGTACCCGAAGCGGCCGCCGAGGAAGGGATCGACCTCACCATCGACCTCCCGTGGGCCGTGCCGGTCGAGACGACCGCCGAAGTGCTGGGTGCACTCGACGCCGAGGTTCGTTCGGCGCTGTCTCCCGAGCGGTTGCTCGATCCCGATGAGGTACGCGGCGACGCAGCCTCTCTCACCGATGCGGTCGAGGGCATCGGGTGGCCCGAGCTCGCCGACACGCGCGGTCAGGTTGTGGTCGTGCTGAACGACGCCGGGGCCCAGCGTGACCTCTACATCGCCGACACGCCCGTGCTCGAGGGTCGACCGATGTTCACCAGTTCGACACCCGGAGCGCCGGACGCCGCCTTTGTCCGCTTCGACGACCCGACCGATCCGAGCCTCGACGCTGCAACGTCGGCCGGCTACCTCATCCGCACGCGGACGGATTCACCGACCGTCGATGCCCGGGAGAACGACACCGCCAAACTCGACGCCGCGCTCGCCGGCGGTGCCCAGTATCTGAGCACCGACTACTACGAGCCCTCGACCTACTTCGACAGTCCCTACGTCGTGATGTTGCCCGGCGGGGCGATCGCTCGATGCAATCCGGTCACGGCTCCGGCCTCGTGCTCACCGGAGCTGCTCGCCGAGTAGCCGGTTCCGAGTGACCGGCGCCTGGGGCCGATTTCTCGGACGTTCCGTGTCGGGCGACTACTCGCTGTTGGCGATCAGAGCGGCGATCGCGGCAGCCGGGTCACTGCTCGTGACGAGCGTCTCACCGACGAGCACGGCGTCGTAGCCCGCAGTTTCGAGGCGATGCGCATCGGCCGCGTCGCGAACCCCGGACTCGGCAACCTTGACCGCCGAGTCGGGGATCACCCCGGCCATGCGTTCGGCGCGCTCGTGATCGACCTGGAACGTGACCAGGTCGCGTTGGTTGACGCCGATCAACGTGGCGTCGGCCGCGAGCGCAAGTTCGAGTTCCGCCTCGTCGTGGATCTCGACGAGCACGTCGAGTCCGACCTCGACCGCAAGCCGATGGAAGTCGACGAGTTCGGTTCGGTCGAGTGCGGCAGCGATCAGCAACACACAGTCCGCTCCCATCAACCGCGCGTCGACCACATCGAGGGCACTCACGGTGAAGTCCTTGCGGAGCACCGGGAGCGCGCACGCCTGATGAGCCATCTGCAGATCGCTCACCGATCCACCGAAGTGCGGCGTGTCGGTGAGGACCGACAGACACGTCGCTCCCCCACGCTCGTACACGCGCGCCATCTCGGCCGGGTCGAGGTCGGCGTGAAGATCGCCCTTCGACGGCGACCGACGCTTGATCTCGGAGATCACGCCCAGCCGACCGGAGCCCGCCAGCGCGTCGCGGAAGCCCCGAGCGGGCGGCAGGTCGCCGACGGCGTCGAGAAGTTGGTCGACCGTGCGCGAATCTGCCGCCGCGGCGGCTCGATGGTGGTCGAGAATTGCGTCGAGATAGGTGGCCGTCACAGGCCCTTGCCGCGTACGGGGTTGCACACGGTGATCTCGGGACGACCACCGGCTAACGGGCGCAACGCCATTCCGAGTTCCTTCATCGTGTCGCTCGAGCTGTGGGCAGCAAGCGCCTCGGCGCTGGTGTACTCCTCGTACATCCAGATCACGTTCTCGTCGGCGGTGTCCTCGCTGACGATGTACGTCAGCGTGTCGGGCTCGTTGGCCTCGACGTGATCCATCATGGGACCCATCGCTGCGATCAGTTCGCTGCGCTTTCCCTCGAGGGCGGTGATCTTGGCGATGACAGAAACCTTGCTCATCACCCGAACGTATCGTGACGGGGTGGGTCCGACCCACTCCGTCACCCGTCAGAAGCCGAGGCGATCGCCGACCGTGGACAGCAGTTCGTCGATCGGCACGCGAACCTGCTCGGTCGTGTCGCGGTCGCGAATCGTGACTGCGTTGTCATCGAGCGAATCGAAGTCGACCGTGACGGCCAACGGCGTCCCGATCTCGTCCTGGCGTCGGTAGCGCTTGCCGATGTTCTGGGTCTCGTCGTAGTCGACCATGTAGCGGTCGGAGAGCAGCTTGCGAACATCGTGCGCCAGCGGTGTGAGCGTGTCTTTCTTGCTCAGCGGGAGCACGGCGATCTTGTACGGAGCGAGGCGCGGATGCAGGCGCAGTACGGTGCGCGATTCGCCGTTCACCTCGTCCTCGTCGTACGCGGCCAGCAGGAATGCAGCCATCGTCCGGGTGGCACCGGCGGCCGGTTCGACCACGTATGGCACGTAGCGCTCGTTCGTCTGCGGGTCGAAGTAGTCGAGACGCTCACCCGAGACGGCGGCGTGTGCCTTGAGGTCGAAGTCGGTGCGCTGGGCGATGCCCTCGAGCTCGTCGAAGCCCCACGGGAACTTGAACTCGACGTCGGACGTCCCGATCGAATAGTGCGACAGCTCGTCGTCGTCGTGCGGGCGCAACATCAGCATGTCGGCGGGGATCCCGTGCTCGATGTACCAGTTCAACCGCTCGTTGCACCAGTACTCGTACCAGGTCTGGCTGTCTTCGGGCGGGACGAAGAACTCCATCTCCATCTGCTCGAACTCGCGGGTCCGGAAGATCCAGTTCTGCGGGGTGATCTCGTTGCGGAACGACTTGCCGACCTGCGCGATGCCGAACGGCGGCTTCTTGCGGCTCGTCTGCAACACCTGACCGAAGTTGGTGAACATGCCCTGCGCCGTCTCCGGACGCAGGTAGGCATCGGCGCCGGTTCCCTCGACCGGTCCGGCCTGGGTCTTGAACATCAGGTTGAACTCGCGGGCTTCGGTGAAACTGTCCTTCTCGCCGCAGTTCGGGCACACATCGGGGTCGTCGAGCTTGTCGAGGCGGAAGCGGTTCTTGCAGTTGGTGCAGTCGACCAATGGATCGGAGAAGTTGGCCAGGTGGCCCGATGCCTGCCACACCTGCGGCGGGCTGAGGATCGCGGCATCGATCAACACGACGTCGTCACGCTGCTGCACCATCGAACGCAACCACGCCTCCTTGACGTTGCGCAGGAGGAGCGAACCGAGGGGGCCGTAGTCGTAGGTCGAGCGGAAACCGCCGTAGATCTCGGCGGACTGGTACACGAACCCACGGCGTTTGCAGAGGGAGACGATCTGTTCGAGGTCGGTGGCGGCCATACAGCCCGCAAGGCTAGGGCGCCCGCACCGGCTTGACCCGCCGGATCCACGCCCACGAACCACCTCCCCCTGATCCGCTCCCCACCTTCCGGTGAGATGTGAGACAACCCATCGCTCCCGACTCTCACCGGAGCACCACGACGACCCGCTCCGGTGAGATGTGAGACAACCTGCACGTCTCACATCTCATCGGAGGCGATCAGGAGGCACGGCGCAGCAGTGCGACCTCCTCGGCGAGCGATCGGAGGCTCGCGTCGAGGGCGCCACCCAACTGCTGCGGTCCGAGTCGGCGGACGATCCAGCCCACGCGGTGCGCGGCTGCGTCGCGTTCCGCATCGGCTCGGGATCCTGCGGTTTCACGATGGGTCGGGAAGCCGTCGACCTCGACAGCCCAACGAATCTCAGGGATTGCCAGGTCGAACCTGACGGCGCCGTAGCCGGGCAGCCTCACGGGGTGCTGACGGACGAGACCGACGACACCGTGCTCCCGCAAGCGGTCACCGACCACCACTTCGAGGTGGGACTCGGCCGCCGGCCCGTCGATCCGTCGACGCACGACCTCGAGATACCGACGCACCCAGCGGCGGCGAGGGCTCGTCCAGTCGCTCGCCGCTCCGATCATCTCCGCCTTCGCGTGATGGCCGTCGTGCATGCACTGCTCGACGACCGACACGAGGTCGCGATCGTTCATCCACCGAGCGAGGTCCAGCGCAAGTCGAGGGCGATTCAGAATCCGGATGCCGTCCGAACGTTCGACCACGTCGTCTGCTCGAAGCGTCGCTGTGCGGAACACCTTCACCCACGTCGCCAGCGTCGGGTGCGAATGCGGAGGCCCGATCACGTGGATGCGCCGATCTCCCGGCAGGCGGCGGAGTTCGTACAAGCGCCCCGCCGTCGGGCCGGCGACGATCAGCTCAGGATGCGCTCGACAGACGGCCGAGCAACGTTGCCAATCGGAGTCCGCCACCGACGGGCTCCGATAGGCGCCCGAGAGAACGAGTTCGAGTCCGCCTCGCCGGACAACGTCCTTGATCTGTGGCCGGCTCATTCCCGCTCCGGTCAGGTCCTCGACAGACGCCACTCCGTGCTGGCGGGCCAGAACGGCATGGGCTGCGGTGGTGAGATCGCTCATGTTCCTCCTCACATCGTCGTGCAGGGAGGGAGTCGGCAGAGCCACGATATCGGGAGCTCCACGCGGCCATGTCCCCCCTTCCGATGAGATGTGAGACCACCTTCCGATGAGATGTGAGAGCGAGGGGTCGCCCGGACTCTCACCGCAACGGGGTTCCGGGACTCTCCGGTGAGATCCAGGGCGGACGGGTTGTCTCACATCTCACCGGAACGGCGAGGGGCAACGTGGTCCGGGTCCGGGTCGGGAAGCGTCAGGAGTGGTCTGCTGCTGCAGCGATGAGGGCTGCGAGTTCGTCGACATCGTCATCGTCGATGACGTCGGCGAGGCGATCCGCCTCTTCGGCCAGCGCCTCGATGTCGACCGCGTCCGCGAACGGATTGTCACGCATCTTCTCGGCGAATGCAGCGACCACCGTCGCCAACTGGAAGTCGTCCGACGTGTCACGCCAGCCCGGTTCGACGTCGCGCAGGTCGATGTCCTCGTCGGTCTCCGTCACCTCGCCGGTGTCGGGATCTTCCCACCGCAACGCCACGACGCCGAGCTCGGCACGGTCGTCGAGGCCGAGATCGTCGACGAGGTCGACCTCGTAGATCGCCGTCACCTGATGACCTGCGCCCAGCTCGCCTGCGTCGACCGAGTCATCGCGGAAATCGCTGTCGCGGACACCTCGATTCTCGAAACCGATGAGCCGGTAGGCCTGGACGAACTGATCGTCGAACTCGACCTGGATCTTGGCGTCCTTCGCGACGGTCAGCAGCGTCGACGTCAACTCGTCCTCGAACAAACGCTCGGCCTCGTCGATCGTGTCGACGTATGCGTAGAAGCCGTCGCCGTTGTCGGCGAGTTGCTCCATCGTGACGTCGTTGAAATTGCCCATCCCGAAGCCGACCGTGACGAGGTCGATGCCGGCATCTGCGTCGTCGCGGATCATCGAGGCCAGTTCCTGCGGATCGGTGACCCCGGCGTTCGCCACGCCATCGGATGCGAGCACCACCCGGTTGATTCCATCATCGTCGAAGGCCTCCCGAGCCAGCTGGTACCCCTCGCGCAAACCGGACTCGAGGTTGGTCGAGCCACCCGGACCGAGTTCGTCGATGGCGTCGACGATCCGATCTCGGTCGCGGACCGGGGTCGGTTCGAGCACGATTCCCGAAGTGTCGCTGTAGGTGACGATGGCGACGGTGTCGTCGTCGTTCAGTTCGTCGACGAGAACCTCGAGTGATTCCTTCACCAGCCCGAGGCGGTCGTCGCGGTCCATCGAACCCGATGTGTCGATGACGAACGTGAGCGCCGCTGGTCCCCGATCCTCGTCCGCCACCTCCTCACCCTGGACTCCGACCCGGACGAGGATGTTGTCGTCGTCGAACGGCGACGGTCCCCCGTCGACCGAGATGTCGAGCCCGTCGCGTGGCGCGTCGTAGTCGTAGTCGAACGCGTTGACGTACTCCTCGGGCCGCACCGACTCACGGGGCGGCAGCGCGTCTTCGTCCAGGTAGCGGCGGGCGATCGAATACGAGCCGGTGTCGACATCGAGCGCGAACGTCGACAGCGGATCATCGGCGGCCGCCACAAACTCGCGGTAGCCGTAGTCCTCGAATCGATTGTCGTCGAAGCGGTCCTCGACGTCATCGGACGGTTCGTCGTCGAAGAGTCCATCGCCTTCTCCCGGGTCGGATTCGTCGAACGGTGCCTCGACGTCGATCGAGGCGGTGCGATCCTCTCCCGGGTCGGCCTCGGCATCGATGTCGGCTCCTCCATCCCCCTCCTCCATCGCGTCGGCGGCGCTCGCGTCTTCGGCTGCTTCGTCCTCGGCTGGCTCCTCCTCGGTTGCTGCGGGTACCTCGATCGCCTCCGTCGGCGCCTGGGTCGACGCGGTGTCCCCGGTGAACTCACCCTCTGCGTCGGCGGGGCGGGACTCGTCCGTTGCCGAGTCGTCGCTCGAGCACGCGGCGACGATGGTTCCTGCGGCCATCAGCGCGGCCATCGCGCGGGTTGTCGTCCGTCTCGCCGTCCTGCTCACGTCGGTGTGTTGCATGACACATTGGACGTCGACGTGGTCCGACCGGTTCCCGTCGTCACCGAACCGACACATGGACATTCGGGCTCGGTTTGCGCCCCGATCAGTGGGCTTCGAACATCGCGACGGCCCGCAGGCGACGCTCGATCTGATACTCGAGCGCCCTCGTCGCCAGCGCCGACACCTCGTGCGTTGCGGGTGACTCCTCCTGGTCGAGCGCGTATTGGAGCCGCCCGCCGAGGATGTCGCGGAGCAATCCGAGTGCCGCCGGACTGATCGCCTGGCCGGATCGACACGCACGACAGAGGACTCCGCCCTCGTTGAGGTCGAACGCCACCAGCTGCACCTCCGGTTCGGTTCCGTTGCACCGCACGCACGCGTCGAGCTGCGGATGGAAACCCTCCCGTGCGAGCAACTTCCAGTAGAACGCCGGGACGTTCAGGGGCGACGGAGACGCCGCGATGGTGCGCAAGACGCCGACGAGCATTCGGTACAGCTGTGGGTTCGGTTCGCGTTCGAGCGACAGCTGGTCGACCGCTTCGAGCGCAGCCAGTCCCTGGGAGGCGCGATCGAGCGATGACAGCATCGGGGACAACGGCTCGACCGCCTCGGCCTGACTGACGATGTCCAACTCGCGACCGCGGTACAGCAGCAGCTTGACGTGACTCATCGGTTCGAGCCGAGCACCGAACTTGGACCGGGTCTTGCGGACACCCTTCGCGACGGCACGGACCTTGCCGTTGTCCCGGGTGTGGATGACGACGATCTTGTCGGACTCGCGCAGTTTGTAGGTGCGCAGGACGACGCCCGTGTCGTGATAGAGCCCGCTCAACCGACCGACTCGTCGGAATCGTCGAGCCCTCCGAAGCGGCGCTCCCGCTGAGCGAAGTCGGCAATCGCCTCGACCAGGTGGTCCTTGGTGAGCTCGTCCCAAGCCATCGGCCGAAACACGAGTTCGCCGTACGCCAACTCCCACACCAGCGACGGCGGGAGCCGAGTCGGTTCCCCGAGCACGACGATCAGGTCCGGCTCGTAGTCGGCCGGTGCGTACAGCATCTCGGACACGGTGGCCTCGTTGATCGGTTCCTCACGCGGGATGGCCGCCATCGCCTGGGCGAATCGAGCCCGTCCGTCACCGTTCGGATCGATGATCACGTGACAACCGTCGACGTGACGCTCCCAACCCGTGCTGTCGCTCGGCCGGCTGCCGGGCTCGAACGCCCGCAGCGTGAGGTACGTGGCGCCGGCGTTGGCAGCGACGGCACCGAGTTCACTCACCCGCTGATCCCACCGCTTGACGCCGAGGTCGTCCCAGTCTCCCAACGTGCCACCGACGACCATCACGTGGCGAAGGAACTGCTGCGTGTGGGCGGTCGACACGTTCCCATCATTCCATACGTCCGGTGATTTCGGCGGGAGTCACTACCCTGATCGCTCGTGCCGAGTGATCCCGCCTCCGACCATGGCCTGCACGTCGCGTGCATCATGGATGGAAACGGTCGATGGGCCGGTCGGCGGGGGCTCCCCCGCACCGAGGGCCACACCGAGGGCGAGGAGAACCTGGCCCGCCTGGTCCGTGTCGCGGTGCAACGCGACATCGGTTTCCTGACCGTGTTCGGGTTCTCCACGGAGAACTGGCGCCGGCCCCGACCGGAGGTTCGCCACATCCTCGGTCTCCACGAGAAGCTGTTCGGCCGGGTCGCAGAACTCAACGAACTGAATGTCCGCATCCAGTGGATCGGTCGCCCGTTCGATTCCAGCGAGGCACGGACACCCCGCTACGTCCAGCGCGCGATCCGCAAGGCGATCAGTGACACCGCGGACAACACCGGGATGACCCTCACCGTCGCGTTCGACTACGGCGGACGTTCGGAGCTGGTCAGTGCCGTCGAGAAGGCGCGTGAAGACCCGGACGGGATCACCACCGACTCGATCTCGCGGCATCTCTACGTCCCCGACCTCCCGCCGGTCGACGTGCTCGTGCGCACCAGCGGCGAGCGGCGTGTCTCGAATTTCCTGCTGTGGCAGGCGGCAGGAGCCGCGATCTACTTCACCGATGCGCCGTGGCCGGACTTCGATGCCACCGAACTCGATGCGGCGCTCGCGCTGGTGCCGACTCCGTGAGCGAGACCATCGGTCGCACCGCAGCGCTCCTCGACACGGTCACGGCGGCGCTGGACCACCACGAGCAGCGACACGGCCAGCACGAGATGGCCACCCTCGTCGAACACGCGATCGCGACGAAGCGGCACCTGGTCGTCCAGGCGGGAACCGGCACCGGGAAGACACTCGCCTACCTCGTGCCAGCGCTCGCGTCGGGCGCGTCGGTCGTCGTCGCAACGGCGACGAAGGCGCTCCAGGACCAGCTCGCGACGAAGGACCTCCCATTCCTGGCCGAACACCTCGGCATCGATTTCGACTGGTCGATCCTGAAGGGCCGCAGCAACTACGTGTGCCTCCAGCGGTTGAGCGAGATGGCCAACCCCGACCAGGGAATGCTCGAGCTCGACACGATGGCCGTGGTCACCAAGGCCGAGATCAAACGCCTCGCGGACTGGTCGGCGACGACCCCGACCGGCGACGTCGCCGAACTGGATTGGGCGCCGACCGACACGGCATGGCGTTCGGTGAGCGTCGGGTCCGATGAGTGCCCGGGTGCCGAACGTTGTCCGCAGGGTGCCGGCGGTTTCGCCGAGGAAGCCCGGCGCCGTTCGCAGGCCGCCGATGTCGTCGTCGTCAACACGTATCTGTACGGCCTCAACGTCGCATCGGACAACGCGATCCTCCCCGACCACGACGTGGTCATCTTCGACGAGGCGCACGTGCTCGAGGACGTGATGAGCGACACGGTCGGCGTCGAGATCTCGCCCGGCCGATTCGTCGCGCTCGCCGCGACGATCCGCCGGATCCTCGACGACCCACGGCTCACGGGTGGGGTCGCCGAACTGGCCGAGTCGCTGCGCGATGCGCTGACGCCGCACGTCGGAGAGCGACTCACCACTCCCCTTCCCGACTCGGTGCAGGAACCGCTCACGTCGGCGCGGTTGCGACTCGGCGAGGTCAACGACGAACTCGGTGCCATCGAGACGACGAACGAGGACGCCAAGCAGCGCAAGCTGCGGGCTCAGACGATGACCGGCCGGTCGATCCAGCAACTCGACATCGCGATCGAAGGGCGCGAGGGGTACGTGGCCTTCGTGTCCGGCTCACGGGACTCGCCGCGCCTCGAGATCGCCCCGCTCGACGTCGGGCCGACGATGGACGACGGCGTCTGGAAGCGACGCACGGCGATCCTCACCAGTGCAACGATCCCGTCGACCCTGGCAACGCGCGTCGGGATCGCGTCGGACGCGGTCGACGTCGCGGACGTCGGGAGCCCGTTCGACTACGAGTCGAACTCGATGCTCTACTGCGCGATCCACCTTCCGAACCCGAACTCCCCCGAGTTCCGCGCGCAGGCCAACGACGAGCTCGAGGCGCTGATCAACGCCGCCGGCGGCCGAACGCTCGCCCTGTTCACCAGCTATCGAGCCATGGACGAGGCCGCGGAGGAGATGCGCAAGCGCCTGGACATGCCGGTGCTGACGCAGCGCGACATGCCCAAGACGGCGCTGGTGAAGGCCTTCGCCGACGATGAGGAGACGTGCCTCTTCGCGACGGCCGGGTTGTTCCAGGGCGTCGACGTTCCGGGAACGACCCTCTCGCTCGTCGTGATCGATCGGATCCCGTTTCCACGGCCCGACGATCCACTGCTCTCCGCCAGACGGGAACAACTCGGACGCACGGCGTTCAGCGAGATCGACATCCCGCGGGCGTCGATGATGCTGGCGCAGGCCGCCGGTCGCCTGATCCGGAACGCCACGGACACCGGGGTCGTGGCGGTCATGGACCCGCGTCTCGGGAAGGCCAACTACCGGTGGGACATCGTGCGCGCGTTGCCCCCGATGAAGCGGACGCGTCACCGTTCGGAGGTCGAGGCGTTTCTCCGCTCGATCACCGCTGACCACTGACTCGAGTGAGGACGCGATTGCGTTGCTCCCGCACCGGCGGTGCAGTACGGTGCAGAAGCCAAACGAGCCGACTATGGAGGTCTGACACATGGCACTAGGTCCAATCGAGGTCATCCAGGTCGCGTTCCCGGGGAACCAATTCAATGGAGAGATCATCCCGGAACTCGAACGGCTGGTCGAGAGCGACACGATCACGATCGTCGACGGCGTCGCGATCGTGAAGGGTGCCGACGGCGAGTTCGAGTTCGTCGAGTTCGATCAGGACGGTGGTGACGAGGCGACACAACGCCTCGCGGGCCTGCTGGACCAGGTCGAAGCGATGATCTCCGACGAGGACATCGAGCATCTCGCAGCGGGCCTGGAGCCCAACAGCACAGCTGCGATCCTGGTCTTCGAGCACACGTGGGCGAAGCCGTTCCGTGACGCCATCGTGAACTCCGGCGGTGTCCTCGCTGCGAACTTCCGGGTGCCGGGGCTCGTCGTGGATCAATTGCTCGACGAGCTCGCCGAGCTCGAAGACTGACCGCGTTCGACCAAACCGCACGACAACAAGGAGACATTCGATGAGACGACGTATGGGACGCCCGGGGCTGGTCGGGACGATGGCACGCTCGGCGGTGGTCGCAGGAACAGCGTGCGCGACGGTCGGTG
>NZ_JBAVYV010000361.1:0-6406 GCF_049588435.1 Ilumatobacter sp.
GCATCGCCGCGTGTCGACGGCCGATCACCGAGTGGAAGCCGTCGAGCAGTTCGAGGAACGCCGCACGTCCTTCGATCACACCCTTGTGGTGGAACGTGACGTAGAAGTCGGCCTCCTCGGAACGGACCTTGACGAGGCTCTCCTCGAAATCTTCCAGATCGCTCCACACGTCGCCGTAGTACGGACCGAACCCCGTGAGGTCGATGTCGGACAGGAAGAACGTGTTGTCGACGCGGAAGCCCGAGTGCCCGCGGGTGTGTCCGGGCAGGTGGACCGCTTCCAGGTGAACGCCACCCAGGTCGAACACGTGCCCGTCGCTGAAACCGTGGGCGTCGGGCCGAGCCGTGAAGTGGAACTCGTCGATGACGGTCTTCTCGAAACTCTCGCGGGGCTCACCCTCGAGGCCGTAGACCGCCATCAACCCGTCCATCGATCTGACACCCGGGAGGTCGGCATCGTGGACGTGGATCCGGGCATCGGTGAACAGGCCGTTGCCCGCGATGTGATCCTCGTGGCTGTGGCTGTTGATGACCGCGTCCACCGGAACCGGTGCCCCGCCGCGTGACACGACGTCGATCGACGGGTCGATGATCACCGTCTCGCCGCGTCCACGCACGAGGAGCGAATTGCCCGACGGATACCCGCCGTTGTTCGCTCCGACGAGCACGCTCACCGAATCGCTGAGCCGTCGTTCGTCGACGCCCCAGTCGGCGATCAGCTGCTCCGCTGTCATCGGAAGGCCTGGTCGCGGAGTGCGGAGTCGAGCATCCGCGCAGAGTATCCCGATGTTCCCGGTCCGAGCAGTTCGCGGGCGGCGTCGACCAGCGCGCCGTACGCGGCCCAGGCGAACATGCTGCCGATGGACACCCGGGCGACTCCGAGCTCGGCCAGTTCGGGAATCGTCGGCGCGCCGGGAAGCGCGAGCACGTTGACCGGGATGCCGATCGACACGAGTCGTTCGATGTCGGCTGGCGCAGTCACACCGGGCGCGTAGACCACGTCCGCGCCCGCGTCCCGATACGCCTCGAGTCGGCACACCGTGTCCGTCAGATCGGTCACGCCGTACAGATGGTTCTCAGCACGTGCGGTGAGCACGAGATCGCCGCCGGCCTCCTTCGCGGCTGCCACCCGCGCGGAGCCGTCCTCGAGCGAGCGGATGGTGCCGGTGTGCGGGTCGAAGTCCTCGATCGAGAAGCCTGCTGCGTCGGTTGCCGCAATCAGGGTGGCGGTCTCGGCGACGCCGGCCGGATCGATTCCGAAGCAGTCCTCGCTGTCGACGTTGAACGGCAGTTCGACGGCGGTGGACATCTCGACGACGTGGTCGAGGAGTTCGTCGCGCTGCACGTTCTGGTCGAGTCGTCCGTTCGCTCCTGCGTGGCCGGCGCTCGTGGTGGCGAGCGCTGTTGCGCCGACCTCCGCGAGCAGTTTCGCCGAGCCGATGTCCCACGGGTTCGGCATCACCAGGATTTCGCCGGAGTGGAGCGACCGGAATCGCTGGCGGAGTTCGGCGGCACGCGGCGAGGTCATGGTGCTGTTCTACATCCCGAGCCAGTGTGCTGCTGGCGGGATTCGGGTGTCGATGCCACCACGCCGCGACGTCCAACCTTGGCTCTGGACGTGGGTGTCGTGCCTGCACCGCAAGATCCGATCCGGTGGGGCTCGGTCGTCACCCGGTGTCGCAGTCGGTGGGGCCGAGGTCGGGTCGGCGGAGGTCGGGGTGCTGGTGTCGGAGGTGCCGCGGGATGGTGGGGTCGATGAAGGTGACCCAGCGACTGTCGAGGCGTTCGCCGAGTGGGTGTTCGTAGTCGCCGCGGGTCGGTGGAGGTGGCGCGTCTGGTGGGTGTGGGTGGGCGCCCGAGGCGCGGATGGGGTGTCCGCGGGCGTTGGTGAACACCATCGTGTCCTGCTGGTCAGGATTGCCGTTGATGCCGAGGCGGTGCTTGTGGTGCATCCGATGATGTCGGGCACACAGTGTGAGCAGATTCGCTGTGTCCGTGCCACCGCCGTCGGCCCAGTGCTGGATGTGGTGGATCTCCAACCCGCGCGTCGAGCTGCAGCCGGGGACCTGGCAGCAGTGCTGGTCGCGGTGCAGGATGCTGCGACGGGTGCGGTCGGGAATGCTGCGTTGTGTGCGTCCGACCGAGATCGGGACACCGTCTTCGACGTAGATCGGATCGATCGCGCCATCACAGGTGAGCAAGCGGGCGATCGAGTCGGGAACCATGTCGCCGCGGTCGGTGCGCACTCTGGCATCGAGGTCGAGGTGCAGGTTGACCCGGTACCGATTGCGTCGAGTGGGTTCGGCGATCGTGTCGAGTGAGCGTTGCGCGAGTTCGATCAACGCGTCGACGTCGGACACGACTCGGAACGTGGCGCCGGGGTCGCTGCCGCGGTTCTCGCGGGTGAACACGGCGTCGCGAGCTTCGTCGAGTGCGTTCTCGACGAGCGCGCCGAGGTCGAGATCGAGATCGGCGTGCAACCACCACCGCCCATCGGGCCCGACTCCGTAGCTGACACGATTCGGATCCGGCTCGGGCTCCGGGCCGGGCGTTGGATCAGCCTCGGTCGTCTCGCTGTCGCTGGCTGCGGCCCTCTCGTCGTTGTTGTCGGCCGCGACGTCGGTGTCGCCGCCTTCGTCGTCACGGTTGGCGGGTCCAGGCTCCCAGGTCCAGTCGGTGTCGCGGACCAGCCGACGGATCTGGGTGACCGTCAGCCGTGTCGCGAGTGAGGTGACCTGGCCGTCGGCCCAGGCGGGGATGGTGTTCACGATCGGCATCAACTGGTCGAAGGAGAGTTCGCCCCGGCGCAACGCGTCGATCGCGACCGGCAATTCGTCCGCCCGCCGAGCGGCAGCGACGAGATTGCGAGCGAGGTGTGGTCCGATCGCGCATCGCCAGGCCAGGTACTGCTGGGGTGTCCAGAGTCCGTCGCCTTGCCAGTCACGTTTGTCAGCGTCGGTCAGCCAGATCGTCAGGTCCAACAGCCGGCCCATCTGCGCATTCAGATGCCCGGCAACGTCGTCACACACCGACTCGAACGTGTCGGAATCAATCACATCGACCGGACCTGCCGGGTGATCTGAGTCGCTCGTCGAACTCATACTCGAATCGTACACCTGTTCGATTCGAGAAGCAAGGGCTGGTGTATTCGAATCGGCGATCCTCGAGTGGCGACCGACCGCATTCAACGATGGCTGATCTTCGGCCGAGGCCGGTCGAATCATCTTTCGGTACCGATGCAACCGATCGGCCGCTTCGTGCGCCTATGTATGTGATGGTGGGGATGGAATCACACATGGGCGAGCGGACGTGTCCGTGTCGTTGAACGATCCCCTGCTCGACGGCGACGTCCACGCCAGCGGGCCGGCGACCGACGGTCCGGAACAGGCGGCGTTGTACGACGACCGCCGCGTGCCGATGACGCGGCTGGCGTACCTGTTGACGGGATCTGTTGCCGTCGCCGAGGAATTGGTTCACGACGCCTTCGAACAAGTCGTGCGGCGTTGGGACTCGATCGACAATCCCGGTGGATATCTCCGTGTCGCGGTGGTGAACGGCGCACGCTCGTGGGGCCGCCGCCGGCGGGAAATTCCGTTGCCTCCGCTCGAGAACCATCCCGCGATCGATGCCGATGCGATCGCCGTCCGCGCTGCGCTCGCCGACCTTCGCCATGACGAGCGAGAAGCGCTCGTGCTCCGCTACTACGCCGGCCTCACCGACAGCCAGATCGCGTACGCCGTGGATCGTCCGATCGGAACCATCAAATCGCAGATCCATCGCGGTCTCGAACGAATGAGGAAGGAGCTCGCGTGATGACGAAAGCGCCCGGGCCCGAATCAGATGAACTCGAGACTCGACTCGCCGACGCGATGCGGGTTCTCGCGGAGACCCAGGTTCCCGATGCCGTCGAGGGTGAGAAGGTGGCTCGGCGCAGTGCGACGCGCCCCTTGGCGCTCGTTGCCGCCGTGCTGCTCCTTGCGGTCGGCGGTGTCGGACTCTTCCGACTCGTCGATCGGACCGAGCCGACGGGCGTCTCCGATGGGCCCGCATCCGACGTGCCGATGACGACGGAGGCCCCGAGGGTGGACTCCAGTGTCGATGCGTCGGATGCTGCCAACGCATCACCGAGCGAGCAGGAAGCCGACGTCGATGTCGGCCCGCGCACGACGGCGCAGGTGGGGGCGTTGCCGGACGGCGAGATGGAGGCGATCGCAATTCTGGATCCGGATCCCGGCCGCGGCGAGATCTCGAGCGCTGCTGAGCGTTGGGTTTTCGGTGGGCCTGAGCTCCAGCACTATGCGGTCCGGACGAATGCCGATGGCTCGTCGACCGTGCTCTCGTGGACGATTCTCCCCGACAGCGAGTGGGGAAAGTCATTCGCCGACCAGCCCGATGTCGAACTTCCCGACGGCCGGGTGGCGAAACGCCTCGTGCCGACGCTCGTCGACAGCGTCAACTATGCGATACGAACCGACGACGGTCTGTTCTCGGCGGCCATCTCACCGGATGCGGAGGATGAACTCGGCGACTGGTTCGCGGAGGTTGCCGGCCAACCGTCGAGTGAGATCGACCCGCCCGAGGCGTTCACGGTGGTGCCCGATCAGCTCGATGCTCGCAGCGTGTACTACGGCAGCAACATCGGGATCGATACGGCCGTCTACTTCGGCGACATCGACATCGACACGTTCCTCGTGACCCGCATGCCGGGCTACACGGCGGAGCCCAGCGCGGCGCGGGACGACGTCCTCGTGGCAATCCCTCCCGAATCGCGGAGGGACGTGCTCAACGCGTTGGTTGTCTGGCAGCCGACGCCGGACACGATCGTGACCGCTCACGGGCCTGCCGGCGAACTGGAATCAATTGCAGCGTCTCTCACGATGACCGACCTCGCATCTGCTGACCTCGACGTCCGCGACCAACTGCTGCGATCGTCGGGTGTGTCCGACGTCGAGATCTTGGGCGACACCGCCGAGGGGCGCTTCGTCTACACGAATCGCACCAACGAGGGCGGCCAGGTCTGCACCTCCTTCGTGCACGATGCGTACGGCGGGGGTGGGGGCTGCGACGAGTCCGAGGTCGCCGGGTCGGGTGTCAACTGTGGCAGCGGTTGGTCGGCGCCCGACGAGGCGTTCGCCTTCGTGTTCGTCCCATCCGCAACCGTCCCGTCCGTCGAGTTCACGATCGACGGCCGACCGCTCGATCCGACGATCGAATCCGGCACGACGGACGGTGTCGACTGGGTTTTCGTATCCGTCCGCGAGGCCGGGCACCCCGACTCGAACACGCTGGTTCTCGTGAGCGTCGACGGTCATCACTGCTGAGTCGCGGTCGTCCAGATCGCGGCGCCCGCTCCGTTCTCGGCAGGGTTTCGTTCCGGTTTCCGGGACAGATCCCAGCCGAGAGTGCCACCGACATCTCCGTTAGGTTCCAGGCCGATGCCCGTAGCTTCTCGTTCGCCGACTCGCCTCGCGGGCCTGTCGCCGAACGCGTTGGGTTCGCTGTACATGGGGATCGGGTCGCTGGGATACGTCACGAACGATGCCCTGATTCGGGAGGCCACCGACGAGGGCCTGGACGTGTACCAGGCGCTGTGCCTCCGTGGGATCGCGATGTCGGTGCTGTTCCTGGCGGCCAGTCGAATTCGAGGCGATCGGATCGCCCGCGATCAGCTCACCCGGCCCCTCGTCGTGCGGGTCGTCGCCGAGCTCATCGGAACGGCGTTGTTCTTCGGCGCGATCGTGCATCTCGATTTCGCGAATGCGCAGACGATCCTCCTGATCGTCCCGTTCGCGGTCACCCTCACCGCCGCGCTGGTGCTCGGCGAGCGGGTCAGCGGACGTCTGTATGCGACCGTTCTGGTGGGATTCGTCGGGGTGCTGTTCGTCGTCCAACCGGCGACGGACGCGTTCTCGCCCTGGTCGATCGCTGTGATCGGGGCGGCGGCGTGCCTCACGATCCGCGAGTTCGCCACGCACCGGATCGCCTCGGACATCCCCGCGTCGGTCGTTGCATTGGTCACGGCGGTGTCGCTCACCGTCATGACGGGGGTGCTCGCCGCGTTCACCGGCTGGAACGCCGTCACGACCAGAGCCGGGCTCTACCTCGTGCTCGCCTGTCTCTGTCTGATGGTCGGCTACGTCCTCACGATCCAATCGGTACGCGTCGGCGACCTCAGTGTCTCCGCCCCGTTCCGGTACACGACGTTGCTCGGCGCCGTCGTGCTCGGGTACCTGTTCTTCGACGAGATCCCCGACACGCTGACACTGATCGGCTGCGGGGTCATCCTCGCGAGCGGGCTGTACGCGATCCACCTCGAGCGTTGCGACCCATCCCGGCGCTCCTGACCCGATTCTCGGCAGCCTTTCGTTCCGGAACCCGAGGCGGAATCCAGCCGAGAACGTGACCAG
>NZ_JBAVYV010000362.1:0-7566 GCF_049588435.1 Ilumatobacter sp.
GGCCGAGACAGCGGCGGCGCGCGCGCCTTCACGGGCAGCGAGTTCCACCGCCACCTCGTTGCGGACCGTCACGCCGACCTGCGCGATCGCGAGCATCGCGATGACGATCAACGGCAACGCCACAGCGAACTCGACCGCGGACTGCCCTCGATCATCGGATCGACGTGCGGTCCACATCGTCAGACCCGGTCGATCACCGAGTCGATGACGCGGTTGAACAGGCGGCTGACCCTGGCCGCACCGCCACCCGCGGTCGCCCACGCGACGACGAGCAGTGCGACAAGAGCCGCCGCGAGCAGGACGAGCGCGTACTCGGTCGTGGCCTGCCCGCGATCATCGTCGCGGTGTGCGACGACGTGCATGACGGCGTCGAGGAGGCGTTCGTGGACCGCGTGGCCGGCCTGGTGGACGCTGATGGCGAGCATCAGAAGGGGCGTGGTGTCGAGCATGATTCTCCCTGGGTTCTCGAATGGAGTGGGCGGGACGTTGGCGTCGAGCGGACCGTGTGGTCGAGTGGAGCCGTCAGATCGAGCGGGTGTTCAGCGAGGCGATGGCGGCCATCACAGCGGGGGCGATCGCGATGAGCACGAACGCCGGAAGGGTGCACGTCACGAGTGGGAACGCCATCTTGATCGGCAGCTTGCGGGCGTCGGCCTCGGCGCGACGGCGTCGTCGTTCGCGGACGTCGAGCGCCAGTTGGTCGAGCGCACGAGCGATCGGAGTTCCGTAGCGTTCGGCCATCGCGAGCGTGTCGGCCACGATCGCGGCGTCGTGTCCGAGCAGATCGGGGAGCGCGTCGAGTGCTTCGGCCAGTGGAGCGCCCCGGGACATTCGCCGACGGACCTCGTGCAGAGCGGGCCGGATCGGAGTGGGCGCTCGATCGCACAGCAACATCACGCCCTGGTGTGGTGTCAGGCCGGCCTGGACGACGAGGATGAGCATCTCGATCGCGTCCGGGAGTGCGGCGTCGATCCGGCGCTGCTGAGCGCGCCCGGCGATCATCCGTCGGACGCGGGGCCTGATGACGGCGACGATCACCAGAACGAGGAGAGGCGCGACCATCATCGGTTCGCCGATCCGTGTGCGGAACCGTCGGCGATGCGATGCATCCACACGCCGCCGACTGCATTCAGGGTGAGGCCGATGATCGCGACCATCGCACCGGCGGGGGTGGCCATCACCGCGCGGACGCCGTCATCGGTGGCGAGGAGCAGGGCGAGCACCGCGAGCGGCACGATGGTGAGGACCCGCGCCGACATTCGTGCCTGGGCGCTGTTCGATTCTCGTTCGAGGTCGTCGGACGTGCGTTGACGCATCGTGACGGCGAACCGGTCGATCGGCTCGGCGGCATTTCCGCCGAGCGTGGTGATTGCCGCGAGCAACGTCGCGCACGGGGCGAGAAGGTCGGCTCCGGGCGACGCATCGGCCGACAGGTCCTCGGACCACCCGTCGCACGCTTCGACCACGGCCGCTCCGCGATCGAGGCGGTGTCGCAGACGTGCGGTGAGGCCCGCGAGGGCGTCATCGTCGGGAATGGTGCCCACCAGGACAGCTCGCAGCGTCGAACCGTGACGGAGACCCCGGGAGAGGTCGTCACACCATGCAGCGATGTCACCGGGAGCGATCCGGCTTCGGCGTCGCCATCGTGGCAACGACCGCGTGCGCGGGATCGCCGCAGGAATGGCGACGGACGGAGCGCTTCCGGCCGGAGCGCGACCCGTGCGCGCAGTGAGGATGGGCGGCACGACCAGCAGGACGAGGAGTGCTGCGGCGAGTGGAGCGGCGATCACCGACGGCTCCGTCCGAGTGAAGTGCACCCGGCGATGTCATCGTCGCGCAGTCGGCCGAGCGTTCGCACCCCGGGTGCCGCGAGGGAACCGTCGACATTCGGCGGAACGACCTCGCACACCTCGAGAATCCGCCTCCGGCCACCGTGTCGTCCCACGTGCACGATCACGTCGATCGACCGCGCGAGCTGGTGGCGCACGGCCGACAACGGCCATTGCGGGGCGGCTTGGAGCACCAGCGATTCGAGTCGCAGGAGCGCATCGAGCGGACCATTGGCGTGGCACGTCGAGAAGGAACCGTCGTGGCCGGTGTTCATCGCCTGGACGAGTGCGATGCATTCGTCGGAACGGACCTCACCGACGACGAGTCGGTCGGGGCGAAGGCGGAGCGACGTGCGGACGAGGTCGCCGAGCGACACCGCATGCACACCTTCGGCCGTCGCCGGGCGGGCTTCGAGCCGGACCACGTGCGGCGCTCGACACGGCAGCTCGGTGGTGTCCTCGAGCACGATCAGTCGCTCGATGTCATCGACCATGTCGAGCATCGACGCGAGCAGCGACGTCTTGCCCGATGACGTGGCGCCGCACACGATGACGTTCGCGCGGGCGGCGACGATCGTGCGCAGGATCGCCACCCCCTCCGGTCCGGTGAAGTCGTCGAGCGGGCGGATCTCATCGGAGAACCGACGGATCGAGAGCGAGGCCCCACCGACCGCGACGGGGGCCACGACAGCACACACCCGGGCGCCGTTGGCGAGGCGGGCATCGACGATCGGCGTCGTGCGGTCGACCCGTCGTCCGATCGGTGCCAGCACACGTTCGATCACCTGCTCGATGGTCGTGCTGTGCAGCGTGCCGGCCCGCTCGACGCGACCCCGTCGGTCGATCCAGATCTGATCCCCGTTGACCAGCACCTCGTCGATCTCGGGATCCTCGACGAGCATCTCGAGGTCGCCGAGCCCGGCCATGCGGGCGACGGCGTCGGATCGCAATCGCGCGCGTTCGTCGGCGGTCGCGAGCGGGGCCACGCGGCGTACGGCCCGATCGACGAGCTCGCCCAGGTCGCCCGACTCGTCGCGGATCGTCCGACAGATCGTGTCGACCAATTCGACCGAGCTCATGCGGCGACGCGCGCGAATGCCCGATGGAGCGGACGCGGGAGGCGACCGCTGAGCAGGAGCCCGGCATCGACCGACCGCGCGATTCGCACGTCCCAGGCGAGTGTCGCGACGACCGGGGCGCCGATGCTGGACTCGACGTCGGTGCGTCGGAGCGCGCGTCCTGGTTCGTCGATGAGCACGACCCCGGTGGGCCGAACGCGGAGATGACAGGAGCGACGGAGCGACAGGTAGCAGGCGCGGGTGACGAGCCACCGATGTGGGCACTGTTCGACGAACTGCATCGGGAGGCGTGTGGTTCCGGCATCGATCACCACGGACCCTCCGCTGTCGTTCGTCCACTCGGTCAGCCAATCGACGAGTTGATCCCAGCGCTCCGTCTCCCCGGTCAGGACGTCGGCCGCCGTCTCGAAGGCTGGCAGCAGGCTGCAGTTGGGAGTGACCTCGACCAGCAGGTCGTCGAGGTGGGCGCTGGGAGCGCGGCTGGCGAGCCAGTCGATGACGCCCGGTCGGACGGGCCGGTCGAGGCCGAGCGCGAGCGGAACGTCGCCTTCGAAGTCGACGAGGAGTGCGGGTCCAGGAGAGTTGATCGCACGTGTACATGCGACCACCGTGGTTCCGCTGCCGCCTTTGACGGCGTGACAGAGCGTGATCATGATTCCCCCAAGCGGGACGTTCCGGCGGACCGGACGTGGACTCGGGAGGGAGTCGGCACTATCAACGTAACGGTCGACGCCCGACAGTGCAACCGTCGGTGTCGGCGGCGCGACGACGACGGCCCGTGTGACGGCTGTGCGGGTGACCGTTAGGGTGACCCCGCACTACCGGGAGGTGTCTGGGTACCTGGTGGGCTCCGCCGCCTTCAAAGCGGTTGGGATGGGCGATCCCCATCCGGCGGGTTCGATTCCCGTCCACCTCCGCCAATGCGTCCACCGCCGAGCCGAATCGATCCTGCGGTGGTACGGTGCTCGGACGCAGCTGGGGACGTGTCTGTCGTATCTGGCGAAGTCGATTCCGTCGGCTCACCCACGTGACCGACCGAGGTTTCGTCCCATCTGCCCGCGCCGAGCCCCGCCAGGTCGACGGCTTCATCCGGACCAACAGAATCGAGATGCCATGGCCGCATCCAAGAAGAAGCCGACAACCTCCCAGTGGTTCACCGGGGAGACGCCGCTCGAAGAGCTCGATCCGAGCAAGCAGGTCGCCCACGAGATCGTTCAGGTCCGCCGCGACCTGATGCCATCGGTCGACCGCATCATGTCTGCGGACCTCACCGAACCCCAGCGGCACCAGGCGATCGGGCTGTTCCAGGCATCGCTGGTCGACATCGACGACCCGTTCCGCAACCCGGATCTCGCGATCGAGGAAGCCCGGAGCTGACCCGTCAGCCGCAGGCGCTCGGCGCCTTTGCCGGCACGATCGTCAGATTCCGGGTGCGGTCCGGTCGATGTGAACCGGTGTCGGGCGGACGCCTGCTCGACACCGCGATCGTCGATCGATCCCCATCGGCACTGTGGAAGTCCTTCGCCACGAACGGCGACGTCATCGACCGAAGCAAGGCCGAGTAGCCGGGCTGGAACCGAACTTCCTCGCCGGGCCCCATGCGGCCTCGGGTCTCGAGAAGGAGATGGTCGCTGCTCGCGCCGAGCACCGTCACGCCGGTCTGGCACCGCAGGTCGGTGGGGTCGGTGTCCTGGCGGCCGGCCGCGACGATGGTCTGCCAGATGTCGCCTCGGTCCTGCGCGTCGGGTGAGATGTCGAGCGTTTCACCGAACGCGTTCTGGCTCTGCCGGCCCCAGGGGCGAGTCGGCTTGCGCTTCGACTCGATCACTTCCCCGAGGAGGGTGATCGCATCGGTGTGGAGGCCCGCGATGGGGCAGCGGTCGATCGGATCGCGGCCGAGCAGGATCGATTCACCGAGGCGCAGGTTGTTGACCCGCCCGAGGTCGTCCGTGGACGTCAACCAGCGGAGGTTCGCCGAGTTTCCACCAGACACGGTGTGAATCTCGATGTCGAACCTCGACTCGACGGTGTCGACGAGCCGGGAGAGTTCTCCCATGTTCTCGGCGCTGGGTTCGATGCCGTGACGGCACGCGAGGTTCGTTCCGATTCCGCGCAACCGAAGGGTCGGCAGGCGGAGAATGTGGCGCACGGTGTCGTGGAGTTCGGTGGCCATGACGCCATCGCGCAGGTCGCCGAGTTCGACCATGATCATCACGTCATGGATCCGGCCGCACACCCGCGCGGCTGTTGCGAGCGCCGTGAGGACATCGGTTTCGGTGTTCACGCTGGTGGCGTCAGAACGGACGATGCGGTCGACCTGGCTCGGCATCGGCGAGCGCATCAGCAACATCGGCGCATTGACGTGGGCATCCCGCATCCGTTCGATGCTCTCGATGCGCGAATCGCCGAGCGCGACCACACCGGCGGCGACGAGCGTCCGAGCGAGCCGGGGCTCGCCGAGCAGGGCTTTGGTCACCGCGGTGATCGACACCCCGCGCACCGCGGTCCGGTCGACGAGCCGGCGCGCGTTCTCGCGGATCTTGTCGAGGTCGATGTCGAGCCGTAGCCCGCTCATCGAGTGGCGACGGGTGACGCTTGGATGTCGGGGAACGCCGCGAAGACCATGTCGACGAGATGTTCGACCGGTCGGGTGAGTGCGTCGGTCGCCGGAATCCCCAACTCGACCTCGTACAGAGCGATGGCAGCCGAGACTTCGCTGTCGCTCATGTTCTCGTGGTTGATCGTCAGGCCGATCACCGTGGTGTCGGCGAACGTCTCGATGAGATTGATCTCGCTCGCCGGAGTCGGCATCGGGAAGATCGGAAAGTCGCTGATCGCCGTGCGGCCGGGTGCGTGCTGGAGGATGACGGCTTCGGGGCGACTGCCGCGCAGGATCGCGGTGGAACTCAGGTACGTCGGGTGGCTGAGCGCTCCCTGACCCTCGACGATGATCACGTCGGGCTGCTCGGCCTCGAACGCTCCGACCACCGCGGCTTCCAGTTCGCCGGCCACGAACTGGGCGGGGATCGCGTCGAGCGCGACGCCGTGGAACGCTCCCTGGATCAGGCTGGTCTGACCCGTGCCGACGAGGACGGCGTTGACGCCCCGTGCCTTGAGTGCCTTCGTGAGAATCGTCGCGGTCGTGCGCTTTCCGATGGCGCCGTCGGTGCCGAGCACGGCGATCCGAGGACAGGTCACACCGAGGATGCTGCCGTCGAACATGTGGAGGTCGGCCTTCGCCTTCGGCCTCCGGATGTCGATGATCTCCACGTCGTTGATCGCGGCTGCGGCCGCGAACTCCGGATCGTCGTTCAAGAACTCGTGCAGTCCGTTGAGGATGTTCAGGCCCCGACTCATCGCGTCGAGGAGAATCCCTCGTTCGCGGGTCGTCAGCAGGCCACTGGTCGGTGCGACGCCGACGATGAAGAGTTCGGGAGTGAACCCGGCTTCGGCCAGCGCGTCGTCGAGGTCGCGACAGCACGGAATGCCGTTCGGGACTCCGTCGAGCACCTCTCCGGCGTCGCGGCCGACCTTGGTGTGGTCGATCACCGAGATGATCTCGTAGCGCTCGCTGTGCCGGACCAGGCCGTTCGCGGTTTTCCCGTCGATCATGCCGAAGTTGGCGTCGCAGTAGACGATCGCTCGCGGCCGGCGTCCGGCGCTGTGCGCGGCAGAACGATTGGTGGTTGCAGATTCGGACATGTTGTCTCCTCAAGTCGAGCTCAGAGGAGGCAACAGATTGTTCGGCTGATCGGAGCCGGGTGTCAACGAGAAGTCCCCACCAAGAAGGTGGAACGCTCCGTCCACACTACGACCGCCCCGCCGACAACGTCGCGACGACCGTCGATGGGATGTCCGACCGAGTGCTTCGGTAAGTTCCGCACATGCCTGCACTCGAATCGACCGTTGACATGTACGACCTGCGGATGTCCGACAGCGTCCGCCCGCTCTACGAGCAGGTGAAGACGTTCATCCGTGAAGAAGTCGCGCCGATGTCGGAAGAGTTCTTCAAGCTCGGTGAGACGCGGACCGATCGTTGGTCCTACGCGCCCGGCCAGCTCGAGTTGCTCGAGGAGGTCAAGGACAAGGCGAAGGCCAACGGGCTGTGGAACTTCTTCCTGCCCGATGCCGAGACGGGTGAGGGCCTGTCGAACCTCGATTATGCGTACATCGCGATCGAGCTCGGCAAGAACCCGCTGGCGTCGGAATCGATGAACTGTGCCGCACCGGACACGGGCAACATGGAGGTGCTCGAGCGCGTCGGTACGCCTGAGCAGAAGAAGCAATGGCTGGATCCGCTGCTGCGCGGTGAGATCCGCTCGGCGTACGCGATGACCGAGCCCGACGTCGCGTCGTCGGACGCGAAGGCGATTGCGTGCCAAGCGGTGCGCGACGGCGACGAATGGGTCGTCACCGGGCAGAAGGTCTGGAATACCTGGGCGCACTACTCGCAGTTCGGATTGTTGGTCGCTCGAACCAATCCCGACGTTCCCAAGCGTCAAGGCATCACCGTCTTCGCATGCCCTATCGACGCGCCCGGGGTGACGGTGCGCGAACTCGTCCACATCACCGGTGAAGTCGACTTCAACGAGGTGTTTCTCGACGGGGTCCGCATTCCGGATTCCTATCGCCTCGGCCCAGTCGGCGCAGGCTGGAAG
>NZ_JBAVYV010000363.1:0-6616 GCF_049588435.1 Ilumatobacter sp.
ACTCGTCGGACGTGAGCGTGAGGAGATCGGCGCCCAAGTGCGACAGGTCGGGGTCGAGGCTGAGCCGGCCGAGTCTGCGGGGATCGTTCATCCGCAGCGCGGGTCGCCCCGGATCCCCCGCCGGATCGCTCCACAGGCGCAGTCGGTCCCATTCGGCACGGTCGGCTCCCGAGGCGTACTCGAGTCGTTCGATCGGCGCGGAACCGTCGATCTCGAGACGACCGGTCATCCCGAAATGCAACCCGAACGAAGGACCGTCGGTGTCGACGACAACGACCTTTCCACGACGCCGGACAGCCTCGATCGCCGCACCCGGCAGGATCTCGGTGAAGTCGTTCGGCGCAACCCGCTGGTCGCACCACACACGCCGGATCGTTCGCCCGACCAGCGACTGCGCGCTGCGGGTCCAGATCTCGGCTTCCAACCCTTCGGGCACGATGGTTTGCTCGGAACGGACGGCCGGAGCGTCAGACCACGGATTTGCTGACGTCGCCGAGGAAGCGGTCGAGCGGACCGGCGATCTGGTCGCCGTTGATCAGGAACGCATCGTGGCCGTGCGGCGAGTCGATCTCGAGATACTCGGTCGGCACGCCGTTCGCCTGGACGACCGTGGCGATCTGCTGCTGCTGGTACGCCGGGTAGAGCATGTCGCTCCAGATTCCGACGGCCATCGTCGGGATCTGCACCCGCGCCATCGCCCGGTCGAGGGACCCGCGTCCACGTGCGACGTCGTGAAGATCCATCGCCTTGCCGATCGCAAGGTAGCTGTTCGCGTCGAAGCGTCGCACGATCTTGTTGCCGTGGTGTTCGAGGTACCGCTCCACCTCGTACTGCTGCCACATGCCGAGTACGTCACCCGTCTCGGTCTTGCCCGAGAAGTCCCGCCCGAATCGATCGGTGAACACGTTGTCGCTGCGGAACGTGACCTGCGCGATCTGGCGGGCGATCGAGAGTCCGGTGGTCGGGCCGTCGCCGGGCTCGGCATCGTAGTAGTCACCGTTGCGCCACTTCGGATCGAGGCGAATCGCCTGGCGCCCGATTCCGCCCCACGCGATCTGTTGGGCGGTGGCCTGCATGCAGGTCGCGATCGCCACGAGCGACCGCACCCGACGTGGGTACATCACCGCCCACTCGAGCGCCTGCATGCCGCCCATCGAGCCTCCGATGACCGCCATCCAGCGGAGCACCCCGAGGTGGTCGGCGAGGCGCGCCTGCGATCGCACCATGTCGCGAATCGTGACGACGGGAAACCGTGACCCATAGGAGCGTCCGTCGGCGGGGTTCGGCGATGCCGGTCCGGTCGAACCCTGACATCCGCCGAGAACGTTCGCGCACACGACGAAGTAGCGGTCGGTGTCGATCGGTTTGCCCGGCCCGACCATCGCGGACCACCACCCGGTGTCGTCGTGGCCGCGCCCCATTCCCCCGGCGGCATGACTGTCGCCGGTCCACGCGTGGCAGAGCAGCACGGCGTTCGCTCCGTCGGCGTCGAGCGTTCCCCACGTCTCGTACGCGATGGTCACGTCGGACAGCGTCACTCCGGAATCGAGCGCGAACCGACGATCGGTCGCGAACGTGAACAGGCGCCGTTGGCCGAGCGGGTCTCCCGGCATCCAGGCTCCCGTCACCGGGTAGGGGTCGGTCGTCGTCACTGGGTGTCGACGGTACCACCGGTCCCCGCTGCCATCGCCGCTGGTTTGACCTCGGTGGCCATCTGTCGAGACCGTCATCCACCGGTGGCGCGGTCGCATCCATGTGCACGGCGGCCGAGCATGTGCGTCGCCGCCGGCGTTCGATTCTTCACGCCGAGGGTCGCCCGTTAGGTTCTGGCAACGCCAACGACGAAAGAAGCAAGATGAACCTGAATCTGTCCATGAGAAGTGGTGTCGTCGCTTGCGCGGTTGCCGTCCTGATGCTGAGTGCCTGCGGGAGCGGGAGCGACGCCGACAGCGGGTCATCGGCCGATGCGACGACGGTGATCGTGGCGAACGGCAACGACGACGACGGATCGGCCCAGCGGATGACCGAGGAATTGAGTCAGGCCGGGTTCACCACGGGTGAACCCACCAGCAGCGAGAACATCATCGAGGATTCGATCGTCTATTACGCGTCGGCAGATGGTGCCGAGACGGTTGCGCAGAGCGTCGCCGAAGCCCTCGGTGGAGTCGACGTGCTGTCGCTCCCCGACCCGGCGCCGATCGAATCTGGTGAGCTCGAAGGAGCCGGGGTCCTCCTGCTGCTCGGCCAGGACCAGGCGGACAAGACGCTCGACGAACTGTCCGGAGTGACCACCACCACCGCCACCGCGGCGGCGACCACGACCGCTCCATCCGGAGGCAGTACCACGACCGCTCCATCCGGAGGGAGCACCACGACGGGTCCGATCGGCGGAACGGTGCCCTGTGACGCGGACTCGATCAAGTCCGGGATCGGTGGCGACGTCGCCTCGGTCGACTCCTTCCAGTGCGACGAGGGTTGGGCCGGCGCCGCCTACACCGACAACGACGGGAACGGCTCGAACGCGATCCTCGAGGCCGAGGGCCAATTCTGGATCCTCCAGGATTGGAACACCGTGTGCGACGGCGATACACAGGTGCCCGAGTCGCTGCGGGTCTACTGCCCGGGTGGGTGACCGTTCAGGGTGCGCATCCCCCGGTGACCGGGGACGGGTGACGGGGACGGATGACGCGGCTGGGTGACGCGGACGGGTGACCGTCATCGGTGGGCTTCGATGCACTCGCCGTCGAGGAGTGCTCGGTCAGGTGAAGTCCAGCCGACCGATCACCGGTTGCGCGAGTCGCATCCGCTGATCGAAGCCGGCCTCGTACGGGAGGAAACCGTTGCGGTCCGGATAGAGCAACTGCGCCATGTCGAGCTCGTCGCCACGGAACCACGACGCGGCCGTGACGAACTGCGTCGCTGCGACGATCGGGTCGATCGGAGCGAACACGCAGCGGAGTTCGTTGTCGAGCAGGCCGACCAGTTCGACGCCGAACGGGATCTGGGTCCCGCCCCGACACGCGTCGGCGACCAGTGTCACCAGGCCGTTGGCAGCCGCTGGGGCCAAGCCGAACACCGCGACATCCGGGAAGTCGACGGCAGCGCGCATGCCGATCGAGTACGCGACAGCCGGTGTCGGCGGCTCGGTACTCGGGTCTGGTCGGATCGTCTCGAGTGCCCAACCGTGCGTCTCGATCATCCATTCGATCTTCTCCGCATGCGGGATGTGGAAATCGGGCAGCTCCATCTCGCCAGTGTGGCATCCGGTGCCGGACGGTGGACGGTCGACGTCGATCTCCGAGATGTGGATGCCGTGACGCGGGGTCAGCCGATCGCGTCGAGCGAATCGAGGTCGACGCAGTGTTGGAGGTGGCGGGTCGCCATCGCCGCGAACATCGCCTCGCTGCGCTCGCTTCCGCCGACGACCTGGCTCGCGACCACGGCCATGATCACGCCCGCGAACGCTTGACGTCGGTACTGCGTCCACAGCCAATCAGCGTCGATGTCGACGCCGTGGCCGGCGAGTGCGGTGCGGTACTCGTCGAGCAGATCCCGCTCCGCCGCGCGGCGGTCAGCAGGGACCAGCCCCGCACCGCAGAAGTAGGCGACGTCGTTGATCGGCGTGCCGTGGCCGGGCGTCTGCCAGTCGACCGCGGTGACCGGGGGACCACCCGCCCGCGTCGCGAACAGCAGGTTGTCGAGGCGATAGTCGCCGTGGGTGACCGTCAACGGACCATCGGCGCCACCGGCACCGACATCTCCACCACCTTCGACCCACTCGACGATGCGGGATCCGAACGCCTGCAGGACGCCCTGTGACGCCGGGTCCAGGTAGGTGTCGTACGTGGCGGAGAAGCCCGGGAGGAACATCTCCCACAGCGCCGCGAGTTGGGCGCCGTCATCGCCACCCGATCGCCTGCTGAGGAACTCGTGCTCGAACAACGTGTCGTCGTTCCACCGGGGACCGTGCAGCTGCGCGAGTTCGCCGATCGCGAGCCGGGCGGTGTCGACATCGCATCCCGTGATCTGGTCGCCCTGTTCGGCGGGAGCCATGTCCTCGAGCACCAGCACGAAGTCGCCGGTCGCCTCGTCCCACTCGCCGTGATGGCAGTGCGGAATCCGGATCGCGACCGTCGGTGCGATGTGTTCGTAGAACTTCACCTCGCGCTCGTAGTTGCGGAGCCCGATGCCGGTCGCTCGGCTGACCTCGTCGAGCGACGGCAGCTTGACGACCACGGAATCGGGCACATCGGACGCCGAGCGCATGTCGACACGCAGGTTCAGGCCCACGAGTCCGTCACCGATCCGGGAGATGGTGATGTCGGAAACCTCGGAACCGAACACGGTCGAGAGCCAGTCGGCGGTGATCTGCTCAGGTGTCACCGAGCGGACCATAGCCCCCTCGCCGATACCGTCCCGGGTCGATGTATCGCTTCCTGCTGCGACCTCGTTGGTTGCTGTTCCACCTCATCGTGATCGCAGGAATCGTCGGAATGGTCTACCTCTCGCTCTGGCAGCTCGATCGGCTCGACCAGCGCAAGGAATTCAACAGCAGGGTCGAGGCGCGGAGCGAGCAACCGACGGTCGAGTTCTCGACGATCCTGGACGAGATCGACAGCGGCGACCTCGATGAGGATGACGCCGAATGGCGCACCGTCAGCGCGTCGGGGACGTACCTTCCCGATCAGATCATCGAGTTCAACAACTCGCAGGGCGGCCGCGCCGGCGACAATGTGCTCACCGCACTGGTGATGGACGACGGAACAACCGTGGTCGTCAACCGCGGCTTCGTCCCCCTCGGCCAGGATCTCCCGGCCGCACCGGCGACCGAGGTCGAGATCGTCGGGTTCGTCCGCCCGTCGGAGGTGCGCGAACGTGGCGACCTCACCGATGCCGACGACGGGGAGCCACTCACCGAGGTGCGTCGGATCGACATTCCGAAGATCTCCGAACAGCTCCCCGGCGACGTCGCACCGGTGTTCATCCAGTTGACCGGATCCGATCCCGCGGTCGGCATCGCCGACCCGGTGCCGGTCGTGCTCCCCGAACTGGACAACGGTCCGCACCTCTCGTACGCGATGCAGTGGATCGTCTTCGCGATCTTCGTCGCGGTCGGTTGGGTGTTCGCAGTCCGGCGATCGTTGTCGGTCAGGGCCGCAGAACGCCGAACAGCAGACGCGGGTTCCGACTGACCAGTCGACGCCGCAGACCCCAGTCCGCGCGCCGGAACATCGTCGACATCACACGCGCGAGATCCCGCGGGGGCGTGTCGATCCGCAGGTACGCCGCCCATTGCTCTCGAGGCAACGAGAAGAACGTCTCGAAGAAGCGTCGGATCTCGTCGACATCCATCGCGAGGAGCACGTCGAGTCCGTAGTCGTGGAGCCGTCGACTCCGACGCAACGCCGTCGGCCAGACCGCGGCCGCAACCGCCTCCGCGTCAGCACGTGCATCATTCGGCTTGCGCGTGACATCGAGTCGTTCGACGATCGCGTCGGCGACGCGGTCTGCTGCACGGAGCGAGGCAGCGACCGAGTAACCGGTCGCGGTGTGGATCATTCCGGCCGCGGCTCCGAAGCGAGCGGTCACCGGATCGTGTCCGGGAATCGGTGCCCCCATCGGGATGCGCACCCGCTCGATGCGATCCGCACGGGCCAGCATGTCGTCGACGGTGAGGCCGAGTCGCGATGCCAACCGTCCGGACAGCGCGTCGGGATCGATCGCCGGGCCGGCGAGCACGGTCTCCTCGACCAGCCAACCGTCGGCCACGGGTAACGCGTAGGCGAACGTGGGGCGCAACGATCCCCCTGCACTCGGCGGGTCCGAGAAGTCCATCATCGTGGGGACCCCCAACGAATTCGACGGCGGTTCGGGCAGCACCACTCCGAACGCGGTCTGCCAGGACACGTTGCCGACATCTCCGACATCGGCATCTCCGAGATCGGCGGGGCCCAGCCCGGACGGCCACCCGGTTGCGTCGACGACGAGGCGGGCATCCACATCGGCAACGGCGGTCACATCACGGACCTCGTGACGAACTCCGTCACGCAGCACGGCGTGCAGCCGCTCGTTGTCGAGCACGCCGTACCCCCGCGGGATCGTCAGCGATCGTTCGAAGTGCGCGGCGATCGAATCGAAGCGGTGCAGCCAGACGTCCTGATCGTCAATGCCACCGGCACCGGCACCGATGCCATCCACACCATCGAGGTCATCGATCCAGGTCGTGTACGTCGCCGTCCACGGTCGATCGGCCCCGATCAGGACGACATCGACACCGCGTCGTTCCAGCGATCGAGCGAGCGCTGATCCGGCTGGACCGTCTCCGACGACGCCGACATCGCGAGCTGACACGTCCGTCGGCTTCTCAGTGCGCTTCGAGTTCAGCCATCCGCCGGAACTGTTCGACGACGTCCGGCGTGTCGTGGTCCGGATCGAGGGTCCGGTAGACGGTGTCGACGTTGACCGCGATCCGGCCGTACTCACCCCAGTCACCGAAACGTGGTGAGCCGTCGAGCAGCTTGGCGATGTCGCGAGCCGCGTCGAACGCGTCGAGGCCCGCGTCGTGACGCCCGCGCGCCTCGTCGTCGACGAAGGCGAGGTAGTCGCGCACCTCGAC
>NZ_JBAVYV010000364.1:0-1649 GCF_049588435.1 Ilumatobacter sp.
GCGGTGACAACGCCGCAGCATCGAACGCCGACATCGTCGTGATCGCGACCCCCTGGGACGGTGCGGCCACCGTCGCTCAGGAGAACGCGGCGAGCCTCGACGGCAAGATCGTCATCTCGATGGCGAATGCGCTCGTGCGGGTGAACAAGGAGTTCCAGCCGCTGGTACCGCCACGGGGAAGTGTCGCAGCGCACGTGCAGGCGGCCGTCCCGAAGTGCCGACTCGACGCCGCCTTTCATCACCTGCCGGCCGCCGAACTCGGTGAGGTCGACCACCCGATCGACTCCGACGTGTTGATCTGCAGTGACGACCCCGCGGCCGTGCGCGAGGTCAGCGCAATCGTCACCCGGATCCCCGGATGCCGGCCGCTCGAAGCCGGCGAACTCTCGAACGCGATGGCGATCGAAGCGTTCACCGCGGTGCTGTTGCAGCTGAACGTCCGATACAAGACCCGTGTCGCCCCCCGGCTCACGGGAATCAACGACGCCTCCTGAAGGTTGGCCCAGCCCGATGCAGCTCTACGACACCGCCCGCCGCGCCATCGTTCCCTTCGAACCGGACGACAACGTGCTGATGTACACGTGCGGGATCACCCCGTACGACGCCACGCATCTCGGCCACGCCGCCACGTTCATTGCCTATGACACGTTGCAGCGTCACCTGATCGACAAGGGCCACACGGTCACGTGCGTCCGCAACGTCACCGATGTCGACGATCCGTTGTTCGCCAAGGCCCGTGAGCTCGGGATCCACTACCTCGACCTCGCAGCGAGCGAGGAAGCGCGCTTCGAGCGGGACATGGTGGCGCTGAACGCGCTGCCGGTCGCCAGTTCTCCTCGCGCATCTTCGGCGATTCCCGACATCCGTGGCTTCATCGGCATGGTGATGGACCGTGGCTACGCGTACGAATCGGGGGGATCGGTGTACTTCGACGTGTCGAAGTACGACTCGTTCGGTTCGATGAGCAACTACACCGAGGACGAGATGCTCGCCTTCGCGAAGGAGCGCGGCGGCAACGTCGACGATCCGCACAAACGCAACCCGCTCGACTTCGTCCTGTGGCATCCCTCCGCGCCGGATGAGCCGTCGTGGGACACGTTGTGGGGTCCCGGACGTCCGGGCTGGCATATCGAATGTTCGGCGCTCGCCCTGCGCGAGCTCGGCACGACGATCGATCTGCACGGTGGTGGCGCGGATCTGATCTTCCCGCATCACGAGAGCGAGCGGGCACAGTCCGAAGCCGCCACGGGCGAGACGTTCGTCAAGCACTGGATGCACACGGCGCTCATCTCGATGGACGGCGAGAAGATGTCGAAGAGCCTCGGCAACCTCGTGTTCGTCGACAAGTTGCGTGAGGCGTGGGATCCACGGGCGATCCGACTCGGGATCGTCGAGCACCACTACCGCACCGAATGGGCCTGGGACGAGGACCTGATGCCGCGCAACCAGGCTCGGCTCGAGTCGTGGCAGGCGAACGCTCGACCGAACCCGGATCTGCTCGACGGCGTGCGCGAACGACTCGATGACGACCTCGACACGCCCGGCGCTTTCGAGTTGATCGACGCAGCGGCGAGGTCGAACGAGGGCGTGCTCGAGGCGAGTCGGCTGCTCGGCGTCGAGCTCGATTGATCCACCTCGACTGATTCATC
>NZ_JBAVYV010000365.1:0-2511 GCF_049588435.1 Ilumatobacter sp.
GATCGCAGGTGCGCTCGACGTCGAACCGCTGCCGACGCTGATCCGTCGTGGCTGTGCCTGCTCGGCGACCGGGATCCGCAGGGTGAGGACCCCGTCGGAGTAGTCGGCCTCGATGCCGTCGGCGTCGAGACCGTCTCCGAGCGTGACCTGGCGGCGGAAGGTTCCGCTCCGTCGCTCGGCGAGGTACATCTGGTCGCCCTCGCGGCGCTGCCACGAACGCTCGCCGGTGACCGTGAGGACGTTGCGCTCGACCGAGACGTCGAGGCTGTCCGCGGCCACACCGGGAAGGTCGAGATGGACCCAGACGTCGCTGTCGCGGCGGTACGCGTCCATCGGCATGGCGGACGTGGTCGGGTTCGACGAGCGGCCTGCGAACTGATCGAACAGAGCGTCGAACTCACGGAAGGGACTGTTCATGACGAGCATCGTGTGACTCCTTGGATGATTCGGTGACGGATGATTCGGTCGGTGTGGTTCCTCGCCGGCCGAGAAGCTACATCCCGACCGGCGAAGAACATGATAATCAACGACTCAGGATTATGACAACCCTTCACTCATGTTTTTTGCGAGCTCGCCACCATGCACGTTGGTGTCAGGCACCAACGTGCATTGTCAGCTGCAGCAGGCGGGCGTCGCCAGGATCTCGTTCTCGAGTTGTTCGGCATCGCCGGTCTTGACGTACCACTCCCACTTGGCTCCCTCGGGGGAGGTCACCCAGGTCTCGGTCTTCTCGGCGAAGCAGCAGACGGTGTCGTCGACGCCGGTCGTCTCGAGGCCGGTGTCGCTGAGGCGGGTTTCGGCCGCGACGACCTCGCCGGCCTGCTCGGTCTCGACCCCGAGATGGTTGAGGTGGAGGAACTCGTCACCGGAGGCGGCGTCGGCGTTCTCGAAGAGGACGAGCTTCAGCGGCGGATCGGCGATCGCGAAGTTCGCGTAGCCGGGCCGGACCTTTGCCGGGGAGGCGTCGAACATCTTCGAGTAGAACTCGATCGCGGTGTCGAGGTCGGTGACGTTGAGTGCAAGTTGAAGGCGCATGCCCGCATCGTACCTGTCATATCGATGAACGTCAATATGACGGCGAATGATTCAGCGAGCGCGCAGTTCCAGTCGGTCGCGCTGGACGATCTTGTAGGTGCGATCCTGCTGCTCGAGCCACCCGAGCCGGATGAAGCTGGCGATCGCCTTGTTGACGCGCTCGCGGGATGCGCCGACCATTCCGGCGAGCTCCTCCTGGGTCACCGGGAGCGTGAACTGATCCTCGCCGTCGGCGAGTTCGAGCAGCCGCTTGGCCGTCCGCCCGGTCACGTCGAGGAACACCGAGTCCGCCAGCGCCTCGTCGGTGACGCGGATCCGCTGCGCGAGCATGCGGGTCACGTTCCACAGCAGCTTCGGATGCTCGTCGAACATCGTGAGCACGGGCTCGAATGGGATCTCGAGCACGGTGGTCGGCTCGAGTGCACGGGCCATCGCGGAGCGGGGGCCGTCGTCCAGCATTCCCATCTCACCGAACAGGTCGTCGGGTTCCATCAGCGCCACGACGCTCTCGCGGCGATCGATCGGGTTGGCGATCGCGATCGCCATGCGTCCACGGAGCACGAGATACAACGCGTTCGGCGGATCACCTTCGTTGAACAGGACGTCGCCACGGATCAGGTGGCGTTCGTGACCTGCGGCGGCCACGTTCCGGAGTGCTTCGGGATGCGCATCGGCGAAGAAGTCGGTGCGGGAGAGGATCTCTTCGTGGGCCATGACGTGCGTCACGGTACTACCCTCACGCAGCGTGAGTCGCGCCCAAAGCCCAGGTGGGCAAACTTCGGCGTCCGGGGTCGATTCCGAGGCGCCACGAGCGACGAGTCATGCGACGGTGTGGACCATCGTCGTCGGCGGGGGAAGCGGGCGTCGATTCGGGCGCGCCAAGCAGTACGAGCTGCTGGATTCGCGCCGCGTGATCGACGTGTCGCGCGAGATCGCGGCAGCGAGCACCGACGGAGTGGTCATCGTGGTGCCACCGGCTGACGTGGAGCGTGAGGGCGGAGTCGCCGGGGGTGAGACGCGGAGTGAGTCGGTCCGCGCCGGCCTCGCCGTCGTGCCCGACGATGCCGACGTGATCTGTGTCCACGACGCGGCGCGCCCGCTGGCGTCGCGAGGTGTGTACGACCGCGTCATCGCCGCCGTACTGGCCGGTGCGGACGCGGCGATTCCGGCCGTGGCCGTGACGGACACGATCAAGGTCATCGATCGATCCGTCGCAGATGATGACGACATTCTCGGGTCGGTCGTCGAGACGCCCGACCGATCCCGACTCGTCGCCGTCCAGACCCCTCAGGCGTTCCGCGCCGAACGACTGCGAGACGCCCACGGATCGGGATCCGACGCCACCGACGACGCCGCGCTGGTCGAGGCCGCTGGAGGTCGAGTCGTCGTCGTCCGCGGCGACGTGGCCAATCGGAAGATCACCGAACCCGACGACCTCGAATGGGCGCGCCGCCACATCGCACGGGAGCAGGACCG
>NZ_JBAVYV010000366.1:0-2875 GCF_049588435.1 Ilumatobacter sp.
TCCTCGTTCATCCGCTTTTCGTTGAAGAATGGATTCGACATGGTCCGCTCAGGATATCGCCGGACCCGAGCGGGCTGGTGCCGGTCTCAGCGCAGGTCGTGCGCGCTGAGACCGTCCCACAGATCGACCTCGGGCGGCGCGGTGAGCAGTCCGTGACAGGACTCGGCCATCTCGACCATCAGCGCGGAATCGAAGTGGGCACGTTGTGCGTCGGCGTCGTCCCACTTCTGGATGACGAGCAGGCGACCCGCGACGGTGACGCTCGCACACAGATCGACGTTGCGACATCCCGGCACCATCCGGGTGAGCACGACGTACTTCGAGAGCACGCCGTGGAGGGATTCGGTGTCGTGGGCGTCGAAGCGCATCGTCACCACGGCGAGCTCGATCTCGCCCGCGTCTCCACCTTGGTCACCGTCTCGAGGTTGTCCATCTGTCATAGCGATACTGCCGATCTGTTCATCTGAAGAAGCGATACACACCGACGCGCGTCACAAAGCGAGTTGGGCCGCACCTGCGGCTCGGTATCGTGACCGGCGTCTCGCTGCCTCCTATCACAAACGCTCGATGCGTGTGCGAATGGGAAGCGTCGAGACAGGGTGCCATCCGGCACTCCCGCACACGACACGTCGAAAGAGGTTGCTGGTGGCAAAAGATCGAGTCGAACGGGATGACGAGGACCTCGTCCGTCTCTACCTCACCGACATCGGGCAGTACACGCTGCTCACGAAGGACGACGAGGTGCGACTCGCGAAGGCCATCGAGGCCGGCAACGAGGCCATCGAGCAGCTCGATTCGGGCGGCAAAGAACTCACCGCCGCAAAGAAGCGCGAGCTGCGCCGTACCGCCCGCAAGGGTGAAGAGGCCGAGCGCCAATTCGTCCAATCGAACCTGCGCCTCGTGGTGTCGATCGCCAAGAAGTACCAGGCCTCCGGACTTCCGCTGCTCGACCTCATCCAGGAGGGCAACCTCGGCCTGATGCACGCCGTCGAGAAGTTCGACTGGCGCAAGGGATTCAAGTTCTCGACCTACGCCACCTGGTGGATCCGTCAGGCGATCACCCGCGGCATCGCGAACACCGGACGCACGATCCGCCTGCCGGTGCATGCCGGCGACACGCTCGCCCGTCTGCAGAAGGCGCGCTCCCGCCTCGAACTCAAGTACGGCCGCCCCGCCACGCTGTCCGAGCTGGCGAAGGAAGTCGAGATGCCCGAGGACAAGGTGACCGAGGCGTTGCGCTTCGCCGCCGAGCCGCTCTCGTTGTCCGAGCCACTGCGTGAGGACGGCGATGCCGAACTCGGCGATGTCGTCGAGGACCGCTCGGCCGAGTCGCCCTTCGAGGTCGCAGCGACCGCGCTGCTCCCCGAGGAGATCTCGCGGCTGCTCGCTCCGCTCGACGAGCGCGAGCGTGAGATCCTCAAGCTCCGCTTCGGTCTCGACCGCGGTGAGCCACGGACCCTCGAAGAGGTCGGCGATCACTTCAGCCTCACCCGCGAGCGGATCCGCCAGATCGAGGCCCGCGCGATGAGCAAGCTGCGCCACCCGTCGAGCGACACCGGCGCCCGCGACCTCCTCGCCGTCTGACCGTTACGTAACGGGTCTGACCCGTTACGTAACGCTCTCGACGACGACGTACTTGCTCGCGTCGCCGACCTCGGCTGCGCTCGGCTGTCCGGGTGGGCTGACGACGAACAATGCCCAGTCGCGTGGTGCCAGTTCGAGGCTGAGTTCGCTCGTCGTCGATGCCGTGCCGCCGCGCCAGTCGTAGACGACCGCCTCACGACCCAGGTCGTACCGATCGAGGATCGTCGCGTGCTCGACAGCGGTGTTGATCGCGACGACATACGTCCAGACGCCGTCGGGTGTCGTCGACGTGGTGGTCGCCCACATCAACCGATCGCCGCGTGCTGGACCACCGAACAGCGCGTCATCGATCGCCGAAATCGGCCCGTCCAGTCTCCGAAGCCGGCCGTCCGCATCGCAGACGCGCCCGGTGATCGCGGGATCGGTGCGGCCGATCCGGTCGCCGATTCCCACCGGACCACCCGACAGCGCCGACAGCAGTGCCTCCACGGCCGCGTGCGGGTCGCCGTCGATCGCGTCGTCGCCCTCGGACACGTCGGCATTCGAGAAGAAGCAATCCTTGAAGGCCGGGACACCGAGCGTGTCCGCGAGCCGGTTGACCGTGAGGAACCACGTCCAGAGGAATGCCGGATCGTCAGCGAATCGATAGTCGTCGCAGGTCCGCATCGCGATCACACGGTCGAGTGAGGCGGCGAGCATCATGTCCGCCGGTGTCGCCATGCACCACAGCAGGTCGACACCGGTCGCCGACGCGTGATCGTTGAGCGCCCGTTGCCACCCGGCGGCGCGCCCCGGCCAGCTCCGCAACGCACGAACGCCGAACCAGTACATCAGCATCCAGTCCTGCTCGATCACCGTCGCGCCCCAGCGGGCGGCGTCGTCGAACCACCGCCGGAAGAATGCGGGGTCGATCGGATGTGCGGCGAACTCGTCGATCCACCATTCGTCCGGGCCGGTGACGTACGGCGACGACGGCGCGATGTGGCGGGCGTGCAGGACGAGCGGCGGGCGGTCGAGTCGATCGGACAGCTCGCCGAGTGCGTCACCCACGGCGGGCGGGTAGGCATCCTCCCGAGCGGTCCATGTCGCCATCCCGCTCGGAGGGACCTCTTCGGGGTACCCGATCTCGACGATCGGGCGTGGCGTGACGTGCGGGTAGAACCACGAGTCGAGCTCGACCGCGCGAATCGGCACGTCGTCGGCCCGCAGCCGTTCCACGACCTCGACCACCGAGTCCGCGATCGTGCGGTCGGACTCCGTGCGGTACCAGTAGGCGGCACCGTTGTCGGTC
>NZ_JBAVYV010000367.1:0-3982 GCF_049588435.1 Ilumatobacter sp.
CCGGCGGCTCCGGCGCCGAGCGCCACCACGAGGTCGCGGATGTCGGGTGCCGTGCGGCTCGTCACCTCGGGTGCGAGCTCGCCGTTCACGAACAGCGCCGACAGGATGTAGGCGAGCAGGATCGAACCGGCCGACGCGACCACGACGTACCAGGCCGAGCGCAACGCCTTGCGGAACAGGGCCATCGAGATGCACGCAGCGACCGCGAGCACGGGCTGCATCAGCGGGGCCAGCAGCATGGCGCCGATGACGACCGCCGCCGAGTCGGCCGAGAGCCCCATCACGGCGACGACGACCGACAGCCCGAGCATGACCGAGAAGCGGAACGCCCAGTGGGGCTCCCGCTTGATCCCGAGTTCGGCCATGATGCGTTGGCGCTCCTCGGGTTCGAGATGGGGCGGCCACCGGCGTCGACGGCGCGTCGATCCGGCCTCGGTCGTCGTGGAGTCGGGTTTGATCTGCTCGAGCCGGGCCGCGGCGGCCTCGATCTTGACGTCGCGTTGCTCGCGGTCCACGTCCGAGGCCGATCCGGGTCGCGGGTCGTTCACCGCTCGACGTCCCGTCCGAGCGCGGCGAAGGTGATCGCGGCGGCGTGACCGACGTTCAGGGAGTCGACGTCGGGATCGATCGGGATCCGGACCCGGCGGGTGGTCGCCGCCATGGTGCGGGCGTCGAGGCCGGGTCCCTCGGCGCCGACGACGACCGCCAGTCGATCGGGGAGGTCGCCGGGGTCGACCGACCACAGGTCGACGGCGTCGGGTGCCGGTGTCATCGACCACGATTCGAACCCGGCCGCGTGGAGGATGTCGAGATCGCCGGGCCAGTCGAGCGCCCGCCCGACCGGCAGGTGCAGGATCTCACCCATGCTGACCCGGATCGTCCGGCGCGAATAGGCGTCGGTGCACGTCGGGTCGAGCAGCAGGGCGTCGATCCGCAGCGCGCGCGCCGCCCGGGCGATCACCCCGACGTTCTCGGCGTCGTTCAACCCGACGAGCACGGCCACGCGGCGAGCATCGGAGGCGGCGATGTCGGCGACCGACGGAACCGGTCTGCGGTCGGCCGAGGCGACGACGCCGCGATGCAGATCGAAACCGACCGTGTCGGCGAGCATCGCCCGTTCGAGCACGTAGACCGGAACATCCCGCTCGGCGATCTCGGGTCGGCCCGCGAGCAGCCGGTCGACCCGTGACGGCGTGACCACCACGGATCGAAGCTGGTGGCCCGAGTCGATGACGCGATCGATCGAGACGTACCCCTCCGCGATGAAGTAGTCGTCGCCCTCGCGTTCGCGTCGCGCCGCCTGGTCCTTCAGGAGTGCATAGTCGTCGAGGCGTGGGTCGTGGGGGTCATCGAGGGCGATGATCACGACCCGATCACGCCCGGATCACGAGAGGTCGGCGATGGTGGAACGGAAGGCATCGATGCCCACGTCGAGCTCGTCTGCGGTGATGTCGAGCATCGGCGACAGACGAATCACGTTGCCGTACAGGCCGCCCTTTCCGACGAGCAGCCCGTGGCGCTTGCAGCCCTCGAGGAACTCGACCGTCTTCGCGGCGTCGGGCTCGGTGGACCCGGGCTGGCAGATCTCGAACGCCCACATCAGGCCGCGTCCGCGCAGTTCGGCGATCCAATCGACCCCGTCGACGACCGGTGCCATCGCTGCCGAGAACCGTTCGCCCATCGCCTTCGCGTTGCCCTGCAGGTCGTTGTCGACGACGTACTTCAACGTCGCGGATCCGGCGGCGGCCGACAGCGGATTGCCTCCGAACGTCGAGAAGCTCAGCACGTCGATCGTGTCCATGATCTCGGCCCGGGCGACACATCCGGCCAGCGTGATGCCGTTGCCGACACCCTTCGCGAACGTCAGCATGTCGGGGACGAGCCCGTGCGCCTCGTAGCCCCAGAAGTGTTCGCCGGTGCGCCCCCATCCGGTCTGCACCTCGTCGGCGATGAACAGGATGCCGCGGTTGTCGAGCTCCTTCTTCATCGCCCCGAAGAACCCGTCCGGTGGCACGGCGAACCCGCCGACGCCTTGGATCGGTTCCGCGATCAGACACGCCACGTCGCCGGCCGACGTCATGTCGAGCAGCTGCACCAGGTCGCCCACACACGCGGTCGTGTACGCATCGTCGTCGAGAGCGGCGAACGGTGACCGGAGGCGATAGCCGCCCTGCACGAAGTTGACCTGCAGCCCGGAGAGCGACGTGGACGACCACGACGAATGCGACGTGATCGCCTGCGTGGTGAACGACCGACCGTGGTAGCTGTTGCGCATCGCGAGGACCTGATTGGACTTGCGATAGCTCGTGGCCAGCAGGATCGCCGTGTCGTTGGCCTCGGACCCCGAGGTGGTGAAACACACCCGGGCATCGGGGATGCCGGATCGTTCGGCGATCTCCTCCGCGAGATCGAGCATCGGCGGCGACAGGTAGAGCGACGAGGTGTGCAGCGTCTTGGCCGCCTGCTCCTGGATCGCGGTGGTGACCGCCGTGTTGTTGTGGCCGACCATCGTGGTCAGGACCCCGCCGAAGAAGTCGAGGTACTTCTCTCCTTCGACGTCCCAGACCCAACTACCTTCGCCACGATCGATCGAGATCGGCTCTGCGTAGTAGGGGGAGAGGAACGACGGCAGGACGCGTCGGTATTGAGCGAGGAGCTCGGCATTGGTCGTCATCCCGGTGACGCTACGTCATCGCCGCCGGGTTGTCGGCGAATCCCGTTGCTCGCGTCCGTTGCTCTGGTTGATTCGTCAACGTCGTCGCCGGACCTCTTTCGCCCGACCCGTGCCGTGGGTACGTTCGGCGGGGTGGAACTCGACCTCGGTGAGATGGTGGCTGCTCTCCCCGGAGATGCCCTCGACGCATCCCATGTCGCGATCTCGGGTCCGGATCGCGTGGCGTCGTCGGCGTTCGACGTCGACAGCATCCTCGCGAATTCGGCGGCGTTCGCGGTCGCGGCGCTCGATCGGCTCGGCGAACAGCGCGGTGTGGCCGTGCCCGACCGAACGATCGACCTCGAGCACCTGCTCGCCTTCGCGACCGCGCACGTCGAGGTCGGCGGGGAACCCGTTCCGGCGTGGGCCGACCTCTCCGGGGTCTACCCGACACGCGACGGCCGTCACCTCCAGGTCCACTGCAACTTCGAGCACCATGCCGAGGGCGTCGTGCGACGGCTGGGATGTGGTCCCGATCGTGACTCCGTGGCGTCAGCGATCGCCGAGCGGAGCGCGTTGGAACTCGAAGCCGAGTTGATCGAGGACGGGATGATCGGTGCGGTCGTGCGCGCGCTCGACGAGTGGGCCGCGCATCCGCACGCCGCGGCCACCGAGGGGTTGCCGCTGGCGACCGTCGAACGGGTGGGTGACGGCGACCCGATTCCGGTCTCCCCGTCGGACGATGCGGCGATGTCGGGACTGCGAGTACTCGACTGCTCGCGGGTGCTCGCCGGACCGGTGTCGGGCCAGATCCTCGCCGGGTTCGGCGCGGACGTCCTGCGGCTCGGTGCCGATCACCTGCCGTCCGTCCCGGTGGGGGTGATGTCGACCGGATTCGGCAAGCGCAACGCGTCGCTCGACGTGCGAACGGACACGGGCGCACGCACGATGGATCAGCTGCTCGCCGAGGCCGATGTCTGGATCGATGCGTACCGCCCGGGTGCATTCGACGAGCTCGGATTCCCCGTCGAACGCGTCGTCGCGCAACGACCGGGGCTCGTCGTGGTGCAGATCTCGGCGTTCGACTGGGTCGGGCCGTGGGCGGGGCGACGCGGTTTCGACTCGATCGTGCAGTCGACGACCGGACTGCGGTGGGCCGGCGGCGAGTTCGCCCGCGACCGCGACGGGTCGCCGTCGCATTTCGGCCCGATCGGGCTCCCGGTGCAGGCCCTCGACTACGCGACGGGCTTCCTCGCAGCCGGCGTCGCGGCGTCTCTCGTCGATCATCAGCGTCGCGTCGGTGGATCGTGGCTCGGTCGGGTGTCGCTG
>NZ_JBAVYV010000368.1:0-1616 GCF_049588435.1 Ilumatobacter sp.
GGACAGCAGCGGGATCTCGACCTTCGCGAGCTTCGGGATCGGCTGAGGGGTCCCCACCTGCTTCTGGAAGAGCAGGTCGGTGAACCCGAGACCGAACAGGTAGATCCCGATTCCGCTGATGCCCTGCGCGGCCTGCATCACGACGGTGATGAACGCGTACAGCAGTCCCATCACCAGCCCGGCTCCGAGCGCGACCAGCACCGCGAGCATCGTGCTGTCGGTCTTCAACTTCGTGAAGTAGGCGGCGAACGCGCCGATCAACATGACCCCGTCGACGCCGAGGTTGAGCACGCCGCTGCGCTGGCCGATCGCTTCGCCGAGAGCGGCGAACAGGAACGGCGTCGCGAGGCGGATGCCCGAGGCGAGCGTGGCGACGAGCACCGAGACCGTGAAGAAGTCACTCCACACCGGACATCACCCCTCCGTCGACCAGTTCCTTGTGCGGCTGCACAGGGATGCCTTCGTTGCGTTGGACCCACGCGTTCACACGGGTTCGGAGCTTGAGGCTGCCGACGACGAAGATCACGATCACCCCGTTCAGCGCGACGATCAACGCGGCGGGAACCTGGAGTTCCTGTTGGAGTTGGATCCCTCCGGTCAGCATCCCGCCGAAGAAGAACGAGGCCGGGATCGTCCAGAGCGGATGGAGCGCCCCGAACAGAGCAGCGACGATTCCGTTGAATCCGGCGCTCTGCGTGAACGCCGATGCGCCGCCCTCGCCGATCAGGCGGTGTGACTCGCTGCCGAACACGAGGATCGCGCCGGCGACGCCCGCGCATGCCCCGCTGAACGCCATCGCCTGGACGATGCTGCGATTCACCGCCATCCCGGCGTACTTCGATGCGTCGGGGTTGTGCCCGACCGAGCGCAGTCGCATGCCGAGCGACGTCCGGAACAGGAGCAGATACCCGAGGATCGCGACCAGGATCGCGATCAGCACACCGAGGTGCAGCCGGGTGCCGCCGGGCAGCAGTGGCAGATGGGAGTTCGCGTCGAGTCGCTCGGTCTGTTGGATCTTGATCGCGCCCTCTTCGATCAGCAGGTCCTGCAACAGGAAGCTGAGGAACTGGGCGGCGATGATGTTCATCATGATCGTCGCGAGGATCTCGCTGACGCCCGCGTAGGCCTTGAGGGCGCCGGGGATCGCCCCCCAGATTCCGCCACCCACGGCGCCGGCGATCAGCACGAGCGGGACGAGGATGATGCGCGGGGTACTCGGGATCAGGAGCGCCACAGTCGTCGCGAGGATCGCCCCCACGATGATCTGACCCTCGCCACCGATGTTGATCACCCCGGCTCGGAACGCGATGCAGATCCCGACCCCGACGAGGAGGAGGGGCATTGCCTTGATCGCCGTGTCGGCGAGTGCATCCCAGCCGCCGAACGCGCCGTCGAAGAGGGCGGCGTATCCCTGCAGCGGGTTGGTGCCGAGGGCGAGGAGCATGACCGACCCGACCGCGAGTGCGGCGAGCACGGCGCACACCGGCACGACCAGGCCGACCAATGGCTTGACCGCGGCGAACGCAAACGAGCCACCGACACCGTTCTCCGACGGGCTGTCTGGCGCGTCAGCGTCTTCCTGCACCGCGTCGGTGGTCGTCATCGTTCTCCCGCTG
>NZ_JBAVYV010000369.1:0-1707 GCF_049588435.1 Ilumatobacter sp.
CGCTGTACCACGAGCGCGGTTCGGCCCCATGGCCGCACTGCGGTCGCCACCTGAGCTGAGCTCCCACGGGCGGAGCTCTCACGGGCGGACCGCCCACGGGTGAGAGGCCCACGGGTGAGAGGTCCACGGGTTCGAGGTCCATGGGTTCGAGCAGGCAGACGAACGCGGTCGCCGAGTTCGAAGCTGCGACCCGCCCCCGGCTGTTCCTTTTCTCCGGACATCATGGACATGCGCGACCCATCCCCCGGTCGCCGGCTCATGCCGAGCTGGCCACGGGGAATCGATCGATGGTCGGTCCGGTGTGGTAGACGACTCCGTCGGGTCGGGTCCACGTCGCGATGCGCTCGGCATCGAGCGTGAGCACCCACCCGCCTTCGTGCACCAGGTGATGGTGCCGCTCGCAGACCGGGAGCAGGTTGGCGAGATCGGTCGGGCCGTTGTCCCGACCCCACCAGCGCACGTGGTGAATGCGGCAGGAATCGAAGCCGACCTCACATCCCGGGTAGGCACATCCACGGTGCATCGAACGCAGCGCCCGCCGCTGTGCCTCGGTGGCTGTTCGGACGGAGCGCCCTTGATCGAGGACCTCACCGGAGGTGCCGAGCACGGTCGGGATGATCTCCGCCTCGCAGCAGAGCCGACGGACGGTCGAGATCGGGAGTGGGATTCCGTTCTCCGTCTCACAGATCCCGTCGGCGGCGACGCCCGCCAGCCAGTCGAGACTGACCAGCAGCGTGATCTGCGGAACACGATCGACCCGGCGACCCGGCCTCCCCGCCCCGCCCGAACCGCACCCACAGCCGACACTCGAACTCGAGCCGGTGCCGAATCGAGAGCCAGCGCCCGAGCCGGCATCGGCATCGGAGGTCGATGCAGTGTTCGCGGGCGGAGGGGTGCGAATTCCGGCGACGGCGTTGATGAAGGCATCGACCTGCAACTGCTGCCACGGGGTGCCGCTGTTGCCGTCGGCTGCCCGGAGTCGAGCAAGCTCGGCGTTGAAGCTCGCGCTGAGCTGCGCATCGCGCAGCGGATCGAGCTCGAGCAGCGTGTGGTGCATGCCGGTGATCCGGTCGACCCAGCGCCTGACCTTGGAGGCCGCGCGTTGCGCGTCGAGCTCATCGGCGTCGGAATCCTTCCGTGACGCGGCAAGCAGGTGCTTGGCGAGCTCGCGGCACTCCCGTCCGAACGCTTCGACGCTGACCTGCGACGCCCGGCCGATCAACTCGTCGCTGTGGCCGAGGAACTCGGTCCGAACATCGTCGGGCAGCCAGCGGGCGGCGGCGTTGATCGCATCGAGGTGGGCGGCGGCCACGTCGCCATCGGCGAGCGCATCGCCGAGCATCGGCACCGCGTCCGACAGGTCGGTTCGCTCACCGACCGACTTCGCCTCTCGGCCCGAACGGCGACCCGCCTTCGCAACGAGCGATTCAGCGTTCTCGGCCTGACCGGCCGCGTTGAGCTCACGCACCCGACGGGTCGTCGCGATCTCGACCGTGTCGAGCCACGAACGCAATCGGCGGACATCGCCCAGCAATCGTTCGGCATCGTCACGAGACAGCGTCTCCGTTTCGACCGCACGCACCGCTGCGAAGGCGGCATCCGTGCTGTTGACACTCATTCGATTGTCTCCGATCTCGAGGTGAACTGAGAATCGGGAGGAGTCGGTACGAACAAGTGTACCCTTTTTCGAGCACATGTCAACCATCC
>NZ_JBAVYV010000370.1:0-27207 GCF_049588435.1 Ilumatobacter sp.
ACGTGGTTGAGGAGCAGCGACACGACGACGCTCGGATCGTCGCCGTAGGCGGCGCGGAGCCGGGTCGCCCATTCGACGTCGGTCGAGACCACCGTCGCGGCGGAAGCGTGGTGGTGGATCGCGTCCAGGGTCGCGGTCGGATCGAGCTCGCCGCGGTAGAGCCAACGCATCACGGTGCCGCCGCCCGAACTGGCCACGGAATCGGCGAGGTCGTCGGCGCCACACGACCGGAGGAGTGCCACGGTCTCGGCATCGGGTCGGAAGCCGCACAGCGCCTCGAAGTCGGTCAGCGCGACCAACAGCTCGGGCTTGGCGTGGGGATCGGCGAACACGCCGTCGGCGTACCCGGCGACCGCCTGCTCCTCGGTCGGATGGACCTGCAGCGAGAGCGGTTCGGCCGCCGACAGGACCTTGAGGAGGTACGGGAGCGGACCGGTCAGATCGACGAGGGGCGATCCGTCGTCGAGCAGCGTCGGTCCGTTCGGGTGTGTTCCGAGCCAGAGTTCGGCCCACGGCCGTCCCTTGCCCGCGACGCCGAGCAGCTTCGGGATGAAGTCGTGGTCGCCCCAGTCGTAGTGCTGGACGGCACCCTCGACGACCCTCACGGGCATCGGATCAGCCTCGAACGTGGGGCGATGTATGACCGTGCGGCGGGATGGGGCCGACCCACCACGTCACGCGCCGATCTCGGCTGCGCGGGCGATGACGCCATCGCGCTCGGCACCGATCGTGGTCGTGTCGCCGTGTCCGGTGTGGACCACCGTGTGGTCGGGGAGTTGCAACAAGACGTCGCGGATCGACGCAAGGATCGTCGGCTCGTCGGAGTACGAGCGACCCGTCGCTCCGGGTCCGCCACAGAACAGCGTGTCTCCGCTCATCACGGCCCCCGTCGCAACGTCGTGGAAGCAGCAGCATCCCGGTGAATGGCCGGGCGTGTGGAGGATGCCGAGTTCGTGGCCGCCGGCCTTCACCGTCGATCCCGGAACGACCGAAGCATCAGGGGACTCGTCGGGGTAGACGACGTCCCACAGCATCCGATCGGCCTCGTGGAGCAGGATCGGTGCATCAACTGCGTCGCGGAGCGCGACGGCTGCGTTGATGTGGTCGTTGTGGCCGTGCGTGAGCACGATGCCGGCGACCTTGCGACCGTTGACGGCGTCGACGATCGGTCGGTGGTCGTGCGCGGCGTCGAAGATCAACACCTCCGAATCGTCGCCGACAATCCAGATGTTGTTCGTGACCTCCCACTCTCCGCCGTCGAGAGCGAAGATGCCGTCGGTGGTGACGAGTTCGATACTCACCGCTGTTCGTCCATGACGACCACCGAGCGGAGCACTTCGCCGCGCTCCATCTTGTGGAACGCCTCCTCGACGTCGCCGAGCTCGATCGTCTCCGACACGAATCCGTCGAGGTCGAGCCGTCCCTGCAAGTACAGATCGATGAGCATCGGAAAGTCGCGCTCGGGCAGACAATCGCCGTACCACGACGACTTCAGTGCGCCGCCCCGACCGAAGATCTCGATGAACGGAAGCTCGATCGTCATCTCGGGATTCGGGACGCCGACCAGCACGACGGTGCCGGCGAGGTCGCGGGCCTCGAAGCACTGCCTGTAGACGGCCGGATGACCGATCGCCTCGATGCACACGTCGGCCCCGTTCCCGTCGGTGACCGACTGGATGAACTCGACCGGATCGGTGTTCTTCGAGTTGCAGGTGTGGGTCGCCCCGAAGCCCGTCGCCCACTCGAGCTTGGTGTCATCGATGTCGACGGCGATGATCGTCGACGCACCGGCGAGCTTCGCCCCCGCGATCGCGGCATCGCCCACGCCGCCACATCCGAACACCGCGACGCTCTGGCCGCGCGACACCTGGCCGGTGTTCATCGCCGCGCCGAGACCGGCCATCACTCCGCAACCGAGCAGTCCTGCTGCGGTGGCCGGTGCCGCCGGGTCGACCTTGGTGCACTGTCCCTGGTGGACGAGCGTCTTGTCGCAGAAGGCTCCGATGCCGAGCGCCGGGGACAGTTCGGTACCGTCCTCAAGCGTCATCTTCTGGTCGGCGTTGTGGGTGTTGAAGCAGTACTGGGCCTCGCCTCGTTTACAGGCGCGACACTCGCCGCACACGGCACGCCAGTTCAAGACGACGTAGTCACCGACCTCGACGTGGGTGACGCCCTCGCCGATCGTCTCGACGGTCCCGGCCGCCTCGTGCCCGAGCAGGAACGGGAACTCGTCGTTGATCCCGCCTTCTCGATAGTGGAGATCGGTGTGGCAGACGCCGCATGCCTGGATCGCCACGACGACCTCACTGGGACCGGGATCCGGGATCACGATCGTCTCGACCGAGACCGGTTCGCCCTTCGCCCTGGCGATGATTCCTCGTACCTTCTGACTCATGAGGTGGACCGTAGTCCAGCCTGTCGTTCAGAACAGCTTGAGCTCGTCGGAGCGCATTCCGCGGAGTTCGTCGTAGTCGACCTCGACCCACGAGAAGCCGCGTGACTCGGCGAGGACCTTCGCCTGTGGCTTGATCGACTGGGCGACGTAGACACCTCTGATGTCGCCGAGCGACGAGTCGAGCCGGAGCCGTTCGATGTAGCGGGCCAACTGCTCGACACCGTCGATTTCGCCGCGGCGTTTCACCTCGATCGCCACCACATGGTCGTCGCAGTCGCGGCAGAGCAGGTCGATCGGTCCGATCGCGGTCGGGTACTCGCGTCGAACGAGCGTGAGCCCGTCCTCGATCGAGTCGGGGCTCGCTGCGAGCAACTCTTGGAGGTGGGCCTCGACGCCGTCCTTCTGGAGTCCGGGATCGTCACCGAGTTCGGCGGACACGTCGCTGAGCACCTCGTGGAGCGTGATCGTGAGCGTCTCCTTCTTCGGATTCGTGATCACCCAGCGGTCGTCCTCCTCGACGAGGACGTTCGGGGCGTTCATCCAGTTGAGCGGCTTGTACGCGCCGCCGTCGGCGTGGATGGCCACACAGCCGTCCGCCTTGACCATGATCAGCCGGTTCGCCTCGGGGAGATGAGCATCGAGACGACCGGCGTAGTCGACTGAGCAGCGTGCGACGACGAGGCGCATCAGTCGCGACCCTCGACGTGGTCGGCCATCCGCTTCTGGATGAGAGCACGGCGGGCCTGAAGCTCCCGGTACGTCAACCGGTTGACGCTGGAGTCGAGCCCCATGCTTGCCTTCACGCCGTCCATGTCGAACTCGACCGCGCCCGGATCGACCCCGAGTTCGCGGCCGAGGCGTTCGCCGTGCTTCATCGCGAACAGCATCGAGATGTTGGACACTTCGCCGATCAGGTCGAGGTCGGGTGCCAGCCGTGCGATCGCACCGTCGAGGAAGACGAGGTTCTTGACGTACAACATCAACTCCTTCGGAAGTTTGGCTCCGTAGCCGAGCATCGCCTTGACGACGCGCTGCACCTCGCGGACCATCTCCTCGCCGGTGAGTGTCGTCGGGTCGATCGGTGCCTGGTCGAGACGGAGGTCGCTGATCACCGCGTCGATGTCGGTGTCGAGCGGGAGTGCGCCGAGGTCGCGCAGCGCCATCACCTGCCCGCGTGGATCGTTGGTGGTGGCCCCGAGCATCAGCCGGAGAAAGGCGTTGCGGCGTGGTCCGTCGAGTCGACCGACGATCCCGTAGTCGAGCAGCGCGGTGCGGCCGTCCTCGAGCACCATCAGGTTGCCGCCGTGCAGATCCCCGTGGAAGATGCCCTCGACGACGGCGCCCTCCATGAAGGCGACCATCGCGGTGCGCACCACGTCCTCGGTGTCGATCCCGGCGTCCTGCATCCCGGCCACGTCATCGAAGTTGAAGCCGTGGACTCGCTCCATCACGAGCACCCGGCGGGTCACCAGCGTCGGATGCGGACGCGGTGTCACGTATCGGTCCTGCTCGAGGTCGTGGAGCATTCCGGCGATGTCGAGCATGTTCGCCGCCTCGATCCGGAAGTCGAGTTCCTCGACGATCGTCTCGGCGAAGAGTTCGACCAGTGCAGGCGGGTTGGCCAATGCGGCCACCGGGATCCGTCCGACCAGGTAAGGGGCGAGCCATGCCATCACCTCGAGGTCCTTGCGGACGAGCGTCGCCACCTGGGGACGCTGGACCTTGACGACGACGTCCTCGCCGGTCCGCAGGCGTGCTCCGTGGACCTGGGCGATCGACGCCGCGGCGAGGGGCGTCTCGTCGAACGACTCGAACACGTCCTCGAGGCGAGCGCCGAGGTCCTGTTCGACGGTGAGCTTCACGAGCTCGAAGGGCTCGGCGGGCACCTGGTCACGGCACTTCTTGAACTCCTCGACCAATTCGGCAGGAAAGAGTCCCTCCCCGGAGGAGATGATCTGACCGAGCTTGATGTAGGTCGGACCGAGCGCTTCGGCGGAGCGACGCAGTCGGCGCGAGATGTCGGTGCGACTGGCGGCGGAGTCGGCATGGCGATTCAGCTTCTTGCGGACGAGCCAGGGGATGACGGCGGCTCCGAGCCATCGGAGCACGATGATGACTCTCGCGCCGGGTGGCACCCGTCGGGGAGCGGTGAGGGTCGGCACCTCGGCCTGTGCCCGGAGGCGCAGCGTCTCGGCCAACTCCAGCCACCTGGCGTCGTTGCGTTCGATCGTCCACGGGCCCGTCTCGGTGAAGGCTGCCCAACTGCGATCGGAGGTGGGAACGGCCGTCTCGCTCATGCCTCCATGATGTCGTGACCCGGCCGAGAAACCTGAGTGCTGCCCCGCGAAACACCACGGACTCGACCCCCGACCTCCGAAAATGCGCGTCGGTGCCTGGCACGGACACGCATGTTGCGGGTGGGGTCGGCACGGTTACCGTCTCGGGGCATGAGCGAGAGTGCAGCCACGACCGACCGTCCATTCCGGGTTCTCGGGATCCAACAGGTGGCCATCGGTGGCCTCGACAAGGGTGCGCTGTCCGGGCTGTGGACCGGGTTGCTCGGTGTCGAGAAGGTCGGCGACTACGTGGCCGAGTCCGAGAACGTCGACGAGGACATCCTCCGCCTCGGCAGCGGTGTCCACGCGGTCGAGATCGACCTGATGCAGCCGCTCGACCCCGAGGTCGCGCCGAAGGTGCACGTGCCGCCGCTCAACCACATCGGACTCTGGATCGACGACCTCCCCGCAGCGGTCGACTGGCTGACGGAGCAGGGGATGCGCTTCACCCCGGGCGGAATCCGCCGGGGTGCATCGGGCCACGACGTGTGCTTCATGCACCCGAAGGGCAACGAGGCGACGCCCCGATCGGGCGAAGGCGTGCTGATCGAACTCGTGCAGGCCCCCGCCGACGTCATCGCAGCCCTGTAGGACGGCGCTCAGGCGTCGTCGACGACGGCCATCACGTCGAGACCGGCGAAGTCGCCGTGTGGATCGGCGACCTCGACGACCCGATCATCGACGTCGTCGTACTCGAGTCGCAGCGCCCGACTCATCGTGGCGTGCATGGCGTACGTCGAGGTGATGTAGGTGAACTCGAGGATCTCGACCTCGCTGAAGTGTTCGCGCAGCGCCGCGAACACACCGTCGGGCACGCGACCGTGCTCCAGTACGAGGCAATCGGTGTACGCGAGCAGCGCGCGTTCGCCGGGTGAGAAGCAGCCGGCCGTCGACCAGTGTGGAATCGCGGCGACCTGTTCGTCGGTGAAACCGACGTCGCGCATCGCCTTGCAGTGCTGGCTGAACACGAACTGGCTCCCGACCGCGTATCCGGCTCGGGTCTGGCCGAGTTCGCGGGACTGCGCCGACAGTTCGCGGTCGGGGGATCGGTAGAACTGGAATCCGGCGGTGGTGTGGTCGAACGCATCGGGCACGAGTGCGAACACCGTCCACCAGTCGCCCGGCGTCCCCGATGCGGTGCCGGGCTCGGCGACCGGATCCCGTTCTCCGAAGATCGCGCCGTACACCGCTTGGGCGAAGGGGTGGGCATCGTCGCGGGCAACCTGGCTGAGGCGGGGCATCGGCGAAGCTTCCTCCATCGCTGCGACCCGATGAGAATCGGAGGCCACACGACATGATCGGATCCGACTCACGAGACGTCGGTGGTTGTGATCACGGGGCGCCTTACCCTGTCGGCCGATTCCGAACGCAGAACGAGGACCCGAAGCATGGACGAAGAAGCCGAACACGAACTCGTCGGGTTCATGCACGGACTGGAGCGGCGGAACCCCGGGGAGCCCGAGTTCCAGCAGGCCGTGCGCGAGGTGGCCGAGACGCTGATCCCCTTCACGCTCGATCACCAGAAGTACCGCGACGCACAGATCCTCGAACGGATGACCGAGCCCGATCGTGTGATCATCTTCCGGGTCACCTGGCAGGACGATGAGGGCCACATCCGGGCGAACCGGGCCTGGCGCGTCCAGTTCAACAATTCGATCGGGCCGTACAAGGGTGGGATGCGGTTCCATCCCGAGGTCACGCTCAGCGTCCTCAAGTTCCTGGGTTTCGAGCAGATCTTCAAGAACAGCCTGACCGGACTCCCGATGGGCGGAGCGAAGGGTGGCTCGAACTTCAACCCGAAAGGCAAGTCGGACGGCGAGGTGATGCGGTTCTGCCAGTCGCTGATGACCGAACTCCACCGCTACATCGGTGACGACGTCGACGTCCCCGCGGGCGACATCGGTGTCGGTGCGCGCGAGATCAGCTACCTGTTCGGGCAGTACAAGCGGCTCGAGAACCGGTTCAACGGCATCCTGACCGGGAAGGGACTCGCGTTCGGTGGAAGCCTGATCCGGACCGAGGCGACTGGCTACGGCGCGGTCTACTTCCTGGAGAACATGCTCCACCACGTCAACGATTCGGTGGAGGGCAAGACGGCTGTGGTGTCGGGTTCGGGCAATGTCGCGCTGTACGCGATCGAGAAACTCAACCACTTCGGTGCGAAGGTCGTGACCGCGTCCGACTCGGAGGGGTTCATCCACGACCCCGACGGAATCGGCCCCGAGAAGCTCGAGTGGCTGAAGGACCTCAAGGAGGTCCGGCGGGGAAGGATCAGCGAGTACGCCGACCACTTCGGCTGCGACTACCACGACGGAGAACGCCCGTGGGCTGTGCCGTGCGAACTCGCGCTGCCCTGTGCGACACAGAACGAGATCTCGTCCTGCGATGCCGACACGCTCATCGGCAACGGTGTGGTCGCTGTGTCGGAGGGGGCGAACATGCCGACCACACTCGATGGCATGCACGCCTTCGGTGCTGCGGGTGTGCTCTTCGGGCCCGCCAAGGCAGCCAACGCCGGCGGGGTCGCGGTGTCCGGTCTCGAGCAGAGCCAGAATGCGCTCCGCATCTCCTGGTCCCGCGATGAGGTCGACAGCCGGCTCCGCACGATCATGGGCGACATCCATGCGACGTGCGTCAACTACGGCGAGCGGTACGGCAGGACGAACGGCACGGTCGACTACGTCGCGGGCGCGAACATCGGCGGCTTCGTCAAGGTCGCCGACGCGATGCTCGCCTACGGGGTCGTCTGATCGTCGAACCTCGGCGGGCGCTTCTCCACGAGCGCTGCCACGCCTTCCGCGTATTCAGCGGTTGCCATTGCGACATCCATCAACCGCTTCGAGTCGGCGACGCTCGCGGCCGGGTCGTGCCGGAGTAGGTCGGCCGCCAGTTGCTGCTTGGTCGTTGCGACGGCGGTCGGGCCGGTGGTGGTTGCCAGCGTTCTCGCCCACGCCGTCGCGGCGGACAGCGGATCGTCGCCGACACCGTTCCACAGACCCCATTCGGCTGACTCGTCGCCGGTGAAGACCCGCCCGGACAGGAGCAGGTCGGCGGCCCGCGTCGTGCCGACCAGGCGGGGGAGTGTCCAGGTCATCCCGTACTCGGCGGGGAGGCCGAGCTTCGGGGCGGCGGTCGTGAGCTTGGCGCCGTGGCGAACGAACCGCAGGTCGCAGAACAACACCAGCGCGAGGCCGATGCCCGCACACGCTCCGTTGACGGCCGCGATGATCGGATGGCGGTAGCCGAGTTGCCAGGCGAAGTCGGCGTCGAGTCGGTCGCCTCCGCCCGGCTGCGCCTCGCGGTCGGTCACGCCGGTGTCGTACGACCCGCTTTCCGCGTGAGCGGACAGTGCATCGCTGTCGCCACCCACGCAGAAGCGGTCTCCGGTTCCGGTGACGATCACCGCCCGGACATCGTCGCGGTCCTCGAGTTCGGACATGATCCAGCGGTATTCGCTGTGCATCCGACCGGTCCATGCGTTGGATCGGTGTGGACGATCCAACCAGAGCGTGGCGATGCGATCGGTGACGTCGAAGCGGGTCGCCTTGAGTTCCATGTCAGCGCCTCGCTCCCCAGATCGCGTCGAGGACGGGTTCGGCCAACTCCGGACGGCAGACGATGAAGTCCGGGAGCCAGGGATCGCGTGCGTTGTAGACGAGCGGTGAGCCGTCGAGACGGCTGGCGTGGAACCCGGCGGCCATCGCCACCGCACTCGGCGCGGCCGAGTCCCACTGGTACATCCCACCGTCGTGGACGTAGATGTCGGCGTGGCCGAGGACGACCGCCATCGCCTTCGCCCCGGCCGAGCCGAGCCGAATCGCATCGGCGCCGAGTCCTTCGGCGACCAGGATCGCGGAGTAGGGGGCCCGATTTCGCGAGGTGATGAGCCGGGGATGCGCCCGATGGACCACCGGAAGCGGTGGCGCCGGGTCGGTCGAGAACACGGCGCCGATCGCCGGGAGACTGACCGCCGCCGCACCGAACGCTCCGTTCTCCCACAGGGCGATGTGGACCGCCCAGTCGTCGCGTCCCGGCTCGCCGAACTCGCGGGTGCCGTCGAGCGGGTCGATGATCCACACCCGGTCGGCTCCGAAGCGCCGCTGGTCGGTGGTGCCCTCCTCCTCGGAGAGCACGGCATCGTCCGGCCGGTGTGTGTGCAGTTCTCGGGCGAGGAACTCCTGGGCAATGGAATCGCCGGCGTCCTTCACGTCCCAGTAGCTGGCACCCTCGGCGAACATGGCCGCGCGGAGTTCGACGAGCAACCGACCGGTCTGGATTGCCAGCCTGCTGGCGAACTCCGCGTCCGTTTCGGCGCGCGCCATGGTGCTCGACATCGTTTCATCATGCCAGCACGGTCGGCCCCTCCAGCAGGCGACTAGCGTGCGTGGTCGTGCCAGGTGACGCGTCGACGGACGACCCGAACCCGAACCTGCCGGCCACTGCGACCGATTTCCGTGGCTCTCGGCGCCTCGTCGGTGGCGAGGAATGGTTCTGGTACGTCGCTGCCGCGATCACCTACATCTCGCTCGGCATCTGGCACAAGTGGCTGCTCAACTGGATCGTCGGACCGGCGTGGCTCGTGGCGTTCGTCGTCATCGGTCCCTGGGTCACCGACCGGCTCGGTCTCACCGGTCGATCGCAGGAGCGTCGCCGATGAGTTGGGCGGCGCACCAGTTCGAGATCTACGCCGTCCAGGCGCACCTGCCGAAGAAGATGAAGGGGAAGGTCAGCTTCTGGGCGATCTTCCTCGGTGATTTCACTCCCGATTTCCTGTCCAAGTTCTGGGTCTACGGAATCACCATCAACGGCACCAGGTACGGGGCGGACGTCCCCCACAAGTGGCATCGGGGCTTTCCGGGGATGGGTTTCACGCACACCCTGTTCTTCGGCATCCTCATCGCCCTGGTGATCTGGGGATGGCGGAAGAACCGCGGGTTCACGATCGGCTACCTGCTCGGATACGCCGCGCACGCGCTCACCGACATCAACGACTCGGTCGGCGTCCTGCTGCTGTTCCCGTTCCTCATGGTCAACTTCACATCGCAGACCTGGGCGTATGCGGCGACCGTCGACGGGGGCAAGTATCTCGACGCCGCGGCGTACTACTCGTCGCTCGGGCTCGCGATGGATGTGTTCTGGCTCGTCGTCGTGCTCTTCTCGTGGCGGGTGTTGACGCGCGAGCACTGGCGAACCCAGATCGTTCCTGCCGACGCCCGCATCTGGGCGTGGTTCGGGCGATGGCTACCCGAGCGCGGCTTGCTCGCGCTGTACCGCGGGACGTTCTTCTACGGACTGTGCCGGATGATCTCGTGGAGCGCCTGGGCGCGCCTGTTCGCTGATCCGAAGAAGTACGGCGAATTCGACGTCACCTCGCGTGGCTTCCCGATGGACCTGTCGTGGACCGGTCCCTACTGGCTCGATGCTCGCAGCCTTCCCCACGTGAATCCGTGGCTCGCGTATCCCGCAGCGATCGCGCTGCTGGCGATCCTCTATGTCGTGATCAGTCGACTCTGGGAACCGATGGGACGCAAGGAGGCCGAACGCAGACGGTCGCGGAACGGCACCCAGGAGGAATCGGGCGTCCACTCGGACGCCTGAGCCACCACGTCCGCGCCCAGTACGTCGACCGGGTCGAGATCGAGGGCATTCAGGAACGCCACGGTGCGGGCGTCGTGCGCGACCGGATCCGGGTCGGGCGCGAGGTCGAGCTTGGCCAGCATCTTGTGCACCGGTGGCTTGAGGAGGTACGCGGCGGCGACGGCTGCTGCACCGGCAGCCTCGGCGTTGCTCAGGCAGTTCACACACATGCGCGCGATCGTAGACGCCCCGCCGACGTCCCATCCCCGCCGACCCCCGCCGATCTCGTGAACTGTTCGCGCACGGAGCGCCGCAGAAGTTCACGAGATCGGGGGTTTCCGGGGTGGGGTCAGGCGAGTTTCTTGTATTTGATCCGGTGGGGGGTGTCGGCGGCGCCACCGAGTTCCTGCTTGCGGCGTTCCTCGTACTCGCTGAAGTTGCCCTCGAACCAGCGGACCTGACTGTCGCCCTCGAACGCGAGGACGTGGGTGGCGATTCGGTCGAGGAACCAGCGGTCGTGCGAGATCACCACAGCGCAGCCGGGAAACGATTCGAGCCCGGCTTCGAGTGCACGCAGCGTGTCGACGTCGAGGTCGTTGGTCGGTTCGTCGAGCAGCAACACGTTGCCACCGGACTTGAGCAGCTTCGCGAGGTGGACACGGTTGCGCTCTCCACCGGAGAGGTCGCCGACCCGCTTGCCGTGGTCGGTGCCCTTGAAGTTGAAGCTCGACACGTACGCGCGTCCGTGGATCTCGCGCCCGCCGACTTCGAGGACTTCGCCGCCGCCCGTGATCTCGTCGTAGACGGTGGCGTCGGGGTCGAGGTCATCTCGGTCCTGGTCGACGTAGCTCAGGTCGACGGTGTCGCCGATCTTGATCGAACCGGAATCAGGCTGCTCGCGTCCGGCGAGCATCTTGAACAGCGTCGTCTTGCCGGCGCCGTTGGGTCCGATGATGCCGACGATTCCCGCCGGTGGGAGCGTGAACGACAGGTCGTCGATCAACAGCCGGTCGCCGAAACCCTTCGACAGGTTCTCGACCTCGATCACCTGGTCACCGAGGCGACGCCCGGCCGGAATGGAGATCTGGAGCTTGGATTCCTGCAGCTCGGCGGCCTTCGCCTCGGCGTGCAGCTTCTCGTATGCGTTGAGTCGGGCCTTGCCCTTCGCCTGGCGGGCCTTCGTGCCCATCCGGACCCATTCGAGCTCGCGGGCGAGCGTGCGCTTGCGGGCGTCGTTGCCGCGCTCCTCACGCTCGAGGCGATCCTGCTTCTGCTCGAGCCAACTGGAGTAGTTCCCCTCGAACGGCAGGCCCCTGCCGCGTTCGAGTTCGAGGATCCACTTCGCGACGTTGTCGAGGAAGTAGCGGTCGTGGGTGATCGCGACGACGGTCCCCGCGTAGTCGCCCAGGAAACGTTCGAGCCAGTCGACCGATTCGGCGTCGAGGTGGTTGGTCGGTTCGTCGAGCAGCAGCAGGTCGGGACGCGAGAGCAGCAGACGACAGAGAGCGACACGGCGACGCTCACCACCGGACAGCACCGACACGTCGGCGTCGTCGGGCGGGCAGCGCAGCGCGTCCATCGCGATGTCGACGTTGCGCTCGAGCGACCAGGCGTCGGTTGCCGCGATCTTGTCCTCGAGTCGGGCCTGCTGCTTGCCGATCTTGTCGTAGTCGGCATCGGGATCGGCCCACTTGGCCATGACCTCGTTGTACTCGTCGATGATCGACTGCACCTCGGACACGCCGTCCATGACATTGCCCTTGACGTCCTTGTCGGGGTCGAGCTGTGGCTCCTGCGCGAGGTAGCCGACGGTGAACCCGGCGGTGAGGCGAGCTTCGCCCTGGAACCCGTCGTCGAGCCCCGCCATGATCTTCAACAGCGACGACTTGCCGGCACCGTTCGAGCCGAGCACACCGATCTTCGCTCCCGGGTAGAACGACAGGGAGATGTTCTCGAGGACCGTCTTGTCCGGCGGGTAGACCCGCTTGAGTTTGTAGGCCTGGTAGATGAATTCGTGCGCCATGGTGCGCGTCAGACTACCGACCACACCATGATCGCCCCGGTGCCGCCCACGCCGAACGGTGAGATGTGAGACCACCTGACGGTCTCACAAATCACCGACGCCGGGCTGGACCGCGCTGCGGTGAGAGTTCGGACGGGCCGGTCGTCTCACATCTCACCGGAGCGGGTGGGCCGGTCCGTCGGGGACGGTGTCAGTGGCGCTTGACTCCGCCGTACTTCATCCGGGTGTCGTTCATCGACGCCGGAGTGGCGTCGTCGTCGTTGATCGAGGCGTCGACGATCTCACCGACGAACAGCGTGTGCGTCCCGAGATCGAGGGTGTGACGAACCGCGCAGTCGATCCACGCGAGCGCTTCGTCGAAGATCGGCGCCCCGGTGACCGCGGTCGACACGGGGCGGTCGTTGAGCGTGGTGCCGTCGTCATTGGCAGGCTTCGAGAACTTGACGAAGACTCGAGTGTTCTCGGCGTCCCACAGGTTCACGGTGAACGCTCCGCTGCCGGAGATCAGGCGGTGCGTGACCGCGTCGTTGTCGACACCGATGCCGATCAGCACGGGTTCCATCGATAGTTGGGTGATCCAGCTCGTGGTCATGCCGTTGCGTTCGCCGTCGTGCGCCGAGCCGACGAGGGCGAGCGCGTTCGGGATCTTCCACGTGACCCGGTTGAGCAGTTCGTCGTCGAGTGCCATGCGTCGATCGTAGGCAGACCGGGGAGGGGAGCGGTCGAGGGTGGGCAGTGCGGCGCGGCTTCAGTGGAGTGCCAGGCGCAGCGCTTCCCGGAGCGTGATCCGGCTCCCGGTACGGATCAGCGTGAACTCGTAGATCCGGGCGGCGAGTGCGAGCGCTCCGAACGTGGTGGCGGCGAGCAGGGCCAGCGACAGGATCACCAGCCAGACCGACGCAGCCCCCTGGGCGACGATGACCGGAAGCGCGAACGGCGAGGTAAACGGCACGATCGCGGCCACCGTGGCCACCGTCGAGTCGGGCGACGACACCGCCTGGAAGGAGACCAGGTAGCCGATGAAGATCGGGATGAAGACCGGGACGAGCGCCTGCTGAGCGTCCTCCTGGCGTGACACCAGTGACCCGACGAGCGCGAAGAGGACGCCGTAGAGGGCGAATCCGAGGACGAACACCAACGCGAGCAGCGGCAGAGACGCGTACGCGGAGGCGGGGATGTCGCTGAAGTCGGACAGTGCGAGCGCGGCCGCCAGCCCGACGATCGGAATGGCGACCTGCACGGCCGCGAGCACGCCGATCCCGATCACCTTGCCGGCGAGCAGATCGCGAGGCGAGACGAGCGCCAACAGGATCTCGACGATGCGGTTGGACTTCTCCTCGACGACGACCATCGCGATCTGCGATCCGTACAACTGGATCGCGAAGAACATGATGAAGATCCCGATGAACGCCACGGCGGTGCGCGCCGACTCGCTGTCGCTGGCCGGATCGACGAACTCCTCGGACACCTGATCCGGTGTGAGCAGTTCGTCGAGCGTGGATGGTTCGACGCCGAGGTCCTCGGCACGTTGTTCGATCGTGACCTGGTTGATGGCGCCGAGGACGACGGCTCGGAGCAGGGGATCCGGATCGTCCTTCCAGAGCACGGTCTGATCGTCGATGATCGCGACATCGACGTCACCGTTCTCGACGGCCGATCGAACCGCGGACGGTGACTCCTCGCCTGGGTTGCTCAGCTGGATGTCGACACCGTCCGGTGCGGTCGCGTCGAGTGCCTGGGTGAACTCACTCGGGGCGGCAACCTGGTATTCGGTCGGAGCCTCGTCACCCGCGGAGCCGAACACCGCTGCGCCGATCACGCCGGCGAGCGTGAGGACGATCAACAGCACGGTCGTGACCCGATACGTCTTGGATCGTCCGCGGGTGACGATCTCGCGTCGTGCGACATCGCGGATCATCGCGCCATCTCCTCGCCGCTGCGATGCGTTCGCCGGTCGGCGACCATCTCGGCGAACACATCGTCGAGGGATGGGGGCTCGAACCGGAACGAGGTCACGGTCCCGTGCTCGGATGCAGACGTCATCAGCGACGTCGCATCGGCCGTGGCCGGAAGCCGGAACACGGTGCGTCCCGACGGGTCGGTGGTCGGAACCGAATCAGGAGGGATCCAGCCCGGATTCCCCGGATCACGTTCCATCCAGGTGACCTCCAGCTCGCGGGAGTCCGACCGGGCGCGGATCTCGTCGGCGTTTCCGCGATCGATGACCTCGCCCTCGTCGATGATCACCACGTCGCGGCACAACTCCTGCACGAGATCGAGTTGGTGGCTCGAGAAGACCACGGCTGCGCCGGCCTTCGTGCGCTCGGTGATGATGTCGCGCAGCACGTCGATCGCGAGCGGGTCGAGCCCCGCGAACGGCTCGTCGAGCACGAGCAGTTCGGGCTCGTGCACGAGTGCCACCGCGAGCTGGACCCGTTGCTGGTTGCCGGTCGACAGCTCCTGGAGTTCGTCGTCCGCTCGGGCGCTGAGCCCGACACGGTCGAGCAGTTCGTCCGCCCGTTCGCCGGCGCGCTGGGCCTCGAGCCCACCGAGGCGACCGAAATAGGCGAGCTGTTCGTGGATGCGCATCCGCTTGTACAGGCCGCGTTCCTGGGGCATGTAGCCGAATCGGCGACGGACGTCACCGGAGATCGGCTGACCGTTCCACTCGACCGAGCCGGCGTCGATCGTGATCAGCCCCATGATCGCCCGCATGGTGGTCGACTTGCCCGCTCCGTTCGGACCGAGGAATCCGACGAGCTGGCCCGGGGAGACGGCGAGATCGCATCCGTCGAGTGCAACGATCTCGCCGAATCGCTTGTGGAGTCCTCTGACGACGAGCCCTGAGGTCATGTGGGCACCGTACCCAGTCGCCCGTCGCGCAACCCCGGCGTCGATACCGTGAGGCCATGACACGGCCCATCCGGTTCGGCCATCAGGCCCGACCCACGCCCGACGACGACCTCGACGGTGTGGCCCGACGTGCCGAGGCGGCGGGTTTCGACGTGTTCCTGATCGCCGACCATGTCGGCCACGGACCGGCGCCGATGGTCGCGTTGGCGGCGGCGGCGAGCGTCACCACGACGATCCGGCTCGGCACGTACGTGCTCAACGCCGACATGCGCAACCCGGTGCAGCTCGCCTGGGAGGCAACGACGCTCGATCAGCTGTCGAACGGTCGTTTCGAGCTCGGTCTCGGTGCCGGGCACACCCCGCAGGAGTGGGCAGCAACCGGCATCGAGTTCACGTCGGCCCGTGCACGCAAGGCCGCGCTCGCCGAACGGATCGAGATCATCGGACGATTGCTCGACGGCGACAGCGTCAGCGTCGACGGTGCGTATCACCGACTCGTCGATGCGTCGGTTCCCCGGTCGCACCAGTCGCGACTGCCGATCCTGGTCGGCGGAAATGGTGCGGCGCTCCTCGGCCACGCCGGTTCGCACGCCGACATCATCGGGTTGCAGGGCCTCGGCCGGACGCTGGCCGACGGGCACGAGCACTCGGTGCGCTGGACGACCGACCACCTCGATGCCCAACTCGGCCAGGTGCGTGCCGGTGCGGGGGAGCGGATCGCCGACATCGAGGTGAACGTGCTGGTTCAGGTGGTCGACATCACCGCCGATGCCGAACGATCGCTGGCCCAGGTCGCCGAGATGATCGACGACGGAACCACGACGACCGACCTCGCTCGGATTCCCTACGTGCTGATCGGCACCGTCGACGAGATCGCCGAGAAGGTGCTCCACTGCCGGGACCACTGGGGGATCACGTACTTCGCAGTGCGTGCCCTGGACGACTTCGCTCCGGTCATCGACAGGGTTCGCCAGCTCGAGTAGACCCGGTGACTCGGCCATTCCAGGTGCAACCTGCGTTGTCGTCGCGGAACATGTCGGAAACCGGGAACAAGCGCGACGAGAACCACGCGGGTCCGGTGTGGGCGGTGCGGACAGCGGTAGGTCGGAGGTGGTGATGTTCAGGCGATCGGCACGATCGGGAAACGTGGATCGTCGCCAAGGTCGCCGCCGACGACGAGGCCGTCCGGCTCGTATGGGGGCGACACCTGCCAGGGGCGGGTCGCGAAGCGGGCATCGTCGCCGATCCAGCGGAAGCTGACCGCGCGTCGTCGTAACGCCAGTTCGTTCCCCGGGGCATCGTGCAAGGTGCGGTAGTGGAACGCCACCACGTCCCCCGGCTCGACGTCGAACGAGATCACGCGATGCTCACCGGCGTCGATCTCGGCGTCGATGTCGGGTACGAGTTCGTAGCCCGCAGGTGCCTCGGCGTAGGGGACGTGATCGACGAACTTGCGGGGTACGAACCACCGGTTCCAGCGATGGGAGCCGGCGAGGAATCGCATTCCGGATGTCGCCGGGACCCGGTCGAGCGCGACCCACAGGCTGACGTTCTGGTCTCCGTCGAGGCAGTAGTACGGCTGGTCGTGGTGCCACGGCGTCCGCTCGGTGGCGCCGGGTTCCTTGACCAGCACGTGCTCGTGGAAGAAGCGCACGGAATCGGATCCCATCAGCGTTGCCGCGGCACCTGCGAGCGGACTCTCGAACGCCACCCGCCGGTACTCGTCGACGTCGGGCCAGGTCACATAATCGGTCCAGAACCCGACGGCTCGGTCCGGAGCGGTGTACCAGTGCGACCAGTCGCTCGGGTTCGTCCGGTTGTGTTCGACCCCGTCGGAGATCAGCTCGAGCCAGGACTGATCGAGCAGATCGCGGAGCACCGTGACGCCGTCCTCGGCGAACGCGCGCACCGCCGCCTGGCCCACGGACTCGTGGTTCATCGTCGGACCGATCGCCGTTGCGTCGTTCACCATCGCAGCGCTCCTCCGGGTTCGAGTTCGGCCGGGTCGGCATCGCCGACGACGAGTTCGACCCGGGCGTCGTTGGTCGGACGCGAGGTGACGACGTGGCCGTCGTGGCTCGCCGTGACGTCGAGGCGTTGACCGCGTATGACCAGCGCGAACGTGATCGACGTCCACGCCGGTGGCACGGCCGGCGCGATGCACACCCGACCATCCGCGATGCGAACGCCTCCGAAACCGAAGACGGCCGTCTGGTACGCGCCGGCGTTCGCCGCGGTGTGCATCCCCCCGATGAACGTCCCTCCGACGCTGTCCTGCTGCGTGGACTCGAGATCGAGGGTGGCGGTGGCCATGAAGTACTCGACGGCCTGGTCGATCAGATCCGGCTCGATCGAGGCGAGGCGGGCGGCGACCGTGGCGTGGACGGAGTGACTCAACGACGACCCGTGTGCGCACCGCGGCTCGTAGAACGCGTAGTTCGCGCGCTGCACGTCGAGCGGATAGGTCGGGTCGACGGCGAAGAGTTGCACGACATCGGGCTGCTTGGACACCTGCGTGTGCACGGCGACGCCGTTCGGCCATCCCCAGTACTCCTCCGGGTGGATCAGACGCTCGCTGAGTACCTCGGGTGTCGTGTCCTCCAGGGCGAAGAACCCGTCGAACTGCTCGATCAGCAACGAGTCGGCATCCGGTTCGGGGACATACAGCTTCTCGTGGACGTCACGCCACCGATCCACCCGGTCGCCGACGTCGAGCTCGGCCAGACGATCCGGGTGCTGCTCGGCCATCCAGCCGTGGATCCGCAGCGCAGCCCCGAGCGCGATCTGCGTGACCCGGTTCGTGAAGACCTCGTTGTCGACGTTCTCGTGCCACTCGTCGGGACCGAGTAGACGGATGATCTCGTATCGATCGCGGTGGGGGACGAACGTGACGAACGAACTGACGAACGTCGCCACCTCGAACACGATCTCGGCGCCGTGATCGACGATGAAGCCGTCGTCGCCGGTCACGTTCCAGTACCGCTCGACGGTGAGCGCGATGTCGGGGCTGATGTGCATCTGCCAGACGTTGAAGTGGTTGCGGATCGGACGTCCGGTGATCACGTCGTCGAAGAAGAAGTCGGGGCAGAGCTCGTCGCCGGTCGTGCCGCTGATCCAGGCGTAGAAGGCGCCCTCGTATCCGAGTCGCTCGGCCTTGCGACGCGCACCGTCGAGCGTGCGCCAGCGGTAGACCAGGATGCTGCGGGCGATCTCCGGGGCGGTCAACAGGAAGGCCGGGAGGTTGAACATCTCCTGGTCCCAGAACGCTGCACCCTGATACGCCTGACAGGACAGACCACGGGCTCCGATCGGCAACCGATCGCTGTGGGCCGGCGTGGCGATCCGGTTGTGCCAGATCGAGAACCGCAGCGCGGCCTGGGCTGCCATCGTCGACTCGCCCTGGATCACGACATCGGCGGTGTCCCAGAAGTCCGCCCAACGCGTCGCGGACCGTTCGAGCGCCTCGCGGTAGCCGAGTTCGATCGCCGACTCAGCGCTCTCGAACGACCGCTCCAGCGGTCCGAACGGAACGTCGTCGTCGTTCGACGTGGCAACGGCCATCGCCGACGTGATCGTGATGTCGTCGCCGGGCCACAGCTGCGACGAGTCGGGACCGAATCGCCATGACGATGCGACCGCGATGTCGACCTTCGACTCCGGTGTCGTACACCTCGCGGTGGCCAGTCCGTCTTCGCGGGTGGTGATGACGCGCCCGAGGTGATCTCCGTGGAGGCTCCACACCTCCGGGTCGATCCCGGTATGGACCCGCAACTCCATCTCGTGCGTCGCCACGACGGTCACCTGCTGCATCATCAGATGCAGGTCGTCGAGGCTCGCGAACCGGCGGACCGAGACCAGTGCTTCGCTGGTCCCGTTCGTCCAGGTCGAGCGGTGCGTGCACTCACCGGTCCGTACGTCCAGTTCGACCTCGGCCGCCTGAGCCGGGTCGAACGTGAGCGGGAGACCGTCCGCTGACAGCCGCACGTACAGTCCGTTCGGCACGCTCGCCAGCTCGCGTCGGACACCGTCGGCCATGTCGTGGGTGTCGGAGACGAAGCACCCGACGAATCCGTCGGCGCGCTGGTCGGGTCGGGTACCGCGATATCCGACGTAGCCGTTGCCGATCATGAAGTTCGATCCGATGGTGATGCCGCGGTCGTCGGTCGGGGACTCGTCGACCACTTCCCATCCCGTGTCGGTGCGCACGTGCTCGCCGATCTGCATGCGCGAAGTCTGGCACCGGACGGCCGCGATGTCAGCGAGCTACCGTGAATGCATGCTTCCTCGTGCACCGTTCGGATCGACCGGACACGAATCCTCCCGGGTGATCTTCGGAGCGGCTGCACTCGGTGCGATGAGCCAGGAGCGCGCCGACGCCACGCTGGAGGCGGTCCGGGAGTGGGGGATCGATCACATCGACACTGCGGCCTCGTACGGCGAATCGGAGCTCCGGCTGCGGCCATGGCTGGCGACCCACCGTGACGAGGTGTTCCTCGCGACCAAGACCGGTGCACGCGACGGGGCCGGCGCGCGGGCCGAACTCGAGCGGTCGCTCGATCGGATGGACGTCGGGTCGGTCGACCTGATCCAGCTGCACAACCTGGTCGACCAGGACGGATGGGACCAGGCATTCGCGCCGGGCGGTGCCGTCGAGGCACTCGCGTCGGCCCACGAGGAGGGTCTGGCGGCGCACATCGGCGTCACCGGACACGGGGTCCCGATCGCCGAGATGCATCGGCGCAGTCTCGAACGATTCGACTTCGATTCCGTGCTGCTCCCGATCAACTTCGTGATGATGGAGAACTCGGGATACCGCTCCGATGTCGAGCGTCTGCTGGATGTGTGCGCGGATCGGTCGGTTGCCGTTCAGACCATCAAGTCGATCGCTCGCGGAGCGTGGGTCGACGGCGACACCAGCCGGTTCAGCTGGTACGACCCGCTCACCGACGCAGCGCCGATCGCCCGTGCCGTGCGCTACGTGCTCGCCCATCCGCAGATGTTCCTCAACACCACCAGCGACGCCCGCCTGCTCCCGATGATCGTCGACGCCGCGTCGGGTGACCTGTCTGCGCCGACCGTCGACGAGATGCTCGCCGACGTCGAGGCCGAAGGGATCACGCCGTTGTTCGTCGACGGCGCGCCGGCGCCGATCTGATGCGCGGTGTCGGCCGCTCGGAAATCGACCTCGGCCCGAACGTCGGCCACATCGTCGAATCCGAGGGTGCGGATCGCCCGACTCCCTGGCAGAATGTCCGGCCTCGCCCCACATACCCGGGCGGGTCATGGTGGTCATAGCTCAATAGGTAGAGCACCAGGTTGTGATCCTGGCGGTTGGGGGTTCAAGTCCCCTTGGCCACCCTGCGCAGCGATGCGTGACAGTCGTCAAACGGAGATATCCTGCGACGCTGTTTGCTTCTCTAGCTCAATTGGCAGAGCAGTGGACTCTTAATCCATTGGTTCTGGGTTCAAGTCCCAGGGGAAGCACCAAATGAGTCATTCACGTGGCTCTTCATCCATGTGATGCCCTGGGCGAAAGTCCCAGGGGAAGCACCAAATGAGTCACTCACGTGGCTCGAGGTCGAATACAGAACCCGCTCTTCGGAGCGGGTTCTGTCGTTTTCAGTTGCTCCAGCGCTGCTGTTCGCGATAGCGGGTGGCAGCCAGGGGAGTGGACCGTTGTCGTCGTTGGCGCCCGCCGCCGGTGAACAGCATCGCGGCCGCCCCGAGCACGATCAGCGTGAACGCCGCGCCGAACGTCAGTGGCATCCGGTGCGTCGCCAGGCTCGGGAACACCCCGACCCAGATGTCGTCGGAGATCAGCGGGAACACGAAGGTCGGCACGAGGTATCCGGAGATGATCAACCCGACGCCCGTCGCGATGCAGCCGGTTCCGAACGCGTAGGAGAACTCGCCGCGTTCCGGTCGCAGGATGAGGCCGAACAGCAGGGTGACGACGGCGATTCCGATGCTGACCAGGGCCGCCCACGACGTGATCGAGGAGAGCACGTCGAATGCGGCGACACGCTCGACCGGAAGCGTGATGGCTGGCAACACCGCGGCACGTTCGGTCCGGGTGATCTGGACCTGCTCGGCAGGGGTGATCACGACCGCCTCGTCCCGGTCACCGATCAACCGTTCGTGCGCGGCGGCGGTGAAGACACGCATCTCGGTGGCTCCGTCGCGAATGCGTGTGACCTGGTTGACCAGCACCTTGAGGTCGGCCGGGGAGAGCCCGAGCTCCTGGGCGTCGGCTCCGGACACCACCGATGAGATCTGCTGCTGGATGTCCTCGTCGCCGAGGATCGCATAGGTGGATTCGGTGTTGACCTCTGGGCTGAAGGCGACCCGGCCGAGCCAGAACGTGCTGATCGCGAGCGCGAAGAAGCCCGCTGAGACGAGCAAGATCAGACCGCCGAGGGAACGCCGCACCGGGAGAGTCTGCCAAATCCGTCACGCGCGGTACGAACGTGGAATTCCGGCTGGACACCGGTCGTTCGTGCACGGGGTACTTGTACGAACGGCTGTTCGTCTTGTACGCTGCAAATCACAATGGTGCAGTTCGCCACCGACAGCCGACTCGCACGCCTGACCGACATCTGAGCGGGACCTCCGCTCAACTGTGAGGTACCCCCTCGTCATGATGGTGACCAATCCCTCCCAGCCACGACAGAACGCAACGAAAGAGAGACACGACATGGCAAAAGACGACCGCTCCAAGGCCCTCGAGATCGCCCTCCAGCAGATCGACAAGCAGTTCGGAACCGGCGCCATCATGAAGATGGGCGACCGGACGAACATGGACGTCCGGGTGGTGCCGACCGGAGCGCTCGCGCTCGACCTGGCGCTCGGTGTCGGCGGCCTGCCCCGTGGGCGCGTCACCGAGATCTACGGGCCGGAGTCCTCCGGCAAGTCCACCCTCGCGATGCACGTCGTGGCCGAAGCGCAACGCAACGGTGGTGTGTGTGCCTACATCGACGCCGAGCACGCGATGGACCCGGTGTATGCCGCGGCGATCGGTGTCGACGTCGATCAGCTTCTCATCTCGCAGCCCGACACCGGTGAGCAGGCGCTCGAGATCTGTGACATGTTGACCCGTTCCGGTGCGATCGACGTCGTGGTCGTCGACTCGGTGGCGGCGTTGACGCCCCGCGCCGAGATCGAAGGAGAGATGGGCGACACCCACGTCGGTCTGCAGGCGCGCCTCATGAGCCAGGCCTTGCGCAAGCTCACGGGCAACCTCAGCAAGACCGACACGATCTGCATCTTCATCAACCAGCTGCGCGAGAAGATCGGCGTGATGTTCGGCTCGCCCGAGACCACGCCCGGTGGGCGGGCGCTGAAGTTCTATTCGTCGGTGCGCCTCGACATCCGACGGATCGAGACGCTCAAGGACGGCACCGACGCCGTCGGCAACCGTACCCGGGTCAAGGTCGTGAAGAACAAGGTGTCGCCGCCGTTCAAGCAGGCGGAGTTCGACATCATGTACGGCAAGGGCATCAGCCGCGAGGGTTCGTTGATCGACCTCTCCGTCGACTTCGGCATCGTGAAGAAGTCGGGTGCCTGGTTCACCTACGAGGGCCAGCAGCTCGGCCAGGGTCGCGAGAAGGCCAAGGACTACCTGCGGACGAATCCCGAGGTGATGATGGAGATCAGCGACAAGGTGCTGATCCTGTCGGGCTTGAAGGAGGATCCGAACGCCACGCCCGACGTGGCCGACGTCGTCGATGCCTTCACCGACGCCGACGAGCAGCCCATCGCGCTCGACTGATTCAGCGTCTCCACATCGCTGCTCGACGGCCCGGGTCATTCCTACGGGAATGCCCGGGCCGTCGCGCGTCGTGATGCCCGTCGATCGGTCGACGTGGACACCAGTACTGTCGTCGACCACCGACGACTGAAGAGGCCGTCGCCCGCGAGCCAGAATTCATCGAACCGGGGAGCACCGAGCATGAACTCCATCACCCAAGCATCTGCCGACATCGATGGCATGCACGTCGAATGGCTCGAGGCGGGAAGCGGGCCACTCGCGCTCTGCCTGCACGGATTCCCCGACTCACCCCACTCGTGGAGGCACCTGCTGCCCGAACTTGCCGCCGCTGGCTATCGAGCGGTCGCCCCCTGGACGCGCGGATACGCGCCGTCGGGACTCGCTCCCGACGGGCTCTACCAGGCCGGCGCCCGAGGACGCGATGCGTGCCGATTGCACGACATCCTCGATGCAGACGGTGACGCGGTGATCATCGGACACGACTGGGGTTCGGGTGCCGCGAACATCGCGGCATCGAAAGAACCCGAGCGGTGGGACAAGGTCGTGATGATGGCCGTCCCGCCCGCAGGCCGAGTCGGAGCCGCCTTCTTCGACTACGCGCAGCTCCGTCGATCGTGCTACATGTTCTTCTTCCAACACCCGCTCTCCGAGATGGTCGTCCCTCACGACGACTGGGCCTTCATCCGTGGGCTCTGGAACGACTGGTCGCCCGGCTTCGAACCGGACGGAGACATTCAGAACTTCGTCGAGGCGGCGAGTCCCGAGGGCCACCTCGCGGCCACGCTCGGCTACTACCGCGCGACGTTCCAGCCCGAACTCCAATCAGCCGCGCTCGCAGAATGGGAAGCTGCCGGGAACATCGTTCCCCCGCAGCCGACGCTCTACCTCCATGGGCGAAACGACGGCTGCATCGGCGTCGAACTGGCCACCGGGCTCGAAGCCGACCTCGCACCGGGATCCGAGGTCGTCGTGTTCGACCACATCGGTCACTTCATGCAGCTCGAAGACCCCGCGCTCGTCAACAGCACCATCATCGACTTCCTCGGGCGCTGATCGACATCGCGTCGATCACCCGTCGGAGAAGGTTGTCGTGATCAGGTGTTGAATGCGTAGCCGCCGGGCTTGAAGATCATCAGGTAGAGCGAGATCACCAGGACCAGATGGGTGATGCCGATGCCTGCCGCCATCATCTTGCGAGCCTGCTCGGAGGTGTCGGTGATCGACGGGCGGATGAGGAACCAGCTGACGAGCATGGCGACGAGCCACAGCACGATTGCGATCGAGACGAACCAGGTTCCGCCCACGCTCAGCTTCTCCGTCCCGGCCATCCCCATCCCGGCGACCCAGAGCAGGACGAGCGCGGGGAACACGAGCTTCATGTGCAGTGCGGCCATTGCTTGGGTCTCACCTGCACGTTGCATGCGGGGATACAGGAAGAGCGGCCCGAACGCCGCGATGGCGCTCAAGATGTGCACCATGGAGAGAAGCTGGGTGACGGTGTCGTTGGACTCGAGAATGGCGATCACGGCCGGAACGCTACCCGTCGGTGCACAGATCTCGGAAGTACCGTGACGCCATGAGCGACACGCCGCCTCCGCCGTCATCGTCCGCGGTGCCGTCGCCGCACCCGGAGTCTGCGCCCGCGGAGCCGTCACCTGCGCCACCATCTCCAACGGACACTTCACCTCCGGCGGACACTCCGCTGCCACCTCCACCGGCAGCGACGACACCGCCGCCGGGCTGGTACCCCGACGGTGTCGGCATGCGCTGGTGGGACGGGTCCGCATGGGGTCCGGCCGCGGCGAATGACGCTCCCAACAGCGACGACAGGACGCTGTCGATCCTGACCCACGGCGGCGTGGTCGTGGGTGGTTTCGTGTTGCCCCTCGTCTTCTACTTGATCTCCGACGACGAACGTCGCCCCGAGACGCGGTGGAACTCGCGTCAAGCGCTCAACTTCCAACTGACGTTCCTCGCTGCCTACCTCGGGGCATTCGTCGTCTTCTTCGGCGGGCTCGCGGTGTCGGGTGCGTTCAGCGCAGCCGGCTCCGAGACCGGTGCCGGCGTCGGATTCGGGATTGCGTTCGCCGCGTTCTTCGTGTTCCTCATGGGCGCCCTCGTGGTGAACGTCGTGTTCAGCATCATCGGAGCGGTCCGAGCGAACGAGGGGGTTCGGTGGACGTACCCGATCCAGATCCCGTTCGTCCGGGCATAGATAGCCTGTCGGTCATGTCGGAGTCGGTCCCCGGAGTTCCCCAGCGCAGCTACGTCGTGCAGACGTACGGCTGTCAGATGAACGAACACGACTCCGAACGCATCGCCGGGCTGCTCGAGGCCGATGGTCTCGTACGTGCGGAGTCCGAATCCGTCGCTGACGTCGTCGTCCTGAACACGTGCTGCATCCGCGAGAATGCCGACAACAAGCTCTACGGAAACCTCGGTCACCTCAAGACCTGGAAGGCCAAGAAGGACGGCCGTCAGATCGTCGTGTCCGGGTGCCTCGCCCAGAAGGATCAGCACCGGGTCGCCGAACGCGCCGGGCACGTCGACGTCGTGATGGGAACGCACAACGTGCATCGCGCCGCCGAGCTGCTCGAAGCCGCCCGGTCCTCCGAGGTCCCGATCACCGAGATCCTCGAGGCCGCGGTCATCGACGACCATGCGATGTTCCCGTCCGCGCTCCCGGTCCGACGCCAGAAGAGCTACAACAGCTGGGTCACGATCCAGATCGGGTGCGACAACAACTGTGCGTTCTGCATCGTGCCCGCCGTGCGTGGCGAGGAGATGAGCCGCCCGTATGAGGACATCGTCGCCGAGGTCGAACAGCTGGCCGCCGACGGGGTCACCGAGGTGACGCTGCTCGGCCAGAACGTCAACAGCTACGGCCGCGATCTCCAGCTCGCGGCGCGTCACGCCGGCGACGAATCGGCGAAGCTCCGTCCGTTGTTCGCCGATCTGCTCCGCGACGTCGGAGCCGTCGAGGGCATCCGCCGCGTGCGCTACACGAGCCCGCATCCGAAGGACATGCGTCCGAACACGTTCGCAGCGATGGCCGAGACACCTGCGGTGTGCGAGCACCTGCACTACCCGTTGCAGTCGGGCAGCGACCGGGTGCTCGCGCTGATGCACCGTGGGTACACCGGTGAGCGCTACCTGGAGCGGCTCGCCGAGGCCCGTCGGACGATTCCTGACCTCGCCGTGTCGACGGACATCATCGTCGGCTTCCCCGGCGAGACCGAGGCCGACTTCGTGCGCACCCTCGAGGTCGCTGCGGCCGCCGAGTACGACTATGCCTACACCTTCATCTTCTCGCCCCGCCCCGGTACCGAGGCCGCCGACATGGTCGGTGAGTTCGTCGACCCGGCCGTGGCGAGCGAGCGATTCGAGCGACTCCGGGTCGTGGTCGAACGATCGGCGATCGCCAAGCACGAGGCGCGCGTCGGACGGATCGAGGAAGTGCTCGTCGAGGGACCATCGAAGAAGGACCCGTCGGTCACGTCCGGGCGCACGCGTCAGAACAAGCTCGTCCACTTCGTGCCACCGGCCCCGATGCGCGCGGGCAGCTATGCCCGTGTCGAGGTCACCCGCGCCGCGCCACATCACCTGATCGGTGAGTTCGTCGAGCACGTCGCCGACGCCCGCCACACGGTGCGCATTCCCGTAGCATCGCTGTGAGCATGAACGAGCACGCTCCCGCGCAGCAGCCCGACGAACGCCTGGTCGAATACCGATCGAGTATCGACAACATCGATGCGGCGTTGGTCCACCTCCTCGCCGAGCGGTTCAAGATCACCAAGGCGGTCGGCCGCTACAAGAAGGAAGCGCAGTTGCCTCCCGCCGACCCCGGTCGTGAGGAGATCCAGCTCGCCCGACTGCGCGCGCTCGCGGAGGAATCCGGTCTGGACCCCGCGTTCACCGAGAAGTTCCTCCGCTTCATCGTCGCCGAGGTGATCCATCACCACCAGCGCATTGCCGAGGGCGAGCATTTCTGAGTCCGGCCCGGTGCGGGTCGCGCTCGTCGGATCGACCGCGTCGGGAAAGTCCGACGTGGCGCTCGCCGTCGCCCGCCGGCTGGGCGACATCGAGATCGTGTCGGTCGACAGCATGCAGGTGTACCGGGGAATGGACATCGGGACGGCCACACCGACGCCGGCCGAGCAGGCGGAGATCCCGCACCACTGCATCGATCTCGTCGACGCGAACGTCGAGTTCACGGTCGGTGATTTCCAGCCCGCGTTTCGATCTGCGATCGCGA